>NZ_JAYQPI010000019.1:0-14718 GCF_038145245.1 Candidatus Allofontibacter sp. | reverse complement strand
TTGCAACTATTAATCCAGGCGATGAAGTTATTATTCCAGCGCCTTATTGGGTTTCGTATCCTGACATGGTTTTATTGGCTGGAGGAACTCCTAAATTTGTAGAGTGTGATGAGCGAAGTGATTTCAAAATTTCTGCTGATCAGCTTGATAAAATGATAACAACTAAGACAAAGTGGTTTATTTTAAACTCACCAGGAAATCCAACGGGAATGTGCTATTCAAGATCAGAATTAACAGAGTTAGTAAAAGTCTTAAAAAAACATAAACATGTAAATATTTTAACAGATGATATTTATGAGCATATCATTTACCAAGACAAAGGTTCAAATGACTCAAAATTTGTAAATATTTTAGAAATAGATAATTCTTTAAGCGATAGAACTCTAGTCGTAAATGGAGTTAGTAAAGCGTATGCAATGACAGGATGGAGAATTGGTTATGCCGCAGGCTCAAAAACTTTAATAAAAGCAATACAAAAGATTCAATCTCAATCTACAACTAATCCATCTTCTATTAGTCAGGCAGCAGCAGTTGAGGCACTAAATGGAGATCAGAGCTTTATTAATCCTAGGGCTATAGAATTTAAAAAGAGAAGAGATTTTGTTGTTAGTGCTTTAAATAATACCAAAGGATTAACCTGCGTTAATCCACAAGGTGCCTTTTATGTTTTTCCAAATTGTAAAAAATTAATGAACAAAAAAACATCTAGTGGAAAGGTTATTAAAAATGATACAGATTTTGCAACTTACTTATTAGAAGAAACTGGCGTTGCTATTGTTCAAGGCTCAGCATTCGGGTTAGAAGGTTATTTTAGAATTTCTTATGCAACTTCTATGCAGATTTTAGAAAAAGCTGTAGCTAAAATTAAAAGTTTTTGTGAAAGTTTAAAATAGTTTTAGTGATTAGATAAATATCTCTCAGCTTCAAGAGCAGCCATACATCCCATTCCTGCAGCTGTAACAGCTTGTCTGTATAATTTATCTTTCACATCTCCCGCAGCAAATACTCCAGGAATATTAGTTTTTGTGGAGTCGGGTTGAGTTGTTATATAACCGCTGCTATCCATATTAATTTGCCCTTTAAACAAAGCTGTTGCTGGATCGTGTCCAATTGCAACAAAAAGTCCGTGAGTTTGCAGTTCTGTAAATGTGTTTGTTTTAATATTTTTTAATTTAACTGCAGTTACCCCTTTAGGATTTTCTGTCCCAATAATTTCCGAGATAACACTATCCCAAATCACATTGATTTTAGGATGAGAAAATAATTTTTTTTGCAACAATTTTTCAGCTTTTAATTCATTTTTTCTATGAACAAGCGTTATTTTTTTTGCAAAATTTGTAAGAAATAAAGACTCTTCAACTGCAGAATTTCCACCTCCCACAACAACAACATCTTTATTTTTATAAAAGAATCCGTCACAAGTTGCACAAGCAGAAACACCAAATCCTTTATATTTTTCTTCAGAGTCTAAATTTAGCCATCTTGCCTGCGCGCCAGTTGAAATAATAACACTTTCAGCAAGGTAATGATTTCCAGAGTCTCCAATTATTTCGAAAGGTTTTTTATTAAAGTTAACTTTAGAAATGTGATCTTCTATAAATTTTGTACCAACCTTTAATGCTTGTTCTTTCATTTGCTCCATTAACCAAGGACCTTGTATTACATCTGCAAATCCAGGAAAATTTTCAACATCAGTAGTGATCGTTAACTGACCACCTGGCTGTGAACCAGCAATAAGAACCGGTTCAAGCATTGCTCTTGCAGCATAAATAGCTGCTGTATATCCTGCGGGACCTGATCCAATAATAATTACTTTATTTACCTTATCGACATTCATTGTAGATTTTAATTAATAATACTTATAATTAATTATCATTTTAAACAATGAGATATTTTAAAGCATTATTATTAACTGAAGGAGCTCATGGTATGGTGAGTCAAGTAGAGGGTTTAGCAAAAGCTTTAAAATTGGATTTTAGTCATTGTTTTGTAAATCTAAAAAAACCTTGGAGATTTTTTCCGATAAATTTAGTTCCTGTTAGTAAATCTGTTGTTCATGGTAAAATTCCTAATCAAATAGAAAATCAAGTTTTAATTTCATGTGGAAAAAATAGCATCATTTCTTCTTTGCTTTTAAAAAGAAATAATAAAAACTTATTTAATATTCATATTCAGAATCCTAAAATAAAATTTTCAAATTTTGACTTAATTGTTGCTCCTGAGCATGACCAAATAAGAGGCAGTAATATATTAAGCACATTTGGAGCTCTTCACTATATTACTAAAAAAGAGATAGAGAGTAGTATTAATTTTTTCTCAAAATATAATTTATCTGATAATGATAAAATTGTTTCTTTAATTTTAGGTGGACCTAATAGATACTATAATTTTAATGAGATTGATCTTGGAAATATTTTTTTATCAATAAAAGATAATTTTTTAGATAAAGGTTTTAAATTAATACTTATTAGATCAAGAAGAACACCAGATAATATTATTGATTTTGCTAAAAAATTTTTTTTAGATAAAGCAGTTATTATTGATTTTGTTAGTAAGGAATTTTATTTATCAGCTCTTAAACTATCTAAAATAATTATTGTAACTTGCGATTCTACTTCAATGATTTCTGAGTGCGCGATCTCACAAAAGCCGATATTTGTAGCTAAAATGAGAGCAAAAAAAAGAAATACAAGATTTGAATATTTTCTTAATAGTTTTAGAGAAAAAGGAATTATAAGATTTTTAGGAGAAAATGTAGATTATTGGGAATACCCAGTGTTAGATGAGACAAATCGAATTGCAACAATAATAAAAGAAAGGTTAAATTAAATTTATGAGTTTTTTAAAATCTTTTCAGACTAATTCAGTTTATTCAAGTTATCCGTTTGATCATTGGGAATTAACAGAGCCTTTAACAAATGAACAAATAAAAGAGATTTGTGAGGCAAAAGTCCCAGATGTTAAAATTGATTTTGATGGCACTAGAGCAGTAGATGGGGGTGCAGGTGTGTACAGATCTGGAGATCCAACAGGGGGTAAAGCAGGAAAGATAAGAGAGTTTGTTACAAAAGATAATTATAAAAACTATCCACATTTAAAAAAATTCATTGATGAATTATGCAAAATGGAAACAGCAAAATTTATCGGCTCAAAAATTAAGAAAGATTTAACCAAATCTTATGTACGCGTTGAGATTATTGCTGATAGAGTTGGTTTTTGGCTAAAACCTCATTGTGATATTAAAGAAAAATTAATGTCCTGCCTATTATTTGCAAATCCAGACAATTTTGAATCTGAGGAATTGGGTACAGATTTTTATGATAAGAATTTAAAGTTAGTAAAGACTGTTCCTTATAAAAATAATTATGGATATGTTTTTACAAGTGGTCCAGATACTTGGCATGGATTAGAGAAAAAAGAAATCAAAAGAGACAGAAGATGTCTGCAAGTAAATTATGTAACTTTTGAAACTGATTGGAAAGTTAATTAATCTATATCCTGCAAAGCAAGAACCTCAAATTTGGAATTTTTTAAAGATTTAATAGCTTCAGTAATTGCATTGGCTCCGGCTATTGTTGTGTAGTATGGCGTTCCACTTGTAAGCGCTGCTCTTCTAAGGGAAAAAGAGTCCTTAATAGATTGTTTTCCTTGAGATGTATTTATAACTAAAGAAATTTTCTTTTCATTAAGTGCTTCTTCGATATGTGGTTTCCCCTCCATAACTTTATTGATTTTTTTACATTCAATTCCTGATAAATTTAAAAAATCACAAGTTCCAGAAGTTGCAAGAATTTCAAATCCTGTTTTTCTAATTTCTTGCGCAATTTTTAAGATATGTTTTCTATCATCTTTTTTAACTGATAAGAAAGCTACACCGGATTTTGGAATTTTATTACCTGTAGCAAATTGGCTTTTTGCGAACGCTAGTCCAAATGAATTATCAATCCCCATAACCTCTCCTGTTGATTTCATTTCAGGTCCTAATAAGGTATCGACATTTGGAAATTTGTTAAAAGGAAACACTGCTTCTTTAACAGAATATAATTTGTGATTCTTTTTATTTAAATTCAGATCTTTTAATTTTAAACCCGTCATTATTTTAGTTGCAATTTTTGCAACAGGTACACCAATAGATTTTGCAACAAACGGAACAGTTCTGCTGGCTCTTGGATTTACTTCCAAAACATAAACTTGATCATCTTTTACGGCAAATTGAATATTTAAAAGACCTAATACTTTTAAGCCAAAGGCAATTTTCTTTGTTTGTTTTGATATTTCATCAATAATATTCTGTTTTAATGAATAGGGGGGAATGCAACATGCAGAATCTCCCGAATGAATCCCTGCCTCCTCAATATGTTCCATTATGCCTGCAATAAAAACATCTTTACCATCACAAATGGCATCAACATCAACTTCTATTGCATCGTTAATAAATTTATCTATTAAAACAGGTTCTTTTCCTGAAACTTTAACTGCTTCTTTTATATATTTTTTAAGTTGATCTTCGTCGTATACAATTTCCATAGCTCTACCACCTAAAACATATGAGGGTCTAATGACTATTGGAAAATTTATTTTTTTTGCTATTTCAAGTGCTTCAGCCTCAGATCTTGCAAGTCCACTTTCTGCCTGAAGCAATTCTTCTTTGATTACAAAATTTTTAAATTTTTCTCTATCTTCAGCAAGATCGATAGATTCAAGTTGAGTTCCTAAAATTGGGATATTATTTTCATGAATAAATTTTGCAAGTTTTAATGGAGTTTGGCCTCCAAATTGAACTATAACGCCAAAAAGAGAACCATTACTTTTTTCTTTATTAATAATTTCAATTACATGCTCTTCAGTTAAAGGCTCAAAATATAATCTATCACTTGTATCATAGTCAGTTGAAACTGTTTCTGGATTGCAATTAATCATGATGGTTTCGTAATTGACTTCTTTTAATGCGTAACTTGCCTGACAACAGCAGTAATCAAATTCTACTCCTTGTCCTATTCTATTTGGTCCACTACCTAGAATAATAACTTTTTTCTTATTTGTTGGCTCAGACTCGCAAGCACTTAGATCGTCATTACCGTAAGTAGAGTACATATAAGGGGTTTTAGATTCAAACTCTCCAGCGCAAGTATCAATTTTTTTGTATATAGGGTGGATTTTAAATTTATTTCTAGCGGATCTTACATCGTTACTTTTTATTTTTAAAATTTTTGCAATTTTTTTATCTGAAAAACCTATTGATTTAATATATTGTAGTTTTTTTTTATTATTTAAAACATCTTCATCTTTAATTTGACTTTCTACAATAACTAATTCTTGTATTTGCTCTAAGAACCACTTATCTATTTTTGTCATTTCGTAGATTTGATCTAGTTTAAAATTTCTTCTAAAAGCCTCAGCCACATAAAGTATTTTTTGTGGAGTTCTTTCTATGAGTTTTTTCTGCAAATCTTGAATATTTATTTCTTCGTTCTGATCAAAGCCATCAAGTCCAATTTCTAAAGAACCCAATGCTTTTTGAACGGATTCTTTAAAATTTCCTCCAATCGACATTACTTCACCAACAGACTTCATAGCCGTTCCCAGAATTGCTTCAGTATTTTTAAATTTTTCAAATGCAAATCTTGGAATTTTAGTTACCACATAATCTATAGTTGGCTCAAAGGAAGCGGGGGTAGTTCCAGTTATTTCATTCTTTAATTCATCTAAAGTATAACCAACAGCAAGTTTTGCAGCTACTTTTGCAATAGGAAAACCTGTTGCTTTTGATGCCAACGCAGAGGATCTAGAAACTCTTGGATTCATCTCAATAATAATCATCCTTCCATTTTTCGGATTGATTGCAAATTGAACATTTGAACCTCCTGTTTCAACTCCAATTTTTCTAATACATTTAAAAGAAGCATCTCTCATGATTTGATATTCTTTATCAGTCAAAGTTAATGCTGGAGCTACAGTAATAGAGTCACCAGTATGGATTCCCATTGGATCAACATTTTCAATAGAACAAATAATTATACAATTATCGTTTTTATCTCTCACAACTTCCATTTCAAATTCTTTCCAGCCTAATAAAGATTCTTCTATTAAGACTTCTTTTGTTGGAGAAAGATCAAGACCATTGGTTATTATCTTTAAATATTCTTCTTCAGTGTAAGCAATTCCACCACCAGATCCTCCGAGAGTAAAAGAAGGCCTGATAATTGCTGGTAGGCCAATTGACTGTAAACTTTTTTTTGCATCTTCAACTGATCTACAGATAGTAGACTTTGCACATTCAAGACCAATATCGGTCATATTTTTTTTAAATTTTTCTCTGTCTTCAGCATTTTCTATAGCTTCAGAATTAGCGCCTATTAATTCAATATTATATTTTTTTAGAATTCCTTCTTTCTTAAGAGCCATGGCAGCATTAAGTGCGGTTTGACCTCCCATAGTGGGCAATATCGCGTCAGGTTTTTCTTTTTTAATAATTTCCTCTATAATTTCAGTAGTTATGGGCTCAATATAAGTTTTATCAGCAACATCAGGATCAGTCATAATAGTAGCAGGATTTGAATTGATAAGAATAATTCTATAACCATCAGATCTTAGTGCTTTACATGCCTGTGTTCCTGAATAGTCAAATTCGCATGCTTGACCAATAACAATAGGTCCAGCTCCAATAACTAAAATTGATTTTATATCTTTTCTTTTAGGCATTAATTTTATTTTTTTTTATTAAATTTATAAAATCTGCAAAAAGATAATTACTATCGTGCGGTCCAGGAGAGGATTCAGGATGATATTGTACAGAAAATACAGGTTTGCTTTTTGATTTTATCCCTTCAATAGAAGCATCAAAAAGAGATATATGAGTAATTTCAATATCTTTAGGCAAACTATCTTTTGTGACTTCAAAACCATGATTTTGACTTGTAATTTCTACTTTATTATTTTTTAGATTTTTGACTGGATGATTTGCTCCTCGATGTCCTTGATGCATTCTTTTTGTTTTTGCACCAAGACTTAAAGCTAGCAGTTGATGGCCTAGGCATATCCCAAAAATAGGAGTGTTTGATGATATTATTTCCTGAATTATTTTAATTGCATACTTTCCTGTAAGATCTGGGTCTCCTGGTCCATTAGACAAAAAAACACCATCAGGCTTTAAAGCAAGTATATCATTAGAAGAGGTTGTTGAGGGAACAACAGTTACTTTGCAGCCTAGCTCAGAAAGATTTCTCAAAATATTAGTTTTGATACCGTAATCAATTGCAACAATATTGTATTTATTATTTTTTTGAACCTCATAACCTTTTGTATTCCACAATTTGTTTCCAATCCATTGATATGATTTTTTGCAAGTAACTTCTTTAGTAAGATCTAAATTTTCTAAACTTGGTAATTTTTTTGTAATTTCTAAAAGTTCTTTGCTATTATGTTTGTTGTCTTCTTTAAAAGCTATTGTTGCTTTTTTTGGTCCAAATTTTCTTATTTTTAAAGTAAGTTTTCTAGTATCAATTCCATAAATTGCAGTAATGTTATTTTTTTTTAACCATTGATCTAAATTCTCCAAGGCTCTGTAATTTGATGAATGCGAAACTTCAGCATTAAATATTGCGCCTTTAACCCAAGTATTTTCACATTCCAGATCTTCATTATTAGCACCTACATTACCAATATGTGGAAAAGTAAAATTTATAATTTGCCCAGAGTAAGAGGGGTCAGTTAGTATTTCTTGGTAGCCAGTTATAGATGTATTAAAACATATCTCGCCGGAAGAAGTTCCAAATGCACCAATTCCAAATCCATGGAATTCTTCTCCGTCTTCAAGAATTAAAATAGCATTAGGGTTAATGGAATTTTTTATTTTGTATTTAATTTCTAAATTATTTTCTTTAGACAAATACAACCCATGAGTTAAGAGCTTTTAAGTTATTTAAAAGTTGGCGAACATTATGAAAAAGTTAATCGCCAGTCAAGTTGGTAATATTTTCTTTTGAGCAATTGGTTTATTTAGAGTAATTTAAAACTTATGAATTTATTAGATAAGGTAAACGCCCAATTAAAAGAATCAGCACTTAAACAAGATAAAGATAAGGTTCTTACTTTAAGATTAATAGTTTCTGCTTTGAAAGATAAAGAAATAGAAAAAAGAGGAACTGGACTAAAAGATACCTCAATCAAGGATGAAGATGTAATTGTGGTTCTAAACAAAATGTTAAAACAAAGAAGAGAATCATTAGAAATTTATAAAAAAGCCTCGAGAAATGACTTGGCAGAAAAAGAAAATAAGGAAATAAATATTATTAAAGAATTTCTTCCAAAACAACTAGATGATAACGAAACTAAAAAAGCTTGCGAAAGCGCAATTAAGGAATCTTTAGCAGTATCAGTTAAGGATATGGGCAAAGCGATGGCAATTTTAAAAACTAAATACTCTGGGAGTATAGATTTTTCTAAAGCAGGAGCATTATTAAAAGAACTATTAAGTAAATGAAATTTCCAAAAGAGTATTTAGAAGAGATTAAACAAAGGATAAAAGTCTCCGATATAGTTGGATCTACAGTTCAATTAAAAAGAAGAGGCAGAGAATTTGTAGGCTTATCTCCATTTTCAAAAGAAAAAACGCCATCATTTACTATCAATGATGAAAAGGGATTTTATCATTGTTTTAGCTCTGGAGAGCATGGGAATATTTTTGATTTTTTAGTTAAAGTTGAAAAATTAAATTTTGGTGATGCAGTTAGAAAGTTAGCAGCAAAGGCCGGTATGCCAGCATTTAAATTTACTAAAGAAAATATTGAAGTGGAAAATAAAAGAAAAAAATATGATGAAATATTAACAATTGCTTTACAAAATTATCAAAAAAATTTTTATGAGAATGAAAGTGTTAAAAAATATGCTCTCGGTAGAGGTTTGACAGAAGAAATATTATCTGCATTTAAAATAGGCTATTCAGGAGAATCTGGTTTGAATATTTCATTGTTTGGTAATTTTAATAAAAAAGAACTTATTGATAGTGGAGTATTTTTTCATGATGAGAAAAATAATAAACTAGTTGATCGATTTAAAAATAGATTAATTTTTCCAATTTTTGATTTTAATAGTAAGATTATTGGATTTGGCGGAAGAGCATTAACTCAGAATTACTTAGCAAAATATATTAACTCACCTGAAACTGAATTTTTTAAAAAAGGTTATAATTTATATAATTTAAATAATGCTAAAAACGAAAATAAAAAAAGTGGAGTTGTTTTTGTTGTTGAGGGGTACATGGATGCAATTAGTCTTTATCAAGCTGGTTTTAAAAATGTAGTTGCAACACTTGGTACCGCAATGACTGAATCCCATTTAAATTTAATATGGCGTTACTTTAACGATCCTGTTGTTTGTTTTGATGGTGATAAAAGTGGGCAAAATGCTGCTCACAAAATTTCTGAAAAGTTAATTGCTTATATGAAGCCAAATTATTCATTATCATTTCTAATTTTACCAAATGGTTTTGACCCAGATTCCTTTGTAAGAAAAAATGGAAAGAATAATTTTGAAAGTTTATTAGATCAAAAAATCGATGTTGGTAACTTTATTTTTGAAAATAATTTACAAGATTTGCAATCAGAACAACCTGAAGAAAGGGCTGGTTTTGAAAAAAAATTAATGGACCTGTGTTTATTAATTCAAGATGCAACTGTAAAAAAACATTATATAAGTTTTTTTAAGAATAAAATATTTGAACAATTTTCAAATAGAAAAGTTAAGAATCTTAAACCACTTAAAAAGACTAAAGAGCTTACAAGAAAAATTACAAGATATTCATCTTTTGAACTCAAAGAATTTTCTTTGATGTATCTTTTCTTAAATAATATCCAAATTTTAAAAAACCAATACAAAAAAATTTCATTAATTAATTTTCATAATAAAAATTTAGAAGAATTAAAAAAAGTTCTAATTAATATTTTAGAAAAGATAGATACTTTCAAAGAATTTAATTTATTTAAGCAATTAGAAAAAAATAATTTTGATCAAATTATTAAAGATATAAATGAGTTTTCATCTATAAAAGGAATTTCAGAAAATTTAGATGAAGAAAAGTTCGATAATTTTTTAGAGGATTTGATTGAACAAGTTAATAAATTGAGATTGGAGAGCAAATTAAAAGATGCTGAAGAATCATTATCTAAAAATATGAATGAGGCTCAGTATAACGAACTTTTGTCTCTAAAAGAGCAGATTGTAGCATCAAAAAAAGTCTAGTAATTTACTATCCTAGTAAATATATATACTGCTCCAATAAACAGATATTAAAGTGAAAGCAGATAAGCTTATTTCAAAATCATTTGAAAAATTGCTTGAGCGAGGAAAAGCTCGAGGTTTTATTACTCATGAGGAATTAAAAAAATCTTTAGGAAAAAGAAATAGTAATCCTGAAAGTTTAGAAAAAGCAGTTTTAAATATTTTTGATAATCTTATAACCTTAGTAAAACAAAAATCTGATTTTAAAGTTAAGACCAAAGAAGAAGCACCAAAAGCTGAAAAAACCTCTGAAAGAAGCGACGATCCAATTAGAATGTACCTTAGAGAGATGGGAGGAGTTGAACTTCTATCTAGAGAAGGTGAGATCGCAATCGCTAAAAGAATAGAATCTGGAAAATATGTAATGGTTTCCGCTCTAGCGGAAAGCCCATTAATGGCAAAAAAAATATTCGAATGGAAAGACAAACTAAATGCTAACGAAATGTTAGTTAGAGATATAATTGATCTTGATAGTAATTATTTAGAAGATGAAAATTTTACCAAAGCTCTAGCTGCTAAAAGTATTGAAAAAGTAGCTAAAGAGCCTAAGTCAAAAAAAGATAAAGAGGAAGATCCAGATAATAAGAGTGTTGAGGCTATAGAAGAAGAAAATGATGAATATAATATTTCATTAGCTGCTCTTGAAATTGAGCTTAAGCCTAAAATTTTAAAAACTTTTGAAAAATTATCAAAAAATTATAAAAAACTTATTTCCTATCAAAAAGAAAAGTTAGAAACTGTGCTTTCTCGATCTAAGTTTAGCGCAAGTAAAGAAAAAAATTATCAATCAATTAAAGAAGAAATTAGCCAAGATATATTGCAATTACAATTAAACCCTGCAACGCAAGAAGAGTTAGTTCAACTAAATTATGTTGAAAATAAAAAATTAATAAATTTTGATGGAGAACTTTTAAGACTTTCTTCTAAGCACGGAATTCCTAGAGAAGAATTTATAAAATTTTATGTAGGAAATGAGATCAATCCAAATTTTGAAAGTTTTTTAGGAGAAAATAAAAAATGGCATAATTTTTTTACTAAAGAGAAAAAAGAATATGAAAATATTAAAAATAAATTAGTTCAAATCAGCAAAGATATAGGATTACCTGTCTCAGATTTTAAAATTTTAGTTAATAAAATTAAAAAAGGTGAAAGAGAGTCTAGAATAGCTAAAAAAGAAATGATCGAAGCTAATTTAAGATTAGTTATTTCGATTGCAAAAAAATATACAAACAGAGGATTACAATTCCTTGATTTAATTCAAGAAGGTAACATTGGACTTATGAAAGCGGTTGATAAATTTGAATATAGAAGAGGTTACAAATTTTCAACTTATGCAACATGGTGGATTAGACAGGCGATCACAAGATCCATAGCAGATCAGGCAAGAACTATTAGAATACCAGTGCATATGATTGAGACAATTAATAAGATTGTAAGAACATCAAGGCAAATGCTTAGTGAATTTGGACGAGAACCCACGCCAGAAGAGTTAGCGAAAAAGTTGGCTATGCCTTTAGATAAAGTTAGAAAAGTATTAAAAATTGCTAAAGAGCCAGTATCTCTTGAAACGCCAGTTGGAGATGAAGAAGACAGTAATTTAGGAGATTTTATAGAAGATAAGAATGCATTAATACCTGTTGATGCTGCAATTCAAAGCGGCCTTAGAAATACAACTACAAAAATTTTAGCAACATTAACACCAAGAGAAGAAAGAGTTTTAAGAATGCGTTTTGGAATTGGAATGAATACGGATCATACTTTAGAGGAAGTAGGTCAACAGTTCTCAGTCACTCGTGAAAGGATTAGACAAATTGAAGCTAAAGCTTTAAGAAAATTAAAACATCCTAGCAGATCAAGACAATTAAAAAGTTTCTTTGATAGTTAAAATTTAGTTAATAAACTATATTTTTAATGTTATATCCGTTGAAACGGGCCTGTAGCTCAGCTGGTTAGAGCCCCCCGCTCATAACGGGGTTGTCCGGGGTTCAAATCCCTGCGGGCCCACCAATTTAATCTAATTTGATTTATTGAAATTTTCTAAAGCGCTAATTACTCCAGCAAAACCTTTGCTAGCAATTATTGATGCAAATTCTTCTTTTTGTGTTCTTGCTAAACTTAATCCTTCAACAACTAAATCTCTTGCGAGAAGTTTAGAGTCTTTAGTATAAATTCTCCAATCAACATTAATTTCTTGCGCATCTTTTTTTGAAAAAATCTTAGTGCTTACAATAATATTATTTTCATTAATTTTTTTTGAGTCTAAAATTTTAAGTTCTTGATCTGCAAAATCATTTAATTTTGAAGACATATTTTTTATGAAATATTCTCTAAATAGTTTATTAAAACTATCTTTCTCAGTTGCTGTTGCTTTTTCTCTATAATCACCAAGGGTATAACCTGCAAGAGCATCTAAATCTAAATATTTTGCAGAAAGATCATTAAGTTTTGTTAGTCTTGAGTCTTTACTAAGTGACTTGTCATTAAATATAATCTTGGCATCATTTGTTAATTTAAGAACAAAAGCCTCAGCATTAGTTTCTGCCGAGTTAGAATTAGATGATATTAATAAGATTACGCTTATATAAGAGAATATTTTTTTAATCAAAGATGACATTTTTATTAATTAGAAATATTATCTAATTTTTTTCCAATCATCGTCATCTGCTCCGTACTGACTTTCTGATCTTTTGACGTTTTTAACTAAGTTCTCTCTTCTTTGTAAATATAAACTTTTATATGCAGAATAAAGATCTAAAGAATTTTTTTCTAAATTTTCTGAGCTTTTAATATTTTGTGATCTAAAATTAATAATCTCAGTCCCCTTTGTTGACCAATAAACTGTATCTCCAAGATTTTCTCCAAATGCAGTTCTGTTACCAGCTGATATCATATAAAAATAATCTCCATAAATTCCAAGAATTCTTCCAAAGGCATCTCTAGGAGATGCAGGTCCTAAAAATGGAACCACAGCATAGCAACCATGACCAACCCCCCAAACAGCAAGAGTTTGACCAAAGTCTTCTCTGTTAGTTTTTTCAATTCCAAGGGCTGTTGCCGGATCAAATAAACCTAGAATTCCAACCGTAGAATTTATTGTAAATCGTGTAACAGTTATTGCTGCTTCACCAAAGTTACCTTGTAAAATTTGGTTTGGAACAGTAAGCGTAGAATCAATATTTAATAAAGCATTATTAATTCCACTTCTAATTTCAACCGGCAGAACATTATAAACTTCTGCAATTGGTTTAAAAAAATATTTATCAACTGACATGTTAAAACTGAATACAGCTCTATTGATGCTTTCGTTGCAATCAGGAAGATCCGCTGCGTAGACAATTTTTGAGTTGAATACTGTTAAGAAAGCAAAAACTAGAATAATTTTTTTCATAATCTTAAGGTTTCTATATATACATATTTTTTATAATTAAATATTAAAAACGCCGCAGAAATTTTATGCTTTTTAGTGTATTTTAATAGGCTTAACTATGAAAATTAAGCATTTAAAATCGCCTAATTATGTCTTTTGTAAAAAAAGACGTAATATTAATTCAATTGTTATTCATTATACGGGAATGAGGTCTTTACAATTAGCACTAGAAAGACTTCTTTCGGAAAAACATGAAGTTAGCAGTCATTATCTTATAAGCAGGGCTGGAAAAGTTTTTCAATTAGTCAAAGATAATAATATCGCCTGGCACGCAGGTAGATCAAACTGGTTTAATTTTAAAAATTTAAATAAAGATTCTATTGGAATTGAACTTGAGAATAAAGGTCATCAATATGGTTATCAAGATTTTTCAAAAAGACAAATTGCAAAACTTATAAATATATTAAAAATATTAAAAAAAAAATTTAATATCTCAAATATTAATATTACTGGTCATTCAGATATTGCTCCAAATAGAAAAAAAGATCCTGGTGAGAAATTTCCTTGGAAAAAACTTTATAAAAATAATTTAGCGATCTTTCATTCCCTAGATGAAAGATTTATAAATAATTTTAGATTAAAAAAATTAATAAATGTTGAAAAAAAAGATATGTTGAAGATGATAAAAAAGCTAGGATATTCAAGGGTTTTAACATCAGGTCAGTTAGATAAAAATTTTATAAAAAGTTTTCAAAGGAGATACAGACAGCAGTTAATTAATGGTATTTTTGATCAAGAATGTTATTTGATATTAAATAATTTACAAAGATTCATTTAATAGTTGAATTTTTATTTTACCTAATATATTATTTTCAGTGCCAGTTAGTTGAATGGTAGCTTTGATATTTTCAAAGAGGAAAGTCTGGGCTCCACAAGATAACAGTGCCAGTTAATAGCTGGCGAGGGTGACCTCAGGGATAGTGCCACAGAAAATATACCGCCTTATCAAGGCAAGGGTGAAAAGGTGTGGTAAGAGCACACCGGGTTTTTGGTAACAAAAACCGCATGGAAAA
>NZ_JAYQPI010000018.1:3095-14947 GCF_038145245.1 Candidatus Allofontibacter sp. | reverse complement strand
CCTTGTAAAATACAACTTGGATATTTCCAAGTAATTGCTGAACCAGTTTCAACTTGTGTCCATGAAATTTTAGAATTTTTGCCCTTACAAATTCCACGCTTTGTAACAAAGTTATAAATTCCACCTTTTCCTTCTTTGTCTCCTGGATACCAGTTTTGAACTGTTGAATATTTAATTTCAGCATCATCAAGTGCAATCAACTCAACATTTGCAGCATGGAGCTGATGTTCATCTCTCATGGGTGCTGTACAGCCCTCTAAATAACTTACATAACTTCCTTTATCAGCGATAATTAAAGTTCTTTCAAACTGACCTGTGTTTGATGCATTAATCCTAAAATATGTAGAAAGTTCCATTGGGCATCTAACACCTTCTGGAATGTATACAAATGAACCATCTGTGAATACTGCTGAATTTAATGTTGCAAAATAATGGTCCGTTAGAGGAATGACTGAACCCAAATATTTTTTAACTAAGTCCGGATGTTTTTGTACAGCTTCAGAAATTGAACAAAAAATAACTCCTATATCTTCTAATTTTTTTTTAAAAGTTGTTGCAACAGAAACAGAATCAAAAACAGCATCAACTGCAACTCCAGCTAATCTTTTTTGTTCATTTAAGGGGATGCCTAGTTTTTCGTAAGTTTTTTTAATCTCAGGATCAATTTCATCTAATGATTTCGGTCCTTCTTTAAAGCTTTTAGGAGCTGAGTAATAATATAAATCCTGATAATCAATTTTAGGATACTGAGGTTTTTGCCAATTTGGTTCCTTCATCAGTTGTAACCTCTCATAGGCCTTTAATCTCCACTCCAGCAGCCATTTAGGCTCTTTTTTTTGTTTAGAGATAAACTCAATAACTTCTTTATTAAGTCCCTTTGGGGCTCTTACAGATTCAACATCCGTTACAAATCCATATGCATAGTCTTGTTTAATTTGCTCTTGGATTAAATTATCTGACATTTAAAGCTCCATTTTTAAAACAATCTGATTTCCAAACATTAAAGAAGGTTTCAATTTGTTCTTTTGTAGAATCCCAACCCAAACTTACTCTAATGGCTGAGTGAATATACTTTTCATCGACTTTCATTGATTTTAAAACATGGGAAGGCTCAACTTTTCCTGAAGAACAAGCTGCACCAGAGCTTACGCAAATACCTTTTTGATCAAGAGCAATTACTTGGTTTTCACTTGTCATTGAAGGATAAGCAAAATAGCAAGTGTTGCTTAAACGATTTACATCTTCACCAAAAATTTTAATTTCATTAGATAATTTTTTTAAATTTATTTCTAATAAATCTCTATTATTTTTAATTTCAGAATTACAAATTTTAGTTAAATTTTTAAGTTCATTAATAACTTCACCAAAACCAACAATTCCTATAAAGTTTTCAGTGCCTGATCTTAAATTCTTTTCTTGGCCTCCACCAATAATTTCAGGAGAAATATTGTTCCTTAAGTTAATTAATAAAGCGCCTATTCCAGTCGGTCCTCCAATTTTATGTGAAGAGATTGAAAATAAATCAACATCAAGATTGTCTAAATCTATTTCTATTTTGCCAAGGCTTTGAACGCCGTCACAATGGATAGTTCCATTATATTTTTTAACAATTTTAGATATTTCATAAATCGGATGAATAACACCAGACTCATTATTGGCAAACATAATGCTTACTAAGAATGGATTTACTTCTTTAGAAAGCGATTCTTCAATTTCTTTTAAATTAACAGTTCCGTTAGGATTAGTTTCAAAAAATTTTTTTTCAATATCTAAATTCTTGATAACATCAATTACTGAAGCATGTTCAGTTTTAAGTGAATAAATAGTTTTAATATTATTTTTTTTAATAAAGCCGTTAATAGCTAAATTATTAGATTCAGTTGCACCGCTTGTAAAAATAAGATCAAACTTTTTAGCTTTTAGAGTAGATAAAATATTTCTTCTAACTTCTTCGATAATTTTTTTTGAATTTCTTCCAATTTTATGAACTGATGATGGATTTCCAAAATCTTCAAATTTTAAACTTTGGAATTTTTTTATTACATTTTTATGTAATGGTGCTGTTGCATTATAATCAAGATAAATCATCTACTCATTCCCTGCGAATGTAATGAACTGTCAAATGGAATATTTCTTGGAATTTTATTTTCTAAGACATCTGATAAGGTAACTGATGTAAAATAATTATTAATATGTCTGGATAAACCATCCCAAAGATTATGAGTAACACATTTAGTCGTTTTGCCAGTACAACCTTTTTTAGATTTTAATTTGCACTTTGTTGTCTTTATATCTTCATTTACTGCTTCAATAATTAAGGAAAGTTGAATTTTATTTGGGTCTTTAGAAAGTTTATAACCGCCTAAATTTCCTCTAACGCTGATAACTAAATCTTTTTTTTTTAATTTTAAAAATAATTGCTCTAAAAATGAAAGAGAAATACCTTGTCTTATAGAGATATCATTTAGACTAACTGGTTTTTCCTGCTTATTAAAAGTAGCAAGATCTGCCATCGCCATTACAGCGTATCTACCTTTTGCTGTTAATTTCATTGTAAATTATAGAATTATTTAACATAAATTTAACTATTCCTACTAATTTAGTCAACTTTAAAAAAAAACCAAAACTCAATTACTTTTATGATATAAGAGCGACCTATTAAAAAATAATTCATCAAAATTTAATGAGCATCGTTAATCCAGCAGGAACTTTTATTAATGGACCAGACGGAAAGTTAGAAGCTAAATACGTTCAAGGAAAAAGTTCAACTGCACCAACTGTTTTAATTCTTCACCCTCATCCAGAATATGGTGGTACCATGAATAATAAAGTCGTCTACAATGCGTTTCACGTATTCCTTAAAAATGGGTTTTCAGTATGTCGATTCAATTTCAGAGGCGTTGGTAAAAGTGAAGGTAAATTTGATAATGGTCAGGGAGAATTATCAGATGCAGCTGCAGTTTTAGATTGGATACAAAGACAAAATCCTAATACAAATGAAAGTTGGATTGTAGGTTTTTCATTCGGCTCATTAATTTGTATGCAATTATTAATGCGCAGACCAGAAATTTATAGATTTATAGCAATTTGTCCTCAACCAAATATTTATGATTTTAATTTTTTAGCACCCTGTCCTTCATCTGGAATGGTTTTATATGCATCTAATGATCAACTAGTGCCAACTGACTCAACAAAAACTTTAGAAACAAAACTTAAAAATCAAAAAAGTATCAGTGTAGATTTTGTAAAAATTGAAGGCGCTAATCATTTCTTTGCTGGCAAAGATAAAGAATTTAATGGCGCTATAGAAAAATATATCAAAAAAGAATCTAGATTTTAATTAGAATAAATTATCCCGCCTGTAACAGCTTTACTGACACCAGTTGTTGTTGGAAGTGATAAATATTTATTCTCTAAACTTCTTATTGCAAGATAAGCAAAGGCTTGCGATTCAATAAAATCTCCAGCATATTTGTATTGATCTATAGTCTCAATTTTAATATTTAAAATTTTTGATATAAATCTAATTAACGTTTTATTCTTTCTACCTCCACCAGCTAATATAATTTTATCTTTTTTTTCTTTAATACTTTTTACAAAATTAGCTATTAAATTTGCAGTTATACTTACAAGTGTTGCAGCTCCATCTTCTAATTTTAGTCCTCTAAATTGTGCAATATTAAAATCTGTAATATCTAATGATTTTTTTTTATCATGATAGTTATAATGATTTAAAAAATCTTCTTGGATTAAAAAATTTACTTCTCCTTTTGCTGAAATACTACCTTCTGTATCAAATTCTTTATCTTTTGAGTTTAATCTGATCCATTGATCTATCAAACAATTACCAGGACCAATATCATTAGAATGAATTACAGAATTCTCAAAATAGCTACCGTTAGCAATACCTCCAATATTAATAATCACGCCATTATTTGTTAGGTTTAAGTTTTTTAAAATTTGTCCGTGATAAAGTGTAACCAAAGGCGCTCCTTGTCCTTTATTAAGGATATCATTATCTCTAAAATTAAAGACAACTTTAGTTTTTAACAACTGCACCATCAATTCTGGATTACCTAATTGATATGTAAAACCCTGCTCAGGTTTATGAATTAAGGTATGACCATGAAATCCAACTAAATCTAATTTAATTGCAGAGTTTTTTTTTAAAAATTCTTTAATAGCTTCTACGTGCAGTAAGGTTAATTTTCTTGATAAATCGTTAATAATTAGTTTTTTTGTTATTAGATCATCTTTTTGTAAAACTTCTTTTCTAATATTTACTAATTCTTTTTTAATATCTGAATTGTATTCATAAAAAAAATTATCGATAACTGAGATGTCGCTTTCTCCATCAGAATTTATAATGGAAAGATCAATTCCATCCATGGAAGTGCCACTCATGGTTCCTAAAGAAATGTATTTATTCATTTTATATAGATTTAATATTATTTAATTTTGTATAATACTATCTTATTGGATGAATCAGAATCTTATCAAAACCTTTCAAGAACGTGGATACTTTAATCAGTGCACAGATTTAGACAATCTAAATAAACTCTTAGATAATAAAAAAATTAAACTTTATATTGGTTTTGATTGCACTGCGCCTAGTCTGCATGTTGGTAGTCTTGTGCAAATCATGTGTCTTAGATTGTTTCAACAGTTTGGTCACACTCCAATCGTTTTATTAGGCGGAGGAACAACAATGGTTGGTGATCCATCTGGTAAAGAAGAAAGTAGAAAAATTCTAACAAGCGCTGAAATTAAAAAAAATACTTCTGGTATAAAAAAAGTTTTTAATAAATTTTTAAGCAGTAAAGGTTCTAATAAATTTATTTTTTTAAATAATGAAAAATGGTTAACTAAAATTAATTATATTAATTTTTTAAGAGAATATGGAAAACATTTTACTATTAATAAAATGTTAACTTTCGATAGCGTTAAACTTCGACTTGATAGAGAACAATCATTAAGCTTTTTAGAATTTAATTATATGATTTTGCAGGCATATGATTTTCTAGAACTTAATAATAAAAATGACTGTATTCTTCAAATTGGCGGATCTGACCAATGGGGAAATATAATTAACGGAATTGAATTGATAAGAAGAGTTAAAGGAAAAGAATCTTATGGTTTAACAACACCACTGATTACAACAAGTTCTGGAGCTAAAATGGGTAAAACAGAAAAAGGAGCTGTTTGGTTAGATGAAAAACAAACTTCACCTTATGAATACTGGCAGTTTTGGAGAAATGTAAATGATGCTGATGTATTTAAATATCTAAGATTATTTACAGAACTTCCATTAAATGAGATTTCAAATTTCGAAAATAATAAATCAAAAAATATTAATGATTTTAAAGTTATTCTTGCAAATGAAGCAACAAAAATTCTTCACGGAGTTAAAGCCTCTTCAAACGCTGAAACAACTTCTAAAAAGACTTTTGAAGATAAATCCTTTGGTAATGATCTTCCAAAAATTGAAGTTAAAAAAACAGATTTAAATAATGGTATTTCGTTTAATGAATTAATCATTAAGATTAACTTTGCAAAATCTAATAGTGAATTTAGAAGAAATGTTGCTAATAAAGGCTATCGAATTAATAATGAAATTGTAATAGATGAAAAAAAAATTGTTACTAAAGATGATTTTAATGGTGAAAAATTTATTAAAATTTCATTTGGAAAAAAACAACACGTTTTAATAGAGGCTATTTAGTATTAGTCGTTTTAAATAACTCTAAAAATCTTTGTATAAATCTTGGCGTTAATGTCCTAACTGGATTAATAGTTGTTTCAAAATTATTGTCTTTGCCTTTAATTTTAAATTTTACACCAAAAACTCCATCCCCACTTTTACCTGTTAAAATCTGCCCTAATATTGGAATATTTGATAAAAGACGATTTATTTCATAGGCCGGAATTAGATTGCCATCCAAACTTACAAAATTATCAGCGTTATTAATTCTACCTTCTACGATAAAACCAAGAGAAGGTCCTGTTCCATAAAAATCTTTAAAGGTAAAAAATTTATCATCATTTTCATAAACAATAACAGTATTATCAAACCTTATTCCATCTCCTTTTAAGGTATCTAAAATTCCTGTGATAGAAGCAAGAGACAATATTTGCGCAAGTACTGGAATTTCTTTTATTTTGAAATCAGTAATAATAATTTTTCCCTTAGATGAAGTTGCGCTTAAATCTTCTGAACTGAATTCTAATTTTCCTCTTTCAAATCCTTTTATAAAACTAAATCCTGCAATAAATGGTCTTGCCCGATCAGAGAGCATATAAGTTGTTATATTGCCGTTTTTGTTTTTATTAATCTTAATGCTAATTTTTTCTTTATTAGAAAAAAAGCCATTAGCATCTAATTTAGTAAACTGACCTTTTAAAATTGTCCCAGATAAATTAAAATCTCGAATATCATCATTTGTTCCTGTATCTACAGTATCTAAATTAGCATAAATAGTTCCATTAAATTTTTTAGAAATAGTTGTTGATGGTTTCGAACTTGTAAGACTATCAATAATATATTTTGCATCTAATTTCTTACCGGTAATTTCTATATGATTAATATTACTTTTTTTAGAAGAGGTTATTTTAAAATTATTTTTTTCAGTATTAAATTTAATACTATTAAAAGAAGTTATTGCAAAATTTTCGTCAAAATTTAAATCAAATAATTCAATATTATTTTTATCAGCATTAAGCGTGACTTTTTCTAATACAGTAAGATTATTTTTAACTTCACCTTTTAAAAGAATTTGGCCATCATCGTTTAATAATTTATTAAAATTAATTGGAGAAAAATTAATTAAACTTTTTTTAATATCGATTCGTGTATCGAAATAATATTGGTCTTTATTAGTATTTAATTGAATATATAGTTTTGAAGAGCCTTTTATGTATTCAGGCTTAAATACTTTTTGCCAATTTATAAAATTAATATCTGATATAATATTAATTTTTGATATTTTTTTATTCAGGTCTGAATTTATTTTAAAATCTAATATATCGTTTTGATTAAAAATTGTTCCATTGGCAAAAACATTATTTTTATCAAATTCAACTTTAAATTTTCCATTTTTAAACTTTCTGTTTTTTTCATCTAAAACATTAGGATACGTGCTTTGGAGTAAATCTAATTCAAAATTTGTAATGTCAGCTTTTCCTTTGACAGAGGTATTCAGAAGATTTCCTTTTTTATCAAATTGAACTTCAATTTTATTATTAGCAGTAGTTGCAAATGATAATTTTTCTATATTTTTAGTAATATCTTCTAGGGCTGGTATTTTTAAATTTTTGAATTCTTTTAATGAATTAAATTTTCCTGCTAAATTTAAATCTAAGGTAGCTTTATAACTATCTGATAATTCATTAATAAAAATTTTAGATTTGTCAAAATTTAAACCTACTGTAGATCCAGATATTATATTAATGTTCAATTCATTATTTTTTAATTCAATATCTGCATTAATATTCTGAAATTCAGGTAATTCATTTGTAACTATAAAAGTAGTGTCTTTAACACTTCCTGAAAACTCAACTTTTATGATGTCGTCAGTGTATATTTTTAAGTCACCTTTTATGAAACCTTTTTTAACTTTATTGTCTAGATAGCCTTTTTGATTGTCTTCTAAAAATACATCTCGAATTAGATTGATACTTTTTTCAAATGAATTTTCTGAAAATTTTATCTCTACAAATTTGGGAATGTAATTACCTTTAATTGCTGAAAACAAACTAATACCAAAATTAGTTTGGTAAATATTGGTAAGATCTCCTTTATGGTAAAGTTTTGGTTCATTAAGACTAAATTTAAATGCAAAATCTTTTATGTCTAAATTTACTTTTATATCTTTAAATTCTAATTTAACTTTTTTGTATTGGTCATTGAATTTTTTTTGAATAATCTCATTAAATCTAGATGTTTGAATTCCAAACAATAAAAAAATAAAAACTGCTAAAAAGACTCCAAAAATAATTAAAAAAATTTTATTTTTTTTAGTCATTAATGAACTCCTTGATAAACTGACGCTTCTAAAAATACTCTAATATCGCCATCTAATACTTTTTCTGGATTTGTAACTTCAATATTTGTTCTATTATCTTTAACAAGTTGATAAGGTTGCAAAACATAATTTCTAATTTGACTTCCCCAGCCTATTTCTTTTTTAGAATTTTCTAAATTATCTGAATCTTTTTGTTTTTTTTTCATTTCAAGTTCGTAAAGTCTAGCTTTTAACATATTCATCGCAGTTTCTTTATTTTTATGTTGTGACCTTTCATTTTGACACTGGACAACGATCCCAGTAGCTATGTGCGTTATTCTAACGGCACTATCTGTTGTGTTTACATGTTGTCCACCCGCCCCACTCGATCTATAAGTATCTATTCGAATATCCTTTTCTAAAATTTCTATATTAATATCTTCGTTAATAACTGGATAGACCCATGCACTTGCAAAACTTGTATGTCTTCTCGCGCCTGAATCAAATGGTGAAATTCTAACTAAACGATGAACTCCTGATTCTCCTTTTAACCAGCCATAAATAAACTGCCCTGTTATTTTAATCGTCGATGATTTTATTCCAGCTTCTTCGCCTCTACTCTCATGAATTAGTTCAACTTTATAATTATTTTTCTCTGCCCATCTTGAATACATTCTTCTTAACATCTCTGCCCAGTCTTGACTTTCTGTGCCTCCTGCTCCTGCGTGGATTTCAACATAAGCATCGAGAGCATCATTTTCATTAGATAAAAAACAAAGCAGTTCAATTTTTTTTAATTTTTCTAAATTACCTTCAAATGATTTATTTAAATCTTTAGCAAGAACTTCATCATTTTCTTTAATAGCAATATCTAAAAGATCCTTATTGTCTAAATGCTCTTTAGAAATAAAATCGTAGTTATTTTTTATTTCTAATAAAAAATTTCTTTCTTTTATTACTTTTTCTGCGTTTTTTTGATTACTCCAAAAATCTTGAAGTTCTGTTTGTATTGTTAGATCTGAAATTTTTTTATCAACCTGATTTTTATCAAAGATACCCCCTTATGTTATCTAAGGATTTTCCTATTTTTTCTGCGATATTTTTAACTTCGATCATTTTAAAAATTTGTTTTTATGATTAATTTATTAAATAACTTAACAATTTCTACAACGATTTGCTTAAATTATTAAGATTTAAATAGATATTTTAACAAAGATGTTTATTATAATAGTTAAGAAAACAAACAAATTTTATGTCATTAAAAATTAATCAAAAATTTAGGAATTTATTATCATGTCTAAGGATTTACTCATCGATGCTTCGCATCCAGAAGAAACTAGAATTGCTATCAAGTCCGATAATGGAATTGAGGAATATGAATATGAAAATATTCATCGCAAAAATCTAAAAGGAAACATCTACTTAGGTAAAGTAAGTAGAATAGAGCCGTCATTACAAGCTGCATTTGTTGATTTCGGAAACGAAAGACACGGGTTTTTAGCATTTAATGATATTCAATCAGACTATTATCAAATCCCTCAAGCTGACAAAGATAGAATTAAAAAAGAAGAGGAAGAAGCTCGAGCAAAACTTTTAGAAGAAAACGACAAAGAAATCGTTGAACATTCAGAGCAAGGTGAAAATATTAATTTACAAGATAAAAATTCATCCAGTGGAGATCAAGATGAGGAGAATATCGGAAACAAAGCATCTGATGAAGATCTTAATGCAAATATAGAAAATCAAGCTGATGATAAGCCTAAAAACAACAGAAGTTTTTACAGATTTAAAAGATATCGTATTCAAGAAGTAATTAAACCCGGACAAATAGTTTTAGTGCAAATCGTAAAAGAAGAACGAGGAAAAAAAGGTGCGGCACTAACAACATTTATATCTCTTGCAGGAAAATACATTGTATTAATGCCCAACACAGCAAAAGGGGGTGGTATCTCTAGAAAAATTTATAGTTCAAGCGATAGAAAAAAAATGAAAGAAATCATTAATGATTTAGAACTTCCAAAAACAATGGGATTAATTGTTAGAACAGCAGGAGCAAATAAAACTAAAAATGAAATAAAAGACGATTTAACAAATTTATTAAGTACATGGGAAGAAATAAGAAAAAATACTTTAAAGTCTATCGCTCCAAGTACAATTTATGAAGAAGAAGATTTGATTGCAAGAGCTATTAGAGATTTTTATAGCAAAGATATTGATAGTATTATTGTTGATGGCGATAAAGCATTTGAAGCTGCAAAAAAATATGCAAAAAAAATCTCAAGCGCACATGTAAAAAACGTCATAAAATATAAAAAAAAAATTCCTATATTTCATCACTACAATATTGAAAAATATTTAAATTCAATTTTTGAACCTAGAATAGAGTTAAAATCTGGTGGATACATAATTATAAGTCCAACAGAGGCATTAGTTTCTATCGATATCAACTCAGGCAGATCTACTAGAGAAAGAAATGTTGAAAAAACAGCTTTGACAAACAATTTAGAGGCAGCAGAAGAGATTGCAAGACAAGTTAAATTAAGAGATTTAGCAGGTCTTATTGTTATTGATTTTATCGATATGGAAAACTATTCAAATAAGCGTTTAGTTGAAAGAAAGTTAAGAGAGTCTCTAAAAAACGATAAAGCAAGAATTCAATTTGGTAGAATAAGTAATTTTGGTCTTCTTGAGATGACAAGACAAAGATTAAGAGAAGGCTCAATTAAATGGGAGATTCAGTTATCTGCAGATTCATTTGCTCTTAAGATAATTAAACTATTAGAAGAAAAAGCATTTAGTGACTCAAAAATTAAAATTATAGATTTAAATTTGTCAAAAAAAATAATTGATATAATTAATACTAATTATTCAACCGAACTTAAGTTTTTTAAAGATAAATATAAATTTAAAATTAATTTAGTTCAAAATTCTGAATTCTTAAGTCAAGAATTTTTATTTAGTTTTTATGATTCTAAAAAGAAACTAATCACAGAATTTAATGGCTCTGAAGTCAAAGAATCTTCTTTAAAAGAATCAACTGAAAATTCTCAAAAAAAAGAAATAAATGATAATTCAGAAAAAAGAGATGAAATTACTGATAAGAAAAAACATGAAAATTTTAAAAATAAAAGAAAAAAATTTTTTAATAAAAGTAAATTTAAAGACAAAAAAAAATCAAAAGAAATTGAGACAGTATCTACTAACGAAGTAGGTTAACTATTCAATAAGTCCTTCGAATGGACTTGAGGGATTTGCAGTTACTTTTTTCTTAATTCTGCCTGCTATAAAAGATTTTCTTCCTGCAACCACCGCATCTTTCATTGCCTCGGCCATTAATATTGGATTTTTAGCCTCTGCTACAGCAGTATTAATTAAAACTCCATCACAACCTAATTCCATTGCTATTGCTGCATCAGAAGCGCACCCTATTCCTGCGTCAACAATAACTGGTACTTTAGATTGGGTTTTAATAATAGAGATATTAAATCTATTTTGTATTCCCCTGCCTGAACCTATGAGTGATCCTAAAGGCATAATGGCTGCTGCACCCATATCTTCTAATTGCCTACAAAGTATTGGATCATCTGAAGAATAAACCATAACTTCAAAATTTTCTTTTTTTAAAACTTTTAAAGCTTCAATAGTTTCTATCATATTTGGATATAAAGTTTCTTTATCACCAAGCACCTCTAATTTTACAAGATTCCAACCTCCCGCATCTCTAGCTAATCTTAAAGTTCTTAAGGCCTCTTCTGCTGTATAACAACCTGCTGTATTTGGAAGATAAGTAATTTTTTTAGGATCTAAAAAATCTACTAACATTGGCTCTTTTGGATTTGTAACGTTTACTCT
>NZ_JAYQPI010000018.1:0-2785 GCF_038145245.1 Candidatus Allofontibacter sp. | reverse complement strand
GGTTTTCCATTCAAAATGATTTGTATCATATTGGATTTAAGCTATTTTTAAATTATAACATATCCTTTTTCTTATATGAATATAGTAATTATTAACGGTCCAAATCTAAATCTTTTAGGCGAAAGAGAACCAAAAATTTACGGCAAAGAAACTCTCAAGTCGATTGAAAAAAAATGCAAAGAACATGCTAAAAAAAATAAAATAAAAATAGATTTTTTTCAATCTAATATTGAAGGCGAGATTGTAACTAAAATTCAAAAATCTAGAGATAAATACCATGGTTTAATAATTAACGCCGCAGCTTTTACGCATACATCTGTTGCAATATTGGATGCTTTAAATCTTGTTAAGATTCCTAAAATAGAAATTCATATTTCAAATATTTTTCACAGAGAGGAATTTCGACACAAATCATTAATAAGCAGTGCTGTTAATGGTCTTATTTGTGGACTAGGTTCTTACGGTTATATTTTAGCGATAGACGCGATTAAAAAAATAATTAAAGATAACAAATAATGAAAATAGATAAAAAAATTATTAAAGAACTTTCTGACTATTTAAATGAGTTTAATCTAACTGAGATTGAATATTCTGAAAATAACGTAAAATATAAGGTTAGCAAATCTAGTAAAGGCGTTGTCCATGAACAAATTATATCTACAAATAATCAATCAAAAATATCATCTACACCCTCTACGCAAATTTCAGCTGATAACATAAATAAAGCTAATATTATAAAATCTCCCATGGTTGGAACTGCCTACTTAGCTCCTGAACCTGGTGCTAAACCATTTATATCAGTTGGTGCAAATATTAAAAAAGGCCAAACGATTATTATCATTGAGGCAATGAAAACAATGAATCATGTCCCATCGACTAAAGACGGTGTGGTTAAAAAAATATTAGTAACCGACGGTGAAGCGGTAGAATTTGATCAGGACTTAATCCTAGTCGAGTAAATGATAAAAAAAATACTTATAGCAAACAGAGGCGAAATAGCCGTACGAGTAATACGGGCTTGTAAAGAACTTGAAATAGCTACTGTTGCTGTTCACTCAAATGCTGATAATGAGTCTATGCACGTTAGACTTGCTGATGAAAGTATATGTATTGGATCACAAAAAGCTCAAGATAGTTATTTAAATATTCCCTCTCTAATATCTGCAATAGAAATCACAGGTGCGGATGCTGTTCATCCTGGTTATGGGTTTCTTTCAGAAAACTATAAATTTGCAGAAATTTTAGAACAACACAAAATTAAATTTATTGGCCCAAGTTCAGAACTTATTAGAAAAATGGGTGATAAAATTGAAGCGAAGAAAATAGCTAAAAGTTTAGGACTACCTATTGTTTCTGGTTCTGAGACTGGAATTAAAGATATAAATGAAGCTATAAAAATATCTAAAGAAATTGGTTTTCCAGTACTTATTAAAGCTGCTGGTGGTGGGGGTGGTAAAGGAATGAGAATAGTTCATTCTGCAGATAAATTGGAAGAAAATATTAAAATTGCTCAAACAGAAGCTAAAAAATTCTTCAATAATGAAGAGGTTTTTATTGAAAAATTTTTTGAAAATCCAAGACATATTGAAGTACAAATTTTATCAGATGGAAAAAACAATACAGTTCATCTAGGTGAAAGAGATTGCTCAGTTCAAAGAAGATATCAAAAAATAATAGAAGAAAGTCCATGTCCAGTAATCAATGATGAGCAAAGAAAATATTTATTAGATGTTTCAGTTAACGCTATTTCAAAACTTGGATACGAGGGAGCTGGAACGCTTGAATTTATTTATGATAAAGGAAAATTTTATTTTTTAGAAATGAATACAAGATTACAAGTAGAACATCCAGTTACAGAAGAAGTAACTGGAATTGACTTAGTTAAGCGACAAATTGAAATTGCTTCAACAGGTAAGTTAAGTTTACAGCAAAAAGATATCTCATTTTTTGGACATGCAATTGAATGTAGAATAAATGCTGAAGACCCTAGTAAAGATTTTTTACCAAGCGCTGGAACAATAAAGATTTACAATCAACCATCGGGTCCTGGAACAAGAGTTGATAGTTGTGTATTCCAAGGTTGTAAAATTCCTCCTTTTTATGACAGTCTAGTTGCAAAACTGATTTGTCATGGTAGAGACAGAACCTCTGCAATTTCTAGATTAAAGAGATCTTTAGATGAATTTGTTATTGAAGGAGTTAGTACAACAATAGATCTTCATAAAAAAATATTAAGAAATCAAGATTTTATTAATTCAAAATATGATGTGAATTGGCTATCAAAAACTAAATTTTATTAGTTTTAAGGACGCCAACTTTCATAATCAGCTTTAGTCTGTGGTTTAAATTTGTTTGGACTATATGCTTCAACAGTTCCTGTTTTATTTTCTTGATGGTCTTTCTGCCATTCATATTTCGAAAATTCAGCCTGGGTCGGAACCTCTTTAATAATATGGTGTATCCAAGCATGCCACTCAGGGGGGATTTTGGTTGCTTCTACTTCTGAATTAAAAATAACCCATCTTCGATCTTTTTTATCAACATAATATTTATTTTTAGAATCATCGACGCCAACAAGTTTTCCAAAAAATAATGTATTTAAAAATGTCCCTATGGTTTGACTATTCCACCAGGTAAAAATAATTTTAAGAAAATTAATCATTATTAAAATTTATATTATTTTAAGATATCCACAAAAGTTTTCTATTTCAAGTTGTCTGTTTTTAACTAGACACTTATTACAGATTAAAATAGTGATTTGAAGTCATTAAATTTTTAAGAATCA
>NZ_JAYQPI010000017.1:0-16345 GCF_038145245.1 Candidatus Allofontibacter sp. | reverse complement strand
GGTATTATTGGTATTGCCAGTTATAAAGATATTTCTAAAGAAATTTTAGAATCATTAAAAAAACTCGAATATCGAGGCTACGACTCTGCTGGAATTTCAGTAATTTATAATGGAGAAATATTAGAAAATAAGTGCGCAGGTAAAGTTTCGGATTTAGAAAAATTAACTAAAAAAACTTCATTGTCTGGAAATGTTGGAATTGGACATGTTCGCTGGGCTACTCATGGAGTTCCAAATCAAGCAAATGCTCATCCACATTCTTCAGAGGAAGTATCAGTTGTTCATAATGGAATTATTGAAAATTCAGCAATTATTAAAAAAGAACTAATAGAAAAAGGGCATATTTTTAAATCTCAAACAGATACTGAGGTTGTAACTCATCTTATTACAGAGAATTTAAAAAAGATGAATTATTTAGACTCTGTATTTGAAACTTTAAAAAAATTAGAGGGAAGTTTTGCATTAGGTATTATTTTTAAAAAATTTAATAATTTAATTGTTGGAGCAAGAAGAGGAAGTCCCCTTGCTGTTGGTTACACAGATAAAGAAAAATATATAGGATCAGATTCTTATTCTTTAAACTCTATGACAAAAGAGGTTTCTTATCTTGATGATGGAGATGTATGCGTATTAACAAAAGATAAAATTGAATTTTTTGATAAAAATAAAAAAAAAATTGAAAAAAAAATACATAAATTAGCCAATGAACAGGGAAGTTATAGCAAAGGAAATTTTAAAGATTTTATGTCCAAAGAAATTTTTGAACAACCAGATGTTATTAAAAAATGTATTAACGAATATCTAGATAAAATAAGAAAAGAGATCAATATAATCAACTTTCCAGTTGACCCAAAAAGAATTACAAAAGTTAACCTAATAGCTTGCGGTACAGCATATCATGCTTGTATTGTTGGGAAGTATTGGTTTGAAGAATTTACTAACCTAGATGTGAGCGTAGATGTTGCATCAGAATTTAGATACAGAAATAATAAAATAAAAGAGAATGAACTTTATATTTTTGTTTCTCAATCAGGAGAAACCGCAGATACGATCGCAGCATTAGATTTTTGTAAAAAAAGAGGAGCAAAAACATGTGCAATTGTAAATGTTACTGAAAGTTCATTATCAAGATTATCAGATTTAGTATTACCAATTCATGTCGGACCAGAAGTTGGTGTTGCTTCTACAAAAGCTTTCACAGGACAGATTTTAGTTCTTTTATTATTCATTTTAAAAATTACAAGAATTAGAAATGAAATAAAAGAAGAGGAGTATCTGAATATTATTAAAGATTTGGAAAATATTCATTCTAATGTTTCATTAATTTTAAATAATAAAAAAATAATTGAAGAATTAGCAGTGGATTTTATAGACATTAAAGGTTCAATGTTTTTGGGCAGAGGACTTTCTTATCCAATAGCATTGGAAGGTGCTCTTAAATTTAAAGAACTTACTTACCTACACGCAGAAGGTTATCCAGCTGGAGAAATGAAGCATGGTCCTTTAGCTTTAGTTGAAAATGGAATGCCGGTTATCGTTATTGCTCCTAAAGATAGATTTTATGAAAAAACAATCTCCAATATGCAGGAAGTTATTGCACGTGGTGGAAAAATTTTATTAATTTCAGATCATATTGAAGAGGTTGTGACTAGTGAAAATATCTGGTCCGAAATTAGAATTCCAAAAATTCATAAATTTCTTTCTCCTTTTTTAAGTAATATTCCTTTACAGTTGCTCGCGTATTATGTTGCTTTAAAAAAAGGTAACGACATAGATAAGCCAAGAAATTTAGCTAAATCTGTTACCGTTGAGTAATTTATTCTTGTAGGCTTATATCGCTCTATATATATACTGTAGGTTGAATATGAAAAATTGGAAAATAAATTCATGGAGAAGCAAAACTGCAAAACATTTACCCGTTTATGAAAATGAGGGTAAGTTAAATGAAGTTTTAAAGGAAATTTCTAAATTTCCTCCGCTTGTTTTTGCAGGTGAGACGCGCACTCTTAAACATATGTTAGGAGAAGTGAGCGAGGGAAAAGCATTTTTGTTTCAAGGAGGAGACTGCGCGGAAAGCTTTGAAGAATTTCATCCAGACAATATTAGAGATTTATTTAAAGTTATTTTGCAAGTTTCTTTGATACTTACTGTTTCTTCTCATCTACCGATAGTAAAAATAGGTAGAGTTGCTGGTCAATTTTCTAAGCCAAGAAGTGCTGCAACAGAAATTATAGATGGAAAAGAGCTTCCGAGTTACTTAGGAGATAATATTAATAGCATGAAATTTGATGAGGTTTCTAGAAGACCAGATCCAGTTAGATTATTAAAATCTTATTCACAATCTGCCTCAACATTAAATTTATTAAGAGCATTTTCTCAAGGGGGGTTTGCCGATTTAAGCAAAGTTCATTTATGGAATATGGACTTTGTGAATAAGAGTGCTGATAAAAAATTTAAAGAAATTCAAAATAAAGTTATGGAAGCTTTAAATTTTATGCATGCTTGTGGAATAACAATTGAACAAAATCGAAGATTAAGAACAGTTAATTTTTACACAAGTCATGAAGCATTGCATCTTCCTTACGAAGAGGCAATGACACGAGTAGATTCGACGACAGGAGAACATCATGATACTTCAGCGCATTTTTTGTGGATTGGAGATCGCACAAGACAAATAGATGGTGCGCATGTGGAGTTTTGTAGAGGAATTAAAAATCCAATAGGAATTAAGTGTGGACCTAGTTTAGATCCAAAGGAATTAATTAAGTTAATTGAAGTATTAAATCCTGAAGATGAATCTGGAAGAATAACTTTAATAGGTAGATTTGGTCATGATAAAGTTGAAAAATTTTTACCAAAACTTATTCATGCTGTTAAAAAATCGAATAAAAAAGTAGTTTGGTCGTGTGACCCTATGCATGGTAATACTATTAAATCTACTACAGGATTTAAAACTAGACCATTTAAAGATATAATTTCTGAAGTTAAAAGTTTTTTTGATGTTCATCAGGGAGAAGGGACCTATGCTGGTGGACTTCATATTGAAATGACTGGAAAAAATGTCACAGAATGTATTGGAGGAGCGCAAAATATTACTGATAAAGATTTATCAAGCAGATACCACACGCATTGTGATCCTAGGCTGAATGCAAATCAAGCTATTGAGTTAGCTTTCCTTATTTCTGAGGAAATAAAGAAAAATTCAAAATACTCAATAAATTCCATTAGAAAAGCTTCTTAAAAATTATTTTTTTAATAATTTTTTTGCTTCAAACTTAAAAAAAAGTAAAAATATTATGATGACACCAGCAGATAGAATTCAATTTATTAAAAACTGGATTAAAAACTATTGTAATTCAATGGAAATAAATCCTGATTGTTTAGTAGTTGGGGTTTCAGGAGGAATTGATTCTGCAGTCGTAAGCACTATTTCTGCAATGACAGGCTTAAGAGTTAAGGCTCTTTCTATGCCGATTAGGCAATTAAGATTTCAAGACGATTTAAGTAAAGCACATTTAAAATGGTTAAAAAATAAATTTTCTAATGTTGATGAAGTTATTATTAATTTAGATGAAGTTTTTAATAGTTTTGAAAAAGTATTAGGAAAATTTAATAATGAACTTGCTTTTGCTAATTCTAGAGCAAGATTGCGTATGGCTACTCTTTATCAAGTAGCTGGTGCAAATAATGGAATTGTTGTTGGAACTGGGAATAAAATTGAAGATTTTGGAGTTGGTTTTTTTACAAAATATGGAGATGGAGGAGTTGATATTTCACCGATTGCAGACTGTTTAAAATCTCAGGTTTGGGAAATGGGTAAAGAACTTAAAATATTAGAAGAAATTATCAATGCAGCTCCTACAGATGGATTATGGGCAGACGGAAGAACTGATGAGCGTCAATTGGGAATGTCTTATGAAGAGTTAGAAAAAGCTATGCTTAATCCTAAAGATAAAAATTATGAAAAATATTTAAAAATTAGAAAAAGAAATCTTCATAAAATGAACTTAATTCCAATTTGTAAATTTGATGAGAATGAGTAGCTTTAAAATTTATAATACCTTAAGCAGAGAAAAAGAAGAATTTATTCCTTTAAATAAAAATTCGGTCGGAATGTATGTATGTGGCCCAACCGTATATGATGAGCCTCATATTGGTAATGCCAGACCTTTAATTATTTTTGATCTTGTTTATAGAATTTTAATAAAAAATTTTGGCAAAGATAAAGTTAATTACGTTAGAAATATCACTGATGTTGATGATAAAATAATACAAAGAGCTAATGATTTAAAAATTAACATTAGTGAACTTACAAAAAATGTTACAAATATTTTTTTAGCAGATTGTGAATATTTAAATTGTTTACATCCAAATAATCAGCCAAAGGCTACTGAAAATATAAAAGAGATGATTCAAATGATTGAAAATTTGATAGCTAAAGATTTTGCATATATTAAAGATGGCAATGTTTATTTTAATGTAAACAAATTTAAAAATTACGGAAAATTATCAAATAAGAATTTAAAAGAATTAATTTCAGGATCAAGAGTAGAAATCTCAGAATTAAAAACTAACCCATTAGATTTCGTATTATGGAAACCTTCAAAAGATAAAGAACCTTTTTGGGAATCTCCTTGGGGTAATGGAAGGCCAGGTTGGCACATTGAATGCTCTGTAATGTCTGAAAAGTATTTAGGCAAAGAATTTGATCTGCATTGTGGAGGATTAGATCTTATTTTTCCTCATCATGAAAATGAGATAGCGCAATCAATTTGTGCAAATGATTCAAATATTTTTGCAAAATATTGGATGCACAATGGTTACGTAACTGTTGATGGAAAAAAAATGTCAAAATCAGATGGTAATTTTGTAACTATTAATAATTTAAAAAATAATTTTAATGGTCAAATTGTTAGATTATCTATCTTGGGTACTCATTATAGGCAGCCTTTAGATTGGAATTTAAAAGTTTTAGAAACAAATAAAAAAATATTAGAAAATTGGTATAGTCTTTATTCACCGAATGAAGATGAAATTAGTGATGAACTTTTTAATATTTTATTAGATGATTTAAACACACCAAAATTTATAACCAACATTCATAGTCTTTATAATAAAGCAAAAACTGGAGATGCTTTAGCTAAAAAAAGTTTAAATTCGGCACTTAAGTTTCTTGGTTTATTTGAGCAAAGTGAGGAAAAATTTAATAGTTTAAGGAAAAAATCAAAACTTGATATTAGTGAGATTGAAAAACTATTAAAACAAAGAAATCTTGCCAGAAAAGATAAAGATTTCAAAAAAGCTGATAAAATTAGATTAGAATTAGAAAAGAATGGAATTTTAATTGAAGATCTTAATGATAAAACGCATTGGAAACATAAATAATGAGTAAAGAAAAAATTTTTATATTTGACACTACTTTAAGAGATGGAGCACAGACTCAAGGAGTTGATTTTTCTACAGATGAAAAAAATCGAATTGCCACTGCATTATCTAAATTAGGCGTTGATTATATTGAGGCAGGGTGGCCGGGGGCCAATCCAACAGATACTAATTTTTTTAACAAACCTCCAAAATTATCAAATTCAACTTTAGTTGCTTTTGGAATGACAAAAAAATCTGGAAGAAGTGCTGAAAATGATCCAGGTCTTTCTGCTATATTAAATTCTAATACTAAGTCTGTCTGCATAGTAGGAAAAACATGGGACTTTCACGTAGACATTGCTCTAGGCATCTCAAAAGATGAAAATTTAGAAAATATTGTTGATACTACAAAACATTTTGTAAAAAATAATAGAGAGTACATGTTTGATGCTGAGCATTTTTTTGACGGTTATAAAAATAATAAAGATTATGCATTAAGATGCATTCGTTCTGCTTACGATAATGGTGCAAGATGGATTGTTTTGTGTGATACTAATGGAGGAACTTTACCATTTGAGATTGAAGAAATTGTAAATGATGTTGCAAGAGTAATACCTGGAAAAAATTTAGGCATTCATACGCATAATGATACTGAAAATGCAGTAGCAAATACACTTGCAGCTGTTAAATCTGGAGTAAGACAAGTACAAGGAACATTAAATGGTTTGGGAGAAAGATGTGGTAATGCAAATATTGTATCAATTATTCCAACATTATTACTTAAAAAATATTTTAAAGATAAATTTGATATTTCAGTAGAAGAGAAGAAAATTAAATACTTAACTGAATGTTCTAGGCTGTTAGATGAAATTTTAAATAGAAAACCTAATAATCATGCCGCTTATGTGGGAGCTTCAGCTTTTTCGCATAAGGGTGGTTTGCACGTCTCTGCTGTTGAAAAAGATCCAAAAACCTATGAACATATCGTTCCAGAGTCTGTTGGTAATAAAAGAAATATTGTTGTTTCCGATCAATCCGGAAGATCAAATATTTTATCAAGATTAGAAAAATTGAGTATTAAAATTAATAAAGATGATCCAAAAGTTCAAAAATTATTGGAGCAAGTAAAAGATAGAGAGTTTATCGGATATGCCTACGATGGAGCAGATGCTTCATTTGAATTATTGACACGAAGATTATTAGGAGAAGTGCCTAATTATTTAAATATTAAAAAATATGAAGTAAAAATTAGCAAAAATAGTGACAATGAACTTGTCAACTCCCATGCTACTGTTGTTTTGCAGGTTGATAAAAAAGATATTATTTGCGAAGGATCAGGAAATGGACCAGTTAATGCTATTGATAATGCGATTAGATCTAATGTAAATAATATTGGTAAATATAGTGAGTATTTAAAAGATTTAAGATTAGTTGATTATAAAGTTAGAATTTTAAACACAGGGACAAATGCTATTACTCGAGTCTCGATCGAAAGCACCGATAATAAAGGAGACGTGTGGTTCACGATTGGAGTTTCTCCAAATATAATTGAAGCATCCTTTAGAGCATTAATAGATAGTATTGATTACAAATTATACAAGGATAAGGCCCCTGCAAACTTGTAATGGTTTTTAAAAATATTTATTTTATTTTAGTTAGACCACAATTAGGTGAGAATATTGGGGCAGCAGCTAGATCATTAAAAAACTTTAATTTTGAAAATTTAAGGTTAGTTTCGCCACGAGATAGTTGGCCAAATAAAAGCGCTTCTTATACTGCAGTTGATGCAAAAGATATTGTGCATAAAGCAAAAGTATTTTTGAATAATGATCAGGCTGTTGAGGATTTAGATTATGTTTTTGCAACTACATCAAGAAGTAGATCGGTTAATAAAAAAATTATAGATTTGAATAAAGCTGTGAATATTATTAAAAAACAAAGTACTCTTCAAAAAAAAATTGGAATTTTTTTTGGACCAGAGGCTTCAGGCTTGAGTAACGACGATCTAATTAATGCAAATTATTTAGTTAATATTCCAACAAGCAATAAATTTAAATCATTAAATTTATCCCATGCAATAACTATTTTTGCATTTGAATTATTTATTACTTCAAAAAAATTTGAACCTATTGTTAAAAATTTATACAGAAGTGAAGATGCAAAAAAGAAAGAAGTTAATGCTTTTTTAGATTTTTTAATATCTCATTTAGATAAGGTTGGTTTTTTGAAACCTGAGGAAAAAAAACAACAAATGATTAGAAGTGTTAAAAATATTTTTCATCGAAGCTCTCTTTCTACGCAAGAAATAAGAACTTTATCAGGAGTTATTAGTTCTTTAATAAAATATAAGGAATGAGAGTAACATTGACTAAAAGAATGAGTGTTATTATAACAGGGCACTTTAAAATATGACAAAAAGAATAAATTCTACCCATAAAGTTGATAGAAGACTTGGTGTTAATCTTTGGGGAAGACCAAAAAGCCCTTTTAACACTAGAGCATATCGTCCAGGTCAACATGGTCAAAGAAGCAAAGGCAAGCCATCAGATTATAATATTCAATTACAAGCTAAACAGAAATTAAAAAGTTATTACGGCAATATGAGTGAAAGACAATTTAGAAATCTTTTTAGAAAAGCTTATAAGAAAAAAGGTGATACAGGAGAAAATTTAGTTGGATTATTAGAAAGAAGATTAGATGCGGTAATTTATAGAGCAAAGTTTGCAATAACTGTTTTTGCTGCTCGACAGATGATTAATCACGGAAAAGTAAAAGTGAATGGAAAGAAAGTAAATATTTCGAGTTATTTAGTTTCTGAAAATGACGAAATTGAAATTAAAGATTCATTTAAACAATCAATTTCAATTATTGGAGCAACGCAGAGTAAAGAGAGAGAAGTTCCAGAATATATAGTTGCTGATCATAAAAAAATGACAGCAAAATTTAATAAAGTTCCAAAATATGATCAGATTCCATATCCAGTACAAATGGAACCTAAGTTAGTAGTTGAATATTATTCTAGATAATTATTTATTTAAGAATTTTCTGTAATTCTCCTTTTTCATACATCTCTTTAGCAATATCACAACCGCCAATAAACTCTCCTTTAATATAAAGTTGAGGGACAGTTGGCCAATTACTAAAATCTTTTATTCCTTGTCTTATTTCAGGATCAGCTAGAACATTAACACCACTAAATTTTACTTTTAATTCTTTTAAAATATTACTGACTGTCATTGAAAATCCACATTGGGGCATCTCTGGAGTTCCTTTCATAAACAAAACTACATCGTTCTTGTTTATAATATCTTTAATTTTCTCATTAATATTAGACATATTATTTTTCCTCAGTTGTTAGAGCTAATGCGTGTAATTCGTTTCCCATTTTACCTTTTAGAGATGCATATACCATTTGATGCTGTTGAACTCTAGTTTTTCCTCTAAATTTAGAAGATTTAATTTTAGCTGCATAATGATTATCATCACCAGCCAGATCATTTATCTCAATATCTGCATCTGGAAATCCTTCTTTTAGTAACTTGTGAATTTCTTCTTGTTTTATAGCCATTATTAATTTTTATTATAATTTTTAAACCAACTCTCATTTTTTGTCTTTAATTCTTTAACGCTGATTTTTAAATCATTTTCAACCTCAAATATTTCACTTTGAGTTTGGCCAATGATCTTTATTTTTATACTTTTAGTATTTGCAATCTTTTTTATTCTTTCAAGATTTTTTTTATTAATCTCAACTAAGTATCGAGCTTGATCTTCCGAAAATAAATATTTAATTTTATCACTTTTGGATCCTGAAATCTTAATTTTTGCACCAATATTAGAAGCCATGCACATTTCAGCTAATGTGATAATTATTCCACCATGAGAAATATCATGAACCGCATTAACTAATTTATCTTTAATTAGATCGCTAACAAAAAGACCATTCTTCTTTTCTTCTCTTAAATTAATTTGAGGAGGAGGACCATCTTTGTCTCCTATTACATCATAAATTAAAGCACTTTGACTTAGGTGACCGGAGGTTTCACCAATGACTACAATAATACTATCTGTATTTTTAAAATTAAACGTCATCATTTTATTAATATTTTTTAAAAGACCAACTCCGCCAATTGTTGGAGTTGGGTAAATAGCAATGCCATTTGTCTCGTTATATAAAGATACATTTCCAGATATCACAGGATAATTTAGAGCTTCACAGGCTTCTTTTATTCCATTTATACTATCCACAAATTGACCCATAATTTCTTTCTTTTCAGGATTTCCAAAATTTAAACAATTAGTAATAGCAATTGGTTGAGCGCCAACCGAAATTAAATTTCTCCAAGTTTCACAAACAGCCTGCATTGCTCCAGACTTTGGATGCGCTTTGCAATATCTTGGTACACAATCTACTGTAGCTGCTATTCCTTTATTTTTTCCGTGATATCGAACAACAGCGGAGTCGCCACCTGGTTTTTGGATTGTGTCCGCCATTACCATATGATCGTACTGTTCCCATACCCATGATTTATTCGAGTAATTATGATGAGATAAAATTTTAATTAATGAATCTTTGATATCTAACTTTTCAATATCTGAGTCATGATTAATTATTTTTGGATAACTATAAGTTATAAAATCTCTTTTATATTTTGGGGCATTATCACCTAATGAGTGAATTGGAATGCTACAAACATTTTTTTTATTAAATTCCAATTCAAGTTTTTTTGAATTTGTTAATTGACCTATAATTGCAAAATCTAACCCCCATTTTTCAAAGATTTTCTTAGCTTCCTTTTCCTTGCCTTTTTTTAAAACTATCAACATTCGTTCCTGACTCTCAGAAAGCATAATCTCATAAGGAGTCATATTATTTTCTCTACAAGGAATTAGATTTAAATTTATTTTAATTCCAAGATCACCCTTTGATGCCATTTCTATAGAAGAAGAAGTAAGGCCAGCGGCACCCATATCTTGGATTGAAACTATAGATTTTTTTTGCATTAATTCTAAGCATGCTTCTAATAACAATTTTTCAGTAAACGGATCACCAACTTGTACAGTTGGTTTTTTTGAATCAGAATCTTCATCAAATTCAGCGGATGCCATTGTTGCTCCATGAATTCCATCTCTACCTGTTTTTGAGCCTACATAAACTACGGGATTACCAACACCACTTGCTATTGAATAAAAAACTTTATTTTTTTTAGCAATACCGATGTTCATTGCATTGACTAAAATATTTCCATTGTAACATTCATCAAATTCAGTTTCACCACCAACGGTTGGAACACCTATACAATTACCGTATCCACCAATTCCAGAAACCACTCCATTTAATAAATATTTTGTTTTTTCATGATTAGGAGATCCAAATCTTATAGAATTTAAATTGGCAACAGGTCTTGCACCCATTGTAAAAACATCTCTTAATATTCCACCAACTCCAGTTGCGGCTCCTTGATAAGGTTCAATATAAGAGGGGTGGTTATGGCTCTCAATTTTAAAAATAACAACATCTCCATCGCCAAAATCAACAACTCCAGCATTTTCACCAGGACCTTGAATTACGTATTTATTTTTTGTAGGCAAAGTTTGTAGCCAAATTCGTGATGATTTGTATGAACAATGCTCATTCCACATTGCTGAAAAAATTCCAAGCTCTACCAAATTTGGATTTCTTCCTATTAATTCTATAATTTTATTATATTCATCTGCAGTAAGACCGTGTTTTATTGCGAGTTCTTGATTAACTTCTTGCATATTTATTTTAAAGATTTGAAAATTAATGATCCATCCACACCACCCAAAAGTTCATCCGAGGCTCTTTCCGGATGAGGCATTAGACCGAATACATTTCCTTTTTTATTTATAATTCCTGCAATATTCTTTATTGAACCGTTAGGATTACATTGTTCTGTAATATTTCCTGCAGTATCACAGTATTGAAGCACAATTTGATTATTATCTTCCAATTCATTTATTAAATCTTTGTTTGCAAAATAATTGCCTTCGTTATGAGCAATTGGAATTTCAAGAATGGAATTTCTATTAGTTTTAGATGTGAAATTTGTTTTATTGTTAGTTACTTTCACAGTTATATTTTTACAAATAAACTTAAGATTAATATTTCTTATTAAAACTCCTGGCAAAAGTTTAGTTTCAACAAGAACTTGGAAGCCGTTGCAAATGCCCATTACTAAACCACCTTTTTTTGAGTGGGTAATAACTTCTTTCATAATTCTTGATTTAGATGCAATACTTCCGCATCTTAAATAATCCCCATATGAAAATCCTCCTGGAAGAACAACTAAATCTGATTTTGGTAGTTTGACATCAGCATGCCATACCATGGATGTTTTTATATTAAATTTTTCAAGGGAAACTTTAACGTCACGGTCACAATTAGAGCCAGGAAAAACAATAACGCTGGCTTTCATTCTTTAATAGCTTTTACTGAATAGTCCTCTATCGTCAAATTTGCTAAAAGTTTCTCACACATATCTTTAGCTTTTGAAAGAGCAACTTTTTCATCTTTTTCTTTTACAATTATTTCAAATATTTTTCCCTGTCTTAAACTTTCAATATTTTTAAAGCCCATAGTAGATAAAGAATTTTTGATTGCAGAACCCTGAGGATCCAAAACATCCTTTTTTAGTGTAACAATGATCTGTAATTTCAAAATTTTATTTCTTTTTTAAAGCGGTTAAGTTTTTGGAAACACCTGTTTTAATTTCTTTAATATTCGAACCTTCTGGCATGATTCCAAGTCGGCGAGCAACTTCTTGATATGCTTCAACTAATCCACCTAGATCTCTCCTAAATCTATCTTTATCTAACTTCCTTTCGTCTTTTACATCCCATAATCTGCAAGTATCAGGACTAATTTCATCAGCTAAAAAAACTTCCACTTCATCCCCATTCCATTGTCTTCCAAACTCTAATTTAAAATCAACAAGTTTAATTCCAATTCCTCTAAATAGTCCGACTAAAAAATCATTAATTCTCAAAGCTTGTTCGGAAATGTGTATTAATTCACTCTGAGATGCCCAATTTAATGCAAGAATATGTTCTTCATTGACTAATGGGTCACCTAATTCATCATTTTTATAATAAAATTCTAAAATAGGTTTACTAAGATCTGTTCCTTCACTTACTCCGAGTCTATTTGAAAAAGTCCCAGCGGCAATATTTCTAACAACTACTTCGATTGGAATAATCTCTAAAGATTTAATAAGTTGCTCACGCATATTTAATCTTTTTATAAAATGAGTTTTAATTCCTATCTGATTTAATTGAGATAATAAAAACTCAGAAATTCTATTATTTAAAACACCCTTGCCATCAATAATCGCTTTTTTTTTATTATTAAAAGCAGTTGCATCATCTTTAAAATATTGAATTAGAGTTCCTTTTTCAGGACCTTCATACAATATTTTTGCTTTACCTTCGTATATTTGTTTTCCTTTGGCCATCAGCTTTTAAATACTCTTCCGTAGATAGTATTAATGTATCTTAAATGAGAATTCATGTTGAATAATTTTTTAAGATCCTCTGTGGATAATTTAGATTTGATTTGTTTATCGTTATCTAAGTTATCAAAAAAACTTTCATTTGCAGACCAGGTTTTCATAGCATTCTTTTGCACAACCTTATAAGCAAGTTCTCTTGTCATTCCTTTTTGAGTTAATTTTAAAAGAACATTTTGAGAAAAAATTAGTCCATTAAATTTTTCTAAATTTTTTTGCATATTTTTCGGATAAACAATTAAATTTTTAATTACACCAGCTAGCCTTGTTAGAACAAAATCTAATGTAACGGTTGCATCTGGACCTATATTTCTTTCAACACTTGAATGACTAATATCTCTCTCATGCCACAGAACAACATTTTCTAGAGCAGGATATGCGTAGCTTCTAATTAATCTTGCAAGACCAGTAATATTTTCAGATAAAACTGGGTTTCTTTTATGTGGCATAGCCGAGGAACCTTTTTGACCTGATGAAAAATATTCTTCAACTTCTAGAACTTCAGTTCTTTGTAAATGTCTTATCTCAGTAGCTAATCTTTCAGCAGAAGAAGCAATTATCGCAAGCACACTAAAGAAATAAGCATGTCGATCTCTAGGTATTACTTGAGTTGATATTGGCTCTGCTTTAAATTTTAATTTTTTTGCAACATAATGCTCAATCCCAGGATTGATATGAGCAAAGGTACCAACAGCTCCAGAAATTGCGCAAGTTGATATCTCATTAATTGCTTGCTCCATTCTTTTTTTGTTTCTTTTAAATTCTGCATAATATGAAAGAAGTTTTAATCCAAAAGTTACAGGCTCAGCATGAATTCCATGACTTCTACCAACACAAACTGTTTTTTTGTATTTTATAGATTTTATTTTTAAAATTTTTAAAAGATCTTCTAAGTCTTTTAAAATGATTTTTCCTGATTGATAAAGTTGAATATTGAAACAAGTGTCTAAAACATCAGAGGAAGTCATACCTTGATGCAAGAATTTTGCTTTTTGACCAACTTTTTCAGTTATCGAAGTTAGAAAAGCAATAACATCATGTTTTACTTTTTTTTCAATTTGATCAATTCTTTCTGGATTAATTTTAGCCTTCTTTCTTATTTCTTTAGCAATCCCTTTTGGAATAATTTTAAATTTCTCCATTGCTTCGGCTGCATAAATTTCAATATCCAACCAGATTTTATATTTATTTTCGGGTTGCCAAATTTTAGCGATTTGTTCGCGTGAATATCTTGAAATCATTTAGATACGTTATAATTCATTAACACTATTTTATTATAAAGTAAAAATTTCGTATCCATTATCAATTATACCTACTGTGTGTTCAAATTGTGCCGATAAGGATTTATCTTTTGTAACTGCCGTCCAACCATCTTGTAAAACTTTAGTATGATATCCTCCTAAATTAATCATTGGTTCAATTGTAAAAACCATACCTTTTCTTATCTTCATTCCTTCACCTTTTTTTCCATAATGTAAAATATTAGGCTCCTCATGAAATGTTTTACCAATACCATGACCGCAAAAATCTCTTACAACTGAACAACCATGAGATTCTGCATAAGACTGTATAGCAAATCCTATATCCCCCAAAGAAATTCCTGGTTTTAAAATTTTAATACCTTCCATCATACTTTCGTAAGTAACTTTAATAAGTTTATCTGCTTTTGGAGAAATGTTTCCTACCGAGAATGTTTTGCTAGTGTCACCATAATAACCATCTAATATCGAGGTGATATCAACATTAACGATATCCCCATCATTTAAAATTTTGTCACCCGGGATTCCGTGACAAACCACATGATTAATAGAAGTACAAATTGATTTTGTATAACCTCTATAAAATAAAGGCGCTGAATATGCACCATGATCATTTAGATATTTATTCGCAACATTATCTATAAAATCGGTTTTAATTCCTGGTTTAATAATTTTCTCTATATAATCTAAAGTTCTAGCAGCAAGTTCACCGGCTTTTTTTAAACCTATGAAATCGTCATGATTATAAATTTTAACAGAAGATTCTTCTTTTTCTATTTTCATTAAAATTCAATATCTATTTTCTTGTTAAGAATTACTTCTTTATCTGTTATTTTACTTGAATAGCATAAAAATTTAACGCCTTTTTTTTTAGCTTGTATAAAATTTTCATAGTATTTTTTATCAATATCTTTAGATATTTTAAAAAAATTACAATCTTCCCTTTGTATTAAAAATATTAAATAAGATTGATATTCTTTATCTTTAGCGCAAATAAGTTCTAATAAATGTTTTTGTCCTCGGGTAGTTGGTGCATCAGGAAATTCGGCATAATTATTTTCTCTCTTTAAAGTAACATTCTTAACTTCTACAAAAGCTTTTTTCTTTTTACTAGAAACAAAAAAATCAAATCTGGTATTATTATTAAATTTAACTTCTCTTTGAACTTGATCAAAACATTCGAGTTCTTTAATTTTTTTATTGATTAATGCTTCTTCTATAATTCTATTTGTTAAGTGCGTGTTAACACCAACTTTTTGCTTATTATGTTCTATAATCTCCAAAGTATATTTTAATTTTCTTCCTGTGTTTTTTGACTCAGAAATCCAAGCATTTTCACCTTCATTGAGAAGCCCCATCATAGATCCAGAATTTGGACAGTGAGCTGTAACAATTTCTTTATTTAACAATACATCAACAAAGAATCTTTTATATCTTTTTATGAATTTTGTTTTAATTAGAGGAGTGTCAAATCTCATTAAAAGTATTATTATCATTTAGATGCTTACACGAAATAGAAAAAAACGAATTTTTGCAGCTATCTTAATAATCGGAGATGAAATTTTATCTGGAAGAACTCAAGATGCTAATACATCATTTTTGGCTAAATGGCTTAATGAAAGAGGTATTCAATTAAAAGAAGTCAGAGTTATTCCTGATGAACTTAATACAATTATATCTTCAGTAAATCTGTTAAGAAAAAAATATGATTATTTATTTACAACTGGTGGAATTGGACCCACCCATGATGATATTACAGCTTTTGCAATCTCAAAAGCCTTTAATAAAAAATATGAGTATAATAAAGAAGCTTACCAGATTTTAGAGACGCATTACAAGAATTCTTATTTTAATGAAGCCAGAAAAAAAATGGCAAAGATGCCAAGGGGCGCTGGTTTAATTTACAATCCTTCTAGTTCGGCGCCTGGTTTTTATGTAAAAAATGTTTTTACTCTACCAGGGGTTCCAACAATTTTACAATCTATGATGCCTTTTGTTGAACAATTAATAACTGGTGGTGAAAAAGTACATAGTGTAACTGTGCAAGCGCATTTACCAGAAAGTAAGATAGGAAAAGATTTAGGTAAGTTGCAGAAGAAATTTAAAGATTTAAGCCTTGGTAGCTATCCATTCTTTCAATCAGGAAAAATAGGCGTTGCTCTTGTAATACGTGGATATTCTGAAAAAAGAATA
>NZ_JAYQPI010000016.1:0-16981 GCF_038145245.1 Candidatus Allofontibacter sp. | reverse complement strand
TCAACAATTTCTTTTGGAGATCCTTCAGCAATCAATTCCCCATTATTAATAATGTAAGCTCTATCAACAATATCGAGAGTTTCCTTAACGTTATGATCGGTAATAAAGATACTAATACCTTTATCTTTTAGGTGTCTAAGCATTTCCTTGAGCTCAATTATTGCAATAGGATCTAAGGCGGCAAATGGTTCGTCTAATAACAAAACTTTAGGAGAAGTTGTTAAACACCTTGCTATTTCAACTCTTCTAGCTTCTCCACCAGAAAGACTTAATGCTGAAGCAGTTCTAAGGTGTGCAATTTTAAATTCATTTAATAAATGTTCAACTAATTCGTCCTCTTTTTCTTGATCTTTGATAGCAACTTCTGCAACTGCTCTTATGTTTTCTTCCACAGTTAAACCTCTAAAGATTGATCTAGATTGTGGAAGATAACTAATTCCTTCTTTTGCACGCATATGAATGGGAAGTTCATTAATTACTTTATTATTAAAAATGACTTTACCTTGGGTTGGATTTAAAATCCCAAGGACTATAGAAAACAAAGTTGTCTTACCAGCACCATTTGGTCCAAGTAGAGCAACAATTTCTTGGGGATTAACACTTACACTTACATCTTTAAGAATAACTCTTTTTTTAATTATTTTTGTTAGATGACTAATTTCAAGAGTTGATGGATCTCTATTATAATAATAATCGTCAGAAATTAGCTTAAAAATATTATTATTTAATTTTTTATTAACTTTTTTTATAACTGCAGGTTCAATAATTTTCTCTTCTACTGGTTTTTCAATTGTTGTTTTATTTTCTAGAACTATATTTTCATCTTTTACGAGATTATCTTTGGAGAGAATAAAAGGTTTTTCTTCTTGAGTTTTATTTTTATGTTCAATAATTTTTTCCGAAAAATCTGAGATATTAGAATCAGCAACAGCTGCAAATCTTTTAATTACTTTTTTGTTAGATATAATTGTTAATTTTTGATCTTTATCTTTCATTACTTAATGTTCCAGTGACCTGTTTACCTTTTTCTTCCATTACAACTTCAACAGTTTTTTTAAAGGTATCAATTATTACCTTATCCGCTTTAATTTGACTAGTGCGTCGCTTTTTGGTTTTTGAGTCAGTTTCAATAAAATCTGCGATTACATTGCCGCTTACAAATATATTATTTGATTTCACAAGGTATTCAGCACGATTTGCAGTTACTACACCATCTTTTTGAGTTATCTTAACATTCTGTTCATACAAAATGTCATTTGTTGTTTTGTTAAATAAACCTGTTCTACTTACAATTTTTATTATGCTACCATCTTTTAATAAAAAATCGCTGTCCACTTCTTTTAATGCTATGAGATCTTGATTATCTTTGTCAATGGTAGCCAGCTTTGCTCTAACATTATATTGTTTCCCGCTTGCATCTACTCCGATATAACTTATGTTTTCAAAAACGTTACTTTCAGCACCTTCTGTAGGTTTTATATTTTTTGATGTAAGTTTTAATCTAAAAGTATTAATCGTTGGATAAACAAAATAGACAATAAAAATTATTGCAAGTCCAACTCCTATAATTGTTAGCTGTTTTTTTCTGATTGTATTGAGTTTCATTAAACTCCAAAACTAATAAGAGAATGTATGTGAATTAGTCCGTAATTATTATTTTTACCCTTAATAATAAGAGAAGTAATTTTTTTTTTATTCATTAAATCAAGAGCAGATCCTGCAAGCGTATCTTCAGAAATCATTTTTGGTTTTTTAGTCATTACTTCTTTTGCAGTTTTTTCTAAAAAGTTATTTTTATGGATTGAACGTCTAATATCTCCATCGGTTATAATTCCTGTAACTTTTTTAGATTTGTTTACAACCAGCACGCATCCATAAGTCTTTTTGGTAATTTGAATAACTACACTTTTTACAGATGCACTTTCATTTATGAATGGCACATCTTTTTTTTTAATCATAATATCTTTAACACGCGTAAGTTGTTTTCCTAATGCACCTGATGGATGATAAACGGCGAACTTTTCTTTGCTAAATTTATTTAATTTCATTAACGTAATTGCGATACTATCTCCCCATGCAAGTAACATAGAGGTTGAGCTTGTTGGTACAATATCAAGACCTGCCTCTTTTACTTTTGGAAGAACAATTTTAATACTGCTTGCATTAATCAAAGTTGAATTTTCTCTCGATGCGACACCAATAATTGGCATTTTAAATTTATGTGCATAATTTAAGATACTTTTTAACTCATCGGTATTTCCAGAATAAGACATAATCAAAAAACAATCTTGTTTTGGGTTGCAAGCACCAAGATCTCCATGGGCAGCTTCGGATGGATGCAAATAAACAGAAGGTACACCCACGGAACTTAATGTTGCAGAAATCTTTCTAATAATATGTCCAGATTTTCCCATTCCAACACAAATTATTTTTCCTTTACATTTTTGGATGAGGTCGATGGCTTTAATAAAATTAGAATTATAAGATTTAGATAATTTTTTAAGTGCATTAATTTCTTGAAAAATTACCTCTTTTGCAAAATTAATCTTTTGATTTTTTATCATTTAGTGCGCAAAAATATCTTGGTTATTCCAGCCAGCAAGATCTAAGGTTACTCTGTGTTTCAAAAATTTAAAACAATGTTCTGCTAGTTCCATTCGATTTTCTCTAATTAAAATTTTATCAAGCTCTTCTTTTATTTTATGTAAATATAAAACATCTGATGCCGCATAATTTATTTGTTGTTCAGTTAAAGTTTCGGTACCCCAGTCAGAACTTTGCATTTGTTTTGATAATTCAATATTTAAAAGTTCTTTACATAAATCCTTAAGACCGTGTTTATCTGTATAGGTTCTGCCAATCTTTGATGCAATTTTTGTACAATAAACATTATTAATATCTACTTTTAAGTAATAATTTAAAACAGCAAGATCAAATCTTGCAAATTGAAAAATTTTTTTAATATCATCATTTTCTAATATTTTTTTTAAATTATCAGCTTTAAATGTTTTTCTGTTAATTTGAATTAAATGAACCTCTTTATTCCCAGAAGTTATTTGTACAAGACAAAGTGGATCTCTTTTATAATCAAGACCCATTGTTTCAGTATCAATAGCAATAATTTTTCCCAAATTTAAATTATTAGGAAGATCGTTTTTATGGATTTTGACTTTCATGTTATTCTTAAATAAAAGATATTATCGTTAATTATTATGATTAAACAATGGCAGAAAAAAAAACAATAACAGTCTTTGGTGGAACAGGATTTATAGGTCGAAATCTAATAGCTAAACTTGCAAAAAAAGGGTTTAAAATAATTGTTCCAACGCGAAATCCATATCTTCATGGTTATCTCAAACCAATGGGAGAACCAGGTCAAATTGAAGTTTTAAAATTTAATCCTTTTGATTTTTCAAATCTTAATGAATTTATTAAAAGTTCAGAATTTGTGATTAATTGTGTAGGAATTTTGCATGAAAAAAGAAATCAAAGATTTGATCATGTTCATCATTTATTTCCAAAATTTTTGACAAGTATTTTAGATAAAAATGTTACTAAAAAATTTATCCATATTTCAGCATTAGGAGCAAAGAAAGATTCTAGCTCTTTGTATATTAAATCAAAGTTTCAAGGTGAAGATGTAATTATTAATAATTTTAAGAATTCAATCATTCTACGTCCTAGTATTGTGTTTGGAACAAATGATAATTTTTTTAATTTATTTAATAAATTAATAAACCTTTTGCCTATTATTCCTCTTGCAGGCGCTAAGACAAAATTTCAACCATGCTACGTTGGAGATGTTACGGATGCTATTATTAAAATTTTAGAAGAAATTAACTCTAATCAAATTTATGAATTGGGTGGTCCTAAAGTTTATACTTTTAAAGAATTGATTGAGACTTTACTTGTCTCGTTAAAAAAAAAAAGATTTGTAATTGAACTGCCAGACTTTATAGCGAGAGCTCAAGCAAAAATAATGCAATTATTACCCAATCCTTTAATTACTGAAGATCAGTTAGAGATTTTAAAATCAGATAATATATGTTCAAATGAATATCCAGGTTTTAAAGAACTTAAAATTTCAACAAGAACTGTTGAGATAGTTTTGCCTAATTATATTTTTAATCAGGTTATTCGTTAAATAAATAATAATATAAATACACCAAGAATTATTCTGTAATAAATAAAAATATTTAAGTTAAATCTAGAAATAAAAGATAAAAAAAATTTTATTGTAAGATAAGAAGAAAGAAAAGAGGCAATAAATGCTACTATTGCAATATAATTTAAATCAGAATTATTTGTTTTAATTAAATCTAAGACACCAAGAAAACACGCACCAGCAGTTGTTGGTATTGATAAAAAGAAAGAAAATTTTGCAGCTTCAAATCTTGAATAACCCAAAAAACGTCCAGCGGTTAATGTAATGCCAGATCTGCTTACTCCGGGAATAAGAGAAATAATTTGAAATAGCCCAATTATTAAAGAACTTTTTAAATTAAGATCTTTATATAATATTTTTGAATGATTGATTTTATCACTAATAAAAAGAATAATCCCAAAAACAATTAAAGTAATAGCAATTATTTTTATTGAAAAATATTCATAATTTATAAGGCGAAATTTATGAACAAAATATCCAACGATAATTACAGGTATAGTTGCTGTTATTATATTAAAAATCATCTTAGGTTTTTTTAATAATCCCAAAAGCTCTGAGAAAAAGTAAGTGATAATTGCAAGTAAAGAACCTAAATGAAAAACAAGATTTAAAATCTCATTATGATTATGATAATTTAATAATTGCTCTACCATGATAAGATGAGCATTAGATGAGATAGGCAAAAATTCTGCGATACCTTGCACAATTCCAAGAATTATTATTTTTATTAGCTCATCCATAATTAAAGCTTTAGTCTAGCTAGATAACTTTATAAATTTAATTATTAGTTAAATATTGTTTACAATTATTAATTGAATACTAATAAGAAAACCTTGATTTTACTTATGTTATGATAATTCATTCAAATTGATTCATTATTACTGACCTAATTTATCTTTTAAATATCTAGCTTTTATGTGAATAATATCAAAAAACACTAAATTTTAGGTATTTTCATCAATGTCAGAAAAAATGCTCAAATTTGTTAGTACAAAAGGGCAAACGCCAGAAAAATTAAGCTCATCTCAAAGGGTTAAGAATTTTTCTGAAATTTATAAAAGTTATATTGCTCCAAAAGCAGAAGAGCAATCTAGCAGATGCTCGCAGTGTGGAGTTCCTTATTGCCAAATTCATTGTCCGCTTTCAAATAATATTCCTGATTGGTTAAAGTTAACAGCTGAAGGCAGATTAGAAGAAGCTTATGAAATTTCTTCAGCGACTAACAATATGCCTGAAGTTTGTGGAAGAATATGTCCTCAAGATAGGCTTTGTGAAGGAAATTGCGTAATTGAAAGAGCTGGACATGGTACAGTTACAATCGGATCAATAGAAAAATTTATTACCGATACAGCTTTTGAAGAGGGTTGGATAAAACCAATTAAAATTAAAAAAAATTTAACACAAAGTGTTGGCATTGTAGGTGCAGGACCAGCCGGTCTTGCAGCTGCAGAACAGCTTAGAAAAATTGGATATGAAATAACTGTTTATGACAAATACGATAGACCTGGAGGACTATTAATTTATGGAATTCCAAATTTTAAATTAGAAAAAAATATTGTGGAAAGAAGAACAAAGCTTTTAAAAGACGGAGGAATAAAATTTGAATTAAATTTTATAGTCGGAAAAAATGCAACTTTATCTGAACTTAAGAAAAAACATGATGCAATATTAATTGCAACAGGAGTATATAAAGCTAGGGAAGTAGAAATCCCAGGATCGAATCTTAAAAATATTTATCCAGCAATGGAATTTTTAACAGCTTCAAATAAAAAAGGTTTGGGAGATAAAGTAAAAATGTTTGATGAAGGATATTTAAATGCAGAAGGAAAAGATGTTGTTGTAATAGGAGGAGGCGATACAGCAATGGATTGTGTTAGAACTTCAATTAGACAAAATGCCAAATCAGTTAAATGTTTATATAGAAGAGATAAAAAAAATATGCCAGGCTCTGCAAGAGAAGTGGTTAACGCTGAAGAAGAAGGAGTAGATTTTCAATGGCTTACAAATCCAAAAGAATTTATTGGAAAAAATGGAAAAGTAACGGAAGTCCTTCTTGATAAAATGAAATTAGGACAAGCTGATGCAACTGGAAGGCAAAAACCTGAAATCATTCAGGGCGCCGAAATCAAAATTAAAGCAGATATGGTAATCAAAGCTTTAGGATTTGACCCTGAAGACATTCCAAATTTATTTTCAGAGCCTAAACTTGATGTATCTAAATGGGGAACTATTAAAATAGATCTTAAAACAATGCAGACAAATTTAGATGGAGTTTTTGCAGCGGGAGACATTGTTAGAGGGGCTTCTTTAGTAGTGTGGGCAATTAAAGATGGAAGAGATGCTGCTGAAGCTATGGATATTTACTTAAAAAATAAAATTTCTAAATCATTAAAAAAAAGAATGGTTGCTTAATTATTTATGAAAATTTTAGATCAAAATTTGCAAAAACTCATTAAGGCAGGAGTTTATAATAAAGAGGATGAACACGACGCATGCGGAGTTGGTTTTGTTGCCTCTATTGATGGAAAACCAAGAAGGGAAGTAGTTGAAAATGGGATTGAGGCTCTCAAAGCAGTTTGGCACAGAGGGGCTGTAGACAAAGATGGTAAAACTGGTGATGGAGCTGGAATTCATGTTGAGCTATCGAAAGACTTTTTCGAAGAACAAATAAAAATAACAGGACATCAAACTCATAAAAACGATCAATTATGCGTTGGTATGATTTTTTTACCAAGGAATGATTATGGAGCTCAAGAAGCTTGCAGAACTATCGTTGAGCATGAACTGCTTTCTAATAATTTTTACATTTTTGGATGGAGACATGTTCCTGTAAAAGCAAAAGTTCTTGGAATTAAAGCGAACGATACTAGACCAGAAATTGAACAAATATTATTTTCTCCAGTGAAAAAAACAGGACCAGAGGAATTAGAAAAAAATATCTATATTGTTAGAAAAAAAATTGAAAAAAATATTGCTCAATCTCAATTAAAAGATTTTTATATTTCATCAATTAGTTCAAGATCAATAATTTATAAAGGAATGTTTCTTGCTGAACATTTGTCTGATTTTTATCCAGATTTGTTAGATAAAAGATTTATTTCCAGATTTTCAATCTTTCATCAAAGATATTCAACAAATACATTTCCAAGCTGGGAACTTGCTCAGCCCTTTAGAATTTTAGCTCATAATGGTGAGATTAATACTTTAAAAGGAAATATGAATTGGATGAAGACTCATGAACAAGGACTCGAGTCTGATTTATATCCAAATATCGATGAACTAAAACCAATTTTAAAATCAGGTAGTTCTGACACAGCTTGTCTTGATGCGGTCTTTGAATTGTTAACAAGATCAGGAAGATTATTACCTCTTGTTAAAATGATGTTGATGCCAGAGGCATGGTCCAAAAGAAGCAAAATTATTCCTCAAGCATATAGAGATATGTATAATTATTTAAATTCGGTTATAGAACCTTGGGATGGACCAGCAGCAATCGCTGCAACTGATGGTAATTGGATTTTAGCTGCAACAGATAGAAACGGTTTAAGACCATTAAGATATACAATTACGAAAGATAAAATTTTATTTGCAGGATCAGAAACTGGAATGGTTCCTGTTAAAGAAGAAAATATTATTTATAGAGGCAGAGTAGGTCCTGGACAAATGATAGCAGTCAATCTTGATGAAGGGATCTATTATAATGATAAGAAAATTAAAGATTTTTTATCTAAAAATCCTATTTACAAAAGATTCAGCCAAAACTTAGTTGAGATTAGTAAAAAATTTAAAAATTTAGAGGAATTTAATTCTTTCGAAGGTGATAAATTAAGACAAAAACAATATGCCGCTGGCATTTCTATTGAGGATTTAGAGATGATTTTGCATCCAATGGTGGAGGATCAAAAAGAGGCTGTTGGATCAATGGGTGATGATACTCCGGCAGCAGTTTTGTCTGATGTTTATAGACCTTTATCTCACTTTTTTAGACAAAATTTTAGTCAAGTAACAAACCCACCAATTGACTCGCTAAGAGAGAATAGAGTGATGTCTTTAAATACAAGAATTGGAAATTTACAAAATATTTTAGGCGAAGATTTATTTAATAAAAAAAGCTATCTTTTAGAGAGTCCAGTTTTATCTAATGCTCAATTTAAAAAATTATTTGAAGTTTTAAATGAGGAATATAGAGAAATAGATTGCACTTTTGACACTGAAGACTCAGAAGTTAATTTAAAAAATGAGTTAAAAAGACTTCAAACTGAAGCTGAAACAGCAGTCAGAGAAGGAGTCAAACATATTATTCTTACAGACGAAAAGATCTCTACAACAAAAATTGGAATTCCAATTATTCTTGCAACTGGTGCGGTGCAAACTCATTTAGTTAATAGCGGTCTTAGAAAATTTACTACATTAAATGTTAAATCCGCAGAATGTTTGGATGTACATTATTTTGCAGTTTTAATTGGTGTTGGCGCCACCACAGTTAATCCATATTTGGCATTAGATTGCATTTATCAAAGATTTCAAAAGAAAATTTTTGGAAAATTAACTTTTACTGAATGTGTTAATAATTACATCAAAGCGGTAAATGATGGGTTATTAAAAGTAATGTCTAAACTTGGTATCTCTGTAATTAGTTCTTATAGAGGCGGTTTAAATTTTAGTGGATTAGGATTAAGCAGAGCTTTGGTGGCAGAATATTTTCCAGGAATGTATTCAAAAATTTCAGGAATTGGAGTTTTAGGAATTGAAAAAATGATTAGAACTCAACATCAAAAAGCATTTAGAGGCAATGTTATTAGTTTACCAATAGGTGGATTTTATAAATTTAGAAAAGGTGGAGAACAGCATTCAAATCAGGCAATTACTATGCATATGTTGCAAACAGCCGTCGCAACAGACTCTTATGATTTATATAAAAAATATTCGAAAATTATTAATGAACAACACCCTTTAAATGTTAGAGATCTTTTGGATTTCAATTTAATTAAAAAACCAATTTTAATTGAAGAAGTTGAGTCTATCACTGACATTAGAAAAAGATTTGGAAGCGGGAGTATGTCTTTAGGAGCTCTTTCTAAAGAGGCACATGAAACATTGGCAATTGCTATGAATAGAATTGGTGGCGCATCATGTAGTGGAGAAGGTGGAGAGGATGCAAAAAGAGCAATACCAAAAGATAATGGTGATAATGCAAATTCAAGAGTTAAGCAGATTGCTTCAGCTAGGTTTGGGGTTACAGCAGAATATTTAAATAATTGTGATGAGATAGAAATTAAAATATCCCAAGGAGCAAAACCTGGTGAGGGAGGTCAATTACCAGGGTTTAAAGTGACAGCTGAAATCGCCACCTTAAGACATTCTACTCCAGGAGTTACTTTAATATCTCCGCCGCCGCATCATGATATTTATTCAATCGAAGATTTGTCCCAACTTATCTATGATTTAAAACAAATAAATCCTAAAGCAAAAATTGGAGTAAAATTAGTTTCCTCAACTGGAATAGGAACTATTGCTGCAGGAGTTGCAAAAGCAAAAGCAGATGTAATTTTAATAAGTGGACATTCAGGAGGAACAGGAGCTTCTCCATTAACCAGCTTGAAGTATGCAGGACTGCCTTGGGAAATTGGGCTAACAGAAGCTAATCAAATTTTAACTTTAAACGGATTAAGACATGAAGTTATTTTAAGAACAGATGGTGGAATTAAAACAGGCAGAGATGTTGTAATGGCTGCAATGATGGGAGCAGATGATTTTGGAATAGCAACAACTTCATTAATAGCTATGGGTTGTATAATGGTTAGACAATGTCATTCTAATACATGTCCCGTTGGAATATGTACTCAAGACGAAGAGTTAAGAAAAAAATTTACTGGTACTCCAGAAAAAATTGTTAATTTATTTTCTTTTATAGCTGAAGAAGTAAGAGAAATCTTAGCTAGCCTTGGCTTTAAATCTTTAAATGAAATTATCGGAAGAACAGATTTATTAAAACAAGTCAGCAGAGGATCAGCTAATTTAGATGATTTAGATTTAAATCCACTTTTAGTTCAAGCAGATCCAGGTGAAAATCCAAGATATTGTTTAAAAAGAGAAAGAAAAGAAGTTCCTGACAGTTTAGATAAACAAATTATAAAAGATTCACTTTCTATAATTGAAAAAGGTCAAAAGTTTCAATTAAGTTATGCAATAAAAAATACTCATAGATCCGTTGGAACTAGGTTAAGTTCAATTATTACAACGCAGTTTAAAAATAAAAAATTATCCGAAGATCATATTTTGATTAAATTAAGAGGTTCCGCAGGACAATCATTAGGTGCTTTTGGAGTCTCAGGAATCAAATTGGAAGTTACAGGCGATGCAAATGATTATGTTGGAAAAGGATTGTCGGGTGCAAAAATAATTATAAAGCCGGCATCCAATAGTGAAATACAAACTTCAAAAAATACAATTATTGGAAATACTGTTTTGTATGGTGCGACTTCAGGATTATTGCTTGCCGCAGGACAGGCTGGCGAAAGGTTTGCAGTTAGAAATTCTGGGGCTACAGCAGTTATTGAGGGGTGTGGAACAAATGGTTGCGAATATATGACAGGAGGAACAGTTATTATATTAGGCGAGATAGGTGATAATTTTGCAGCCGGAATGACAGGTGGAATGGCTTTTGTTTATGATCCAGAAAATAATTTTGAGAATTATGTAAATCCATCCTCGGTTATTTGGCAAAGGATTGAAACTGATTATTGGAATGACACTCTTTTAAATTTAATAAAATTACATGAAAAAGAAACTCAGTCAGTTTATTCAAAAAAAATTATTCAACAATGGAGTATTGAAAAGAATTATTTTTATCAAGTTTGCCCTAAAGAAATGTTAGATAAGCTAAAACAACCATTATCGAATAAGGCAGTTCATGGAAAAGCAGTCTAAATCAATTAATTTAGTTTGTTTTGGTTTTGGTTTAACTGCTAAATATTTCGTAAAAGAGTTATTAAAAAATAAATATAAAATTAATTTAATTACAACTTCAAGATCTAAAAGTTCTGATAAAAATTTTTTAAATATTAATTATAAGAGTTTTTATTTTGATAGTAATAAATTTGATAAAAGAGTTTCAAAGCATATTTTAAATGCAAGTCATATATTAGTTTCGATACCACCAAGTGATAGAAAAGATATTGTTATTGAAAAATTTTATAATGAGATAATTTTAAATAAGAGACTCAAATGGCTAGGATATCTTTCGTCAACCGGTGTATATGGAAATCATAATAGCAAATGGGTAAATGAAAAAAGCAAATTACTAACTAACAACAATGCAGGAATAAATAGGATTGTAGCCGAAAACGAATGGTTAAAATTAAGCCATTATCATTCTGTTCCAACAAGAATATTCAGATTATCAGGGATTTATTCACCAGAAAGAAATATATTTTTGCGATTAGCGAATAAACAAGTTCATTGTGTTAAAAAAAGTAATCATTTTTTTTCAAGAATTCATGTTGTTGATATAGCTCAAGTATTATTTAAATCTTTAATTTATTCAAAGCCTGGAGAAGTTTATAATGTGGCAGATAATATGCCATCTTCTTATGACAAAACCATATCTTACGCTTGTGATTTAATGAAAATTAAAATTCCTCCTTTTATTTCATTTCACTCTTTAAAAGAAGGCGAAATGAAAGATTTTTTTAAAGACTCAAAAAAAGTTAGCAATAAAAAAATTAAAAAAGATTTAAAAGTAAGATTATATTTCCCGACATATAAAGAAGGTTTTAGAAATATTTTAAATAATATTTTTAATTACTAAATCTAGTTTTTTTAAATCCTGGGTTCTTGATAAAGAGTGGTCCCCATCATTAATAATTGTTAAGTTTAATTTTTTACTTATTAAAGTTTTGGTTAATCTTATTGTATAATTCCAAGGAACCGAAGAGTCATTAATGCCATGTAGTAACTGAATTGGAAAATTGCATTTAATTCTTTTGTTAAGGACTAAGAATTTTCGTCCATCAAATATAAATTTTTTAGTTATAGGGTAAAAATTATTATAACTACTTTTTAATTTGAAAATTTTATTATTTTTGATTTTATTTTTCTCAACAATGCTTAGCTTTTTCCATATCAATTCTTCTGTAAAGTCAGGAGCTGGAGCGATACCCACAAAACCTTTAATTCTTTTATAAAAATATTTAATTAATACGAGCCCAATCCAGGCCCCCATGCTTGAACCAATAAAAACTATTCTACCTTCTTTTATTAATTCTTTTATAATTAATCTTGAATCTTCTATCCAATTTTTAATACTAAAATCTGTAAATTGCCCTGAAGATTTACCATGACCACTGTAGTCAAATAATAATAAATTTATTTTATTTTTATTTGCAAAAATTTTTAAATGTTTAGCTTTTTTACTATTAATATTTGACATTAAACCATGAAGAAAAATAATTGTAGTGAAACTTTTATTATTAATAAATTTATAATGAATTTTTTGATTGTTTTTTGTTAAAAAAAAATTTTGCTTTGGATTATTCATCGTTAAAAGTATAGCATATTAATTTGATGGATAAAAAAATTCGTTTATTGCAAGTTATCCCAAGATTAGATTTTGGTGGCGCAGAAACAGGTTGTAAAGATATTGGTCAATACATTGCTAATCAAAATTATTTTTCTGCTATTTTATGCTCTGGTGGTGAACAAATAAAAAATATTGATCAAACTAAAGTTAGAATTTTTAAATTTTCAGTTCACAGTAAAAACCCAATAATAATTTTTTTTAATATATTTGTGATTTTATTTATTGTTTGGTTTTTTAAAATTAATATTATTCATGTTAGAAGTCGAGCTCCTGCTTGGTCATGCTATTTTGCAAGTTTATTGTTAAAAGTCCCCTTAATTTCTACTTTTCATGGCACCTATAATTTTAATAATTCTTTAAAAAAATTTTATAATTCAGTTATGTTAAAAGGTAATTCTGTTATTGCTGGATCAAAGTTTATTTTTGATCATATAAAAAATAATTATAATTATTCCAAAAAGATTTTTCTTATACCAAGAGGAATTGATATTAATTATTTTAGTCCAAAAAATTTAAATATTGAAGATCGCAATAGTGTTAGAGCTCGATGGGAAATATCTGCTACAAATTTTTTAATATTGCTTCCTGGAAGATTAACTTTTTGGAAGGGTCAGTTTCTTTTTCTAAATACTTTATTATTTCTTAAACAAGACAATTTATTAAATAATATTAGTGGTATTATACTTGGTGACGATCAAGGTAGAGCTGAATATAGAGAATATCTTTTAAATTTTATTAGAGTTCATCAATTAGAGGAGAATATAAAAATTATATCACACGAAGCTTTCATGCCATCAGCTTATAATGCTTGTGACTTAGTATTATCTGCCTCTGTAGAACCAGAGGCTTTTGGAAGAGTTGCGATCGAAGCGCAAGCAATGGAAAAGCCGATACTTGCAAGTAATATTGGAGGCTCTAACGAAACAATTATTGATGGACAAACGGGCTGGTTATTTAAATCAGATGATGAAAAAGATTTAGGAAAGATGATTATTGAGATCTCAAAAAAAGATAAAAAACTTTTAAAAGATTTAGGCGCAAAAGGTAGATCTAATGTTATTAATAATTATACGGCAGAGCAGATGTGTTCTAAAACACTAGAAATTTATAAATCCTTAGTTTAATAAAGAGACATGCTCAATATCACGCTTTTAGACGGGAAAAAATTAAAATTTCCAGGAAAAGTTAATGGACATGAGATTGCAAAAACTATTAGTCCTTCGCTTTCAAAAAAAGCTTTAGTTATCAAAGTAAATGATAACTTTAAAGATCTTAGCGAAATTATTGAAAAAGATTCCACGGTACAAATTATCACACTTGAGGATGATTACGGATTAGAAGTCATAAGGCACGATACTGCTCATGTTCTTGCTATGGCAGTTCAGGAATTATTTAATGATACTCAGGTTACTATTGGTCCAGTTATTGAAAATGGTTTTTATTATGATTTTTCTAGAAAAAAACCTTTTACTGATGAAGATTTAGTTAAAATTGAAGAAAGAATGAGAGAAATTATTGATCGAGACGAACCAACAACAAGAGAAGTTTGGGACAGAGACAAAGCTATAGAACATTTTAAAAAAAAAGGAGAATTTTATAAAGCGGAAATAATTAAAAGTATTCCAACTAAAGAAGAAATTTCGATTTATTTTCATGGTAAGTGGCATGATTTATGTAGAGGACCACATTTAACTTCAACAGGAAAAATAGGCAAAGCGTTTAAACTTACAAAACTTGCAGGGGCTTATTGGCGTGGGGACTCAAATAATGAAATGCTTCAAAGAATTTATGGAACATGTTGGAGAAATAAAAAAGAGTTAGATGAGTATTTACATAGAATAGAAGAAGCCGAAAAAAGAGATCATCGTAAACTTGGAAAGATTATGGATTTATTTCATTTTCAAGAAGAAAGTCCAGGAGCCGTATTTTGGCATGAAGGAGGATGGCAACTATTTCAGTCGCTTATTGATTTTATGCGTCAAAGACAAACTGAAGCTGGTTATCGAGAAGTAAATACACCTGATATTCTAGATAAAACATTATGGGAAAAATCTGGACATTGGGAAAAATTTCAAGAGCATATGTACACAACAAAAACTCCAGACGAGAGAATCTTTGCAATCAAACCAATGAATTGTCCTGGTTGTGTTCAAATTTTTAACCAAGGACTTAAAAGTTATAGAGATTTACCTTTAAAATTGTCAGAATTTGGTAAGGTCCATCGTTACGAAAGTTCAGGATCTTTACATGGATTAATGAGAGTTAGATCTTTTACACAAGATGATGCTCATATTTTTTGTACTGAAAATCAAATTACAGAAGAGTCATTAAAAGTTACTAAGTTGATCTTAGATATTTATAAAGCCTTTGGTTTTGAAAATGTGATCTTAAAATATTCAGATCGTCCAGTAAAAAGAGTCGGAGATGATAAACTTTGGGATAAAGCAGAAGCTGCATTATTAGAAGCTGTAAAAGCTTCCAATCTTGATTATTCTATAAATAAAGGCGAAGGCGCATTTTATGGTCCAAAAATTGAATTTGTTTTAAGAGATACCATTGGTCGAGATTGGCAGTGTGGAACTTTGCAAGTAGATTTAAATTTGCCAGGAAGATTGGGCGCTACTTATATTGATAAAGACGGAGTTAAAAAGAATCCCGTTATGTTGCACAGAGCTTTATTTGGTTCACTAGAAAGATTTATAGGTATTTTGATTGAACATTATGCAGGTAAACTTCCTTTGTGGTTATCGCCAAAACAAGTTGCAATACTTCCAATTTCTCAAGAATTCGATGATTATGCAAAAAAAGTATCTGCTGAACTTGATAAAAACAAAATAAGGAATATTATCGATCTAAAGAATGAAAAAATTAACTACAAAATTAGAGAACACTCTTTATCTAAGACTCCAATTTTAATGATTTGCGGATCTAAAGAAAAAGAAAGTCAGTCAATTACAATTCGAAGACTTGGTCAAGAAAAGCAAGATACCTTACCTTTAAATGAAGCAGTGAATTTATTAGTTAAAGAATCTTTAGCACCAAAAATCTAGGAGTATAGTTATTAATCAGAATTTTCAAAATAACAGAAATAATTTTAAGTCTAATAGTTCTTCAAATCGTGGACCAAAAGTAAACGACAGAATAAGAGCAACGGATGTTCAATTAATCGGAAGTGATGGTCAAAATATTGGAATTGTTTCATTAAATGATGCGTTGATGACAGCAAAGGAGCAGGGATTAGATTTAATTGAAATTGCTCCAAATGCAAAACCTCCAGTTTGTAAAATAACGGATTTTGGAAAATATAAGTATGAGTTACAAAAAAAAGCAAGCCAAGCAAAAAAGAAACAAAAAATTGTAACTCTTAAAGAGATTAAAATGAGGCCAGGAACAGATGTTCATGACTATAATTTTAAGATGAAAGCAACTGAGAAATTTTTAGCTAAAGGAGATAAAGTAAAATTTACTATTAAGTTTAAAGGAAGAGAAATGCAGCACTTAAAATTAGCCCAAGATCTTGCAGATAGAATTGTAAGTGATCTAAAAATTACTGGTAAAGTTGAGCAGGCACCCAAAATGGAAGGCAAACAAATGACCTTCATTATTCAGCCTTTAAAATAACAGTTTCTTCAGTTTCATATTTATTGTTTTTCATCTTTAATATTAGTATAACCCGCTGGTATTTATTTTATGTATAAGATTAAAACTAAAAGCTCAGCTAAAAAAAGATTTAGAATTACAGCAACAGGCAAAGTAAAGATGCCCCAAGCTGGAAAAAGACATGGTATGATTAAAAGAACCAATGCTCAAATTAGAAGGCAAAGAGGAATGGCAATTATGTCAAAGCCTGACGCTAAGATTGTTAAATCTTATATGCCAAATAGTTTAAGAGGATAATTTATGTCACGAGTTAAACGAGGGGTTACTAGTCACGCAAAACATAAAAAAGTTTTTAAAGCTGCTAAAGGTTTTTACGGAAGAAAAAAAAATACAATTAGAACAGCCAAGCAGTCAGTAGAAAAATCTTTACAATATTCTTATAGAGATCGTAGAGCTAAAAAAAGAAACTTTAGATCACTTTGGATACAAAGAATTAATGCTGGCGTTAGAGAGCAAGGTTTAACTTATTCTAAATTTATTAACGGTCTCAATAAAACAAAGATTTCTATTGATAGAAAAATTTTAGCAGATTTAGCTTATCAAAATCCAGAGGCTTTTAAATCCATCGTAAAAAA
>NZ_JAYQPI010000015.1:0-17734 GCF_038145245.1 Candidatus Allofontibacter sp. | reverse complement strand
ATTATGCCGTTATCGATTGGTCTTGATTATATAAAAGATAAAAAATTTACAGAAGCTTATGAGTTTTTTACTCAATACTTAGTTAATGAAATGAATCCTGAGCCTTTAAAAGCTCAAGCGTTATTTTATAAAGGAGTTTGTTTAACTGAACTTAAGATACCTGAGGAGGCAACAAAGGTATTTAAAAAACTACATAAAATTAATCCTAACATTAGCTTTATTCACGGCACTCTAATTAATTATATGATTAAAATTTGTGATTGGGATTTTTACAGCAAAGATTATTCAAAGTTGATGGAAAGCTTAAATAATGATGTTAAAATTATTCCAGCATTTACAAGTTTATTAATAACTAGCTCAGAGGAGTTGCAGTTAAAGATTGCTAAATTATGGGGACGAGAAAAATATAACTCATCAAATCCGCAGACTTTAGAAAAATATTCAAGAAGTGGCAGACGTATAAGAATTGGATATTTTTCCTCTTATTTTAAACAACACCCAGTTTCAACTTTGATGGCAGAATTTTATGAGCTTCATAATAAAAAAGAATTTGAGATTTTTGCATTTTCTTATGGCGATCAAAAAGATGATGTAATGAATAAAAGAATTAAGCTTAGTGTTGATCATTTTATTAATGTCTCTGATAATAGTGATGAAGAGATAGCAGCGCTTGCAAGAAAGCATGAGATAGACATTGCAATTGATTTAAATGGAACAGGTGAGGGTAATAGATCACTTATATTTTCCCATCGCATAGCACCAATTCAAATTGGTTATATGTATGCAGGTACTATGGCAACAAACTATATGGATTATTTAATTGCAGATGAAACTGTAATTCCAGAGACATCACGTCAGTTTTATACTGAGAAAATTTTAAATTTACCCAATTGTTATATGGTTAGAGATTCAAAACTTCTAATTACAAACTTAGAATTTGAGAGACAAGAATTGGAACTACCAAATAATGGCTTTGTATTTTGTTGTTTTAATCAAAGTAGCAAAATTAATCCTGAGACATTTGATAGTTGGTGCAGAATATTAAATAAAGTTGAAGATAGTGTTTTGTGGTTATTAGAAGACAATCCTTTAATGGTAGATAATTTAAAGTTTGAAGCCAAGAAAAGATTTATTGATCCAAAGCGAATTGTTTTTGCAAAAAAAAGCCCACAACCCTTTTATTTAGGCTTATATAAATATGCTGATTTATTTTTAGACACCTTACCTTATAATGCACACACTACAGCTGGTGATGCTTTGTGGGCGGATCTACCAGTATTAACCTGTTTTGGCACAACATATGCAGGTCGTGTTGCAGCCAGTCATTTAAAATCTATTCAATTACCTGAGCTGATTACTTATAGCCGTGATGAATTTGAAAAACTTGCAATTGAACTTGCAAATGATCGAAAGAAACTAAATTCCATTAAAGAAAAATTAATAGCAAACAAAAAAACTGCACCTTTATTCGATACAGTGTTATTTGTTAAAAACTTTGAAGAAAAGTTAAAGCAACTCCTTTAAATGTTTCAAATAAAATAGTTTATTAATAGTAACCATCAAACTTAGCGTAAACAAAACCATTACTTTGTTTCTCTCTTTTTTCTTCTGGTTCTGTAGTACTACATGGTCTAATCCATAGACGATTTTTTTCTATCATTTCTGGTGTTAAGCCATATCCATAAGGAATTGGTTTTCCTTTCACTACAGATTGAACAGGGTTAGGTATTTGTTTTTTAACCACAGGATCTTCAATCTTTACTTGTAATTTATTCTTTGTCTCCAAAGCAATTTTTTCATCTTTGATTTCTTGCTCTATTTTTTTAATAGAGTTTTTTATGACATCAAATGAATTTTTGCACTTAGGGTTTTTTAGAATTTTTTTTAAAAGCTCTAAAAACTTATTTCTAACATGCTCAAGTGTATCTCGATTAGATAAATCTTCTTTTTTAAGATTTTTATAAAGCAAATTTCTTTTTTCAAATTCAGCTTTTATTTTATCTTCTATAAAGTTTGAAAATTTATTTTTCATGATGATACTCCTTACCAAATCTATCGAGCATATATTCTCTATATATTTTGTAGTATTTAGCGTGCATTGAATTTTCAATAGTCATCAACCTTGACTGAGCACCTATACTTATACAATCACGAGAAAACACTATTCCAAGAACTTCATCTTTATTTCCTAGTCCATTTAGTATTTTTTTTATTTCACCATATTTTTTAAGATGAATGTCTTCGTAGTTATAACTATTTTCCAAAACATTTTTTATTTCGCTGTTATAGTGACCATTCCTTACACAGCTTAATCTTCTGATATGCCAACCATTTTGAATTAGATGAAAACACATATCTATTTGAATAGGAGTGATGGGATCTAAAAATTCTAATAATTGATCGCGATATCTTTCAAACTCTTTCTTATTTTCTCCGTAAACAATAAATCTCTTTGAACAAAATCCATTTTTAATATTATTCTTTGAGACTTGGTATTTAGCTCTTTCACTTGTTGGACCTTTTTTGCTTTTAGCTTTTTCAGCTAATACGTTACTAAATGATGCCTTTGTTTCAGCATCATTTTCTTCTTTAAAAGATGTCATATGACAACTCCTTCATGTTTCACCAAATAAAAATAGGCAAGCGCTAAGCTTTATTTGGTAGTGATTGATGACTTTCTGAAGGTCTTAACAGACACAAGGTTTTAACCTTGGAGCCACATAGGGCGCAGGAATAATCCTGAAATTTATTAATAGCATACTAATACTAATAAATAAAGATCAATAAATTATTTGTTTTTATAATTAAAGTTATGTACTAAAATCACGTTTTTACTAAATGCCCTAATAGCTCAATTGGTAGAGCAACTGATTTGTAATCAGTAGGTTTGCGGTTCAAGTCCGTATTAGGGCACCATACTTATCTTTTAAACGTAGACCTCATTGCAATTCTAAAACACAAAGTTCCAAGGAGTGCACCACCATAGACAATTAATAGCGGATAAAAATCATGATTAGCTAGCGCTGCATACCAAGGGGCAAGCGCGAGAATGAACGGAAAAAAAATTAATCCTAAAAAGGCAATGATTGGACCAAAAACTTCTTTAACTACAGCAAAACAAATAAACAAACCCCAGAACGCAGTAATTACATAAATTAATATTCCAACAAGAAAAAGTGGACTTAGTCGTATGGCTTTAAATCGAGGTCTAAATGTTTCGTTATTGTTAATTCTCTCAGCTTCTACTTCTTTAACTTCAATAATCTCTTTTTCTTTATTGTCAGACAATTTTAATTAAGGAATTAAAATAGCAGGGCCTGTTAATTTTCTAGCCTCTAATTCTTCGTGTGCTGTAACAGCATCTTTAAGTGCAAATTTTTTAAATATTTTAACTTTAAATTTATTAGTTTTGATTGCATCAAACACAGTGTTTGCGCTGTTTACTAATTCTTCCCTAGTAACCGTATAATGAGCAATAGATGGACGTGTGAAAAATAATCCCTTAGGTGCGATATGTTTTTTAGGATCAACTTTTTCAACTAATCCTGAGGCATTGCCAAAAGAAACCATTGTTCCACGAATGGCTAAACATTCAATGGATTCTTCAAATGTTTTAGCTCCCACACCATCGTAGACAACATCTAACATTTTGCCATTTGTAATTTCTTTAACTTTTTGTGAAAAACTTTCCTTTGAATAATTAATTACAAAATCACAACCATTTTCTTTTGCAATTGCAACTTTTTCTTCAGAACCAACTGTTCCAATAACTTTACAACCTAATGATTTAGCCCACTGACACAATACCTGTCCAACTCCACCAGCTGCTGCATGATATAAAATAAATTGATCTTTTTTAACTTTGTATGCTCTATGAAGAAGATATTCAGAAGTAATTCCCTTAAGCATAATGCATGATGCAATTTCATCAGAAATATAATCTGGAATTTTTACTAACTTTTCTTGAGGGTAAATTTGTTTTTCTGAATAAGATCCAGGAGGCGCTGCAGCATGAGCAACACGATCGCCAACTTTAAATTCTTTTACATCGGATCCAATTTCTTCAATCACTCCAGCAGCCTCAAGTCCTATGCCAGTTGGTAGTGGTAGAGGGTAGGTTCCTGATCTATGGTAAACGTCGATATAATTTAAACCGATTGCTTTATTTTTAATTAAAACTTCATTTGGAGCTAATTTTTTAAGCTCAACATCTACAAACTTCATTACGTTTGCATTACCAGTCTCTGTAATTCTGATTGCTTTAACCATTTTTTGTAATTAATATTAAAACATATTTTTCTTATGATAAAAACAATATTTCTATCTCTTTTACTTATATTTTCTTTCAATACCCTTAATGTGAGAGCAGCAGATTCAGGTCCTCCTCCACAAGTTATTCAAAAAACTAACCCAAGTTATGCTGAGGCCAAAACTTTAGTTAAAAGTAAGAAATTTGATAAGGCAGTTGTAATGTTCGAAGAGTTATTAAAAGATAGCAAAAACTCCAGTAACCCTGATATTTTAAATGACTACGCTTATTCACTAAGAAATTTAAAACAATACGATAAAGCTGAAAAGTTTTATCTAGCAGCTCTTAAAATTAACCCAAAACATGCCGGAGCTAATGAGTATTTAGGTGAACTTTATTTGCAAACTAAACGACCAGATGAAGCTAAAAAAAGATTAGAAGTTCTAAAAACTTGTAATTGCGAAGAATATAAAGAATTGAAAGAAAAGATCGAAAAGTACAAATAATTTCCTCAAAGAATCCCTTTAAAAACAATAATTTTTACCTAAAAATCTATTCACAGTTGTGCCAAATTGAATGTTTGGTTGTTTTTATTCTTATTATATAAGAATGGCCAATGTTCTTCGAATACTTACAGAATTACTTAACTATTTTAATTTTTTTGTTTGTAGCAATTGGAATTGGAATAGCCTTCATCGTTGTTAACTTTCTGTGCGCGCCAAGCAAGCCGGATGCTGAAAAACTTTCAGCTTATGAGTGCGGATTTGAACCGTTCGGAGATTCTCGAATGAAGTTTGATGTGCGTTTTTATCTAGTATCTATTCTTTTTATTATTTTCGATCTTGAAGTTGCTTTTCTTTTTCCTTGGGCGATCACTTTAGGTCAAATTGGTGCATTAGGTTTTTGGTCAATGATGATTTTTCTTGGAATATTAACCGTTGGTTTTATTTATGAATGGAAAAAAGGAGCTTTGGATTGGGAATGATTCAAAATAAATTAGATCAAATTCCTGAAGAATTTAAAGAGCTTGCAAAAGAATTTAGTGAAAAAGGTTTTATTACTACCTCTAGTGAAAATTTAATTAATTGGGCAAGAACAGGTTCTTTACACTGGATGACTTTTGGTCTTGCATGTTGTGCAGTAGAGATGATGCAAGCATCGATGCCACGATACGATCTTGAAAGATTTGGAGCAGCCCCTCGAGCATCTCCAAGACAGTCGGATGTAATGATTGTTGCTGGAACTTTAACAAATAAAATGGCTCCGGCACTTCGTAAAGTTTATGATCAGATGCCTGAACCTCGTTATGTAATTTCTATGGGAAGTTGCGCTAATGGAGGTGGCTACTATCACTATTCATATGCAGTGGTCAGAGGTTGTGACCGTATCGTTCCTGTTGATGTATATGTACCAGGATGCCCACCATCCGCGGAAGCATTATTGTATGGAATTTTGCAATTACAAAAAAAGATTAGAAGAGAAGGAACATTCGAGAGATAATTATGTACAAAGTTAATTTTGATACCAATATAAAAAATGAATTTAAATCATTAAATATAACTGAAAATTTTTCTGAACCGGTTCTTGAAATATCTACAGAAGAGTTGCCAGGTTTATTAATTTATTTACGTGATAATAAAGATTTAAGATTTAGACAGCTTATTGATATTTTAGGTGTCGACTATCCTAAACGCGAAAACAGATTTGATGTTATTTATTTATTATTGAGTCATGAATTTAATAACCGAATTACAGTTAAAACTTCAGTAAAGTTAGAAGAGAGTTTACCAAGCGTTGTTTCAATTTTTCCAGTAGCCAATTGGTTTGAAAGAGAGGCATTTGATATGTACGGGATCAAGTTTACAAACCACCCAGATCTTAGAAGAATTCTAACTGATTATGAGTTTGAAGGTTATCCGCTTAGAAAAGATTTTCCTTTATCAGGTCATACAGAGGTTCGATACGATGATGAGGTTAAAAAAGTAGTCTATGAACCAGTAAAATTATCCCAAGCCTATAGAGATTTTGATTTTGAGTCTCCATGGGAAGGAACAAAGTACATTAAGAAAGAACAGGATAAGAGATAATGGCAAAAGAAACGAAAACCATGAATCTAAACTTCGGTCCGCAGCATCCTGCAGCGCATGGAGTGTTAAGATTAATTCTTGAACTAGATGGTGAAGTTATCGAGAGAGCAGATCCCCATATTGGACTACTTCATCGAGGAACAGAAAAATTAATTGAAAATAAAACTTATACTCAAGCCGTTCCTTATTTTGATAGATTAGATTACGTTGCACCAATGAACCAAGAGCATGCATTTGCTCTTGCGATTGAAAAATTATTAGACATAAAAGTACCAGCTCGTGGAAGTTATATTCGAGTAGTCTTTTGTGAAATTGGAAGAATTTTAAGTCATATTTTAAATATTACAACTCAAGCATTAGATGTTGGCGCATTAACTCCATCTCTTTGGGGATTTGAAGAGAGAGAAAGATTAATGGTGTTTTATGAAAGAGTTTCAGGATCCAGATTACATGCAAATTATTTTAGACCCGGAGGAGTTCACCAAGATTTACCCATTGGACTTAAAGAAGATATTTTAGATTTTTGTAAGGGTTTTCCAAAAGTTATTGATGATTTAGAAAATCTTCTGACGGACAATAGAATATTCAAACAAAGAAATGTTGATATTGGAATTGTAAGTCCGCAAGATGCAGTAGCGCATGGTTTTTCAGGCGTGATGTTGAGGGGATCTGGAATTGCTTGGGATCTTAGACGATCTCAACCTTATGAAGTTTATGATCAATTTAAATTTAAAATTCCAATTGGAAAAAATGGAGATTGTTATGATCGTTATCTTTGCAGAATTGAAGAGATGCGTGAGAGTACAAAAATTATTATTGATGCTTTAAAAAATCTTCCAGAAGGTCCTGTGATGACAACTGACGGAAAAGTATCACCACCTTCAAGAGCAGCCATGAAAAAATCTATGGAAGCTTTAATTCATCATTTTAAATTATTTACAGAAGGTTATCACGTTCCAAAAGGTGAAGTTTATGCTGCGGTGGAAGCACCTAAAGGAGAGTTTGGAGTTTATTTAATTGCTGATGGCTCTAATAAACCTTACCGATGCAAAATTAAAGCTCCAGGTTTTGCACATTTGCAAGCAATGGATTATGTGGTGAAGGGCCATATGTTAGCAGACGTTCCAGCAGTTTTAGGATCTATGGACATTGTATTTGGGGAGATCGATCGATGAGTGGTAAACATGTTGCAAAAGATCAACCTAGTTCGTTTGAATTTAATACGGCTAATCAAAAGCGTATTGAGGAAATTTTAAAAAAATATCCTGCAGAGCGAAAAAAGAGTGCAGTAATGCCACTTTTAGATCTAGCACAAAGACAGCATGATAATTGGATACCTAATGCAGCAATAAAAAAAATAGGTGAAATTTTAGGTGTTCCATACATAAAAGTTTATGAGGTTGCAACTTTCTATACGATGTACAATTTAGCGCCCGTTGGTAAATATTTTGTACAAGTTTGCACGACATCTCCTTGCATGATTAGAGGATCTGGCAAAATTGTTAATCTTTGTAAAAAATATATTTCAGAAAAAGAGGGAAAATTAAGTAATGATAAAAAAGCTTCTTGGATTGAAGTTGAATGTTTAGGTGCATGTGTGAGTGCTCCAATGATGCAAATCAATGATGATTTTTATGAAGATCTAACAGAAGACACAGCAGCTAAAATATTTGAAGGAATTAAAAATGACAAATTGCCTAAACCTGGATCACAGAAAGGTCGAGTAGGCTTTGAACCTAATAAAAGATTAACCTTAGTTAAAAATTAAATGCTGCAAGATAAAGATAGAATATTTACAAATTTATATGGAGATTTTGGTTGGGATGTTAAATCTGCAAAGTCTCGAGGTGACTGGAAGGATACTAAGGATATTATTGCAAAAGGAAAAGATTGGATCATTAACGAAGTAAAACTTTCCGAACTTCGTGGTCGAGGAGGCGCTGGATTTCCAACTGCTATGAAATGGTCTTTTGCTCCTAAAGAAGTAAAACCAGGTCGTCCTCATTATTTAGTTATTAATGCAGATGAATCGGAACCTGGAACTTGTAAAGATAGAGATATTTTAAGATTTGAACCGCAAAAATTAATTGAAGGATGTTTAATCGCATCTTATGCAGTGAATGCAAATACTTGTTATATTTATATTCGTGGCGAGTACATTGCAGAAAGTAAAATTTTACAAACAGCAATCGATGAAGCTTATAAAGAAGGATTGATTGGTAAAAATGCATGCGGAACTGGATTTAATTTAGATATTTATATTCATCTTGGTGCAGGTGCATACATTTGCGGAGAAGAAACTGCATTACTTGAAAGTTTAGAAGGTAATAAGGGTCAGCCAAGATTAAAACCACCATTTCCAGCTTTAATAGGTCTTTATGGATGCCCAACAATTGTAAACAATGTTGAAACAATTGCAGTGGTTCCAACAATATTAAGAAGAAGTGGAAAATGGTTTGCTGGATTTGGTAGACCTAAAAATACTGGAACAAAGATTTTTTGCATTTCTGGAAATGTAAATAATCCATGTAACGTTGAAGAGGAAATGGGAATTCCTTTAAAAGATTTAATTGAAAAACATGCAGGTGGAGTAACTGGTGGATGGGATAATTTACAAGCGGTGATCCCAGGCGGATCTTCAATGCCAGTACTTAGCAAAAGTATTTGTGAGACTATAAAAATGGATTTTGATTCTTTGGTTGAAGCAAAAAGCGGACTTGGAACCGCTGGCATAGTCGTAATCGATAAGTCACAAGATATTGTTAAGGTTATAGCCAGAATTGCGAGATTTTATAAACATGAAAGTTGTGGTCAGTGTACTCCTTGTAGAGAAGGCTCTGGTTGGATGTGGAGAATGTTAGAGCGAATTGCAAAAGGTGATGCTGAAGTTGCAGAATTAGACATGTTAATGGATGTTACTAAACAAATTGAAGGTCATACCATTTGTGCATTTGGTGAAGGATCGTCTTGGCCAGTTCAAGGTTTATTAAGACACTTTAGAACTGAAATGGAAGAAAGATTAACTCATAAGAAAAATATATAAATGCCTAAAGTAAAAGTAGATGGAATTGAAATAGAAGTGCCACAGGGTGCAACAGTGTTGCAAGCCTGTGAAGTTGCTGGAAAAGAGATTCCAAGATTTTGTTATCACGAAAGATTATCTATCGCTGGTAATTGCAGAATGTGTTTAGTGGAGATGGAAAAATCACCCAAACCTGTAGCATCATGCGCAATGCCTGTAGCTGACGGACAGGTAATTTATACAAATACAGAAATGGTAAAAAAAGCAAGACAAGGTGTTATGGAATTTTTACTTATCAATCATCCATTAGACTGCCCAATCTGTGATCAAGGTGGCGAATGTGATCTTCAGGATCAGTCAATGAAGTATGGAGTTGATAAATCTAGATACGAATTAAATAAAAGATCAGTTAAAGAAAAATACATGGGACCGTTAATCAAAACGGTTATGACAAGATGCATTCATTGTACACGCTGTGTTCGATTTGCAGAGGAGATTGCTGGAGTGCCAGAAATTGGTGCAATAAATCGTGGGGAAAATATGGAAATTACAACTTATTTAGAAAAAACTTTAGACTCAGAATTGTCAGCAAATGTAATTGATCTTTGTCCTGTTGGTGCATTGACATCTAAGCCTTATGCTTTTGAAGCAAGACCTTGGGAGTTAACAAAAACTGAAAGCATTGATGTAATGGATGCAGTTGGTTCTAATATTCGAGTTGATACAAAAGGTTGGGAAGTAAAAAGAATTTTACCAAGAATTAATGATGAGATTAATGAAGAATGGCTTTCTGATAAATCTCGTTACGCCTGCGATGGATTATTAAAAAATAGATTAGACACGCCTTTCATTAAAATAGATGGCAAGCTTCAAGCTTGTAGTTGGGATGATGCATTTCAATTTATTTCTGACAATACAAGAGGTTTTACTGGAGATAAAGTTTTTGGGGCAGTGGGTGATCTAGTTGATGTTGAAACTATGTATATGTTTAAGAAATTCTTTAAAGACGTTTTGTCATCAGATAATATTGACTTTAGACCGACAAATTATTTTATCGATCCATCCCATAAAGCTAATTATTTATTCAATACATCCATAGCTCGTTTAGAAGAAGCAGACTTGGTAGTTTTAGTTGGATCTAATCCAAGATTAGAAGCGGCCATTTTAAATGCTAGGATTAGAAAAGCTTATTTAGCTAGAAAAACCAAGGTTTATTCAATTGGTGACGTGGGGGATCTTACTTATCCGCATGAGAATGTTGGTTCATCATTTTCAGCATTGGGAGAAATTTTAGCTAAAAATGGAAAAATTTATAACAGTCTTAAATCTTCAAAAAAACCAGTTTTTATTATTGGTGAATGTGGATTAAGTTCAAATGGGGAGTATGTCTTAGAAACAGTTAAAAAGATTTTAAAAGATAATAATTTTTTAAATAATGACTGGAACGGTTTAAATATTCTTCATCAAAACGCATCAAGTGTTGGCGCGATATATTTAAATTTACTTAAATCTAATTTTTTAGAAAAATTAAATGATGATACATTAAAAGTAGTTTATCTTTTAGGTGCTGATCAAATTAAAGTTAAGCCCGTTAATAAATTTATAATTTATCAAGGGTCACACGGTGGCTTAAATAGTAAAATTGCAGATGTCATTTTACCAGGCGCTGCTTATACAGAAAAACAAGGGCTGTATGTTAATACTGAAGGAAGAGTACAAAATGCTAATAAAGCAAGTTTTCCTCCTGGTAATGCCAAAGAGGATTGGAAAATACTTAGAGCGTTGTCAGATGTATTTAAAAAGACAATTGATATTAATACTCATCTAATTTTAAGAGAAAATTTATTTAAAGACTATCCAGTATTTAAAGAAGTAGATGAAATACCTAAGTCTACAATTGATAGTCTAACATTTAAAAATGTTACCCCTGTAAATGGAAATATTAAAATTACTGATTTTGATTTTTATTTCTCAAATATTATCGCAGCTTCATCAAAAACAATGGATGAATGTAAAAAAGCTAAACAAGTTTTACAAAAGACAGGAACGGATAATTAATGTTTTTAGAATATTTAAATATTGTTTTGTATGATCTTTTAAAGATCGCAGCTTTACTTGTTCCAGTATTAATTGCTGTTGCAATGATTGTATGGGTGGATCGAAGAGTGTGGGGCGCTGTCCAACTTAGAAAAGGACCGAATGTTGTTGGACCATTTGGTTTGTTACAAACAGCAGCAGACGCACTTAAATATATTTTTAAGGAAGTCATTATTCCAATTCATGCTAATAAAGTAATTTTTATAATTGCTCCAATTGTAACAATGTCGTTAGCTTTAATTGCTTGGGCAGTTATTCCATTTAGCGAAACTTTAGTACTTGCAAATATCAACGTTGGAATTCTTTATATCTTTGCGGTGTCTTCTCTTGGCGTCTATGGAATTATTATGGCAGGTTGGGCATCGAACTCTAAGTATCCATTTTTAGGAGCACTAAGATCTGCAGCGCAGATGGTTTCATACGAAGTTTCCATTGGATTTATTATAATAAATGTATTGCTATGCGCTGGTTCTTTAAACTTAGTTGATATCGTCCTAGCACAAAAGAATATTTGGTACGCTATTCCATTATTCCCGATGTTTGTTATCTTTTTCATCTCCGCACTAGCTGAGACCAATAGACCTCCATTTGACTTACCGGAAGCTGAGGCTGAATTAGTTGCAGGCTATCAAACCGAATATTCAGGAATGATGTATGCCTTATTCTGGTTAGGTGAGTATGCAAATATTTTACTATTATGCGGACTTGGTTCTGTTTTATTTTTAGGTGGTTGGTTATCACCAATCGACGCTTATCCGTTTAATGCAATTCCATCCCCACTTTGGTTAATTTTTAAAATACTTTTTTTATTTATTTTATTTGCTTTAGTGAAAGCTATTGTGCCTCGATATCGTTATGATCAATTAATGAGATTAGGTTGGAAAGTATTTTTACCTTTCTCATTGTTCTGGGTCGTATTAACAGCAGCGTTTTTATATTTTTTTAACTTATTACCAAAATGAAAATAAAATTTTCTAGAATATTAAAAATTATTTTTTTATCAGAATTTGTTAAAGGGCTTTATCTTGCTTTTATTTATATGTTTAAAAGAAGAGCAACTGTTAACTATCCATTTGAAAAAGGACCCATCAGTCCAAGATTTCGTGGTGAACACGCGCTGCGTAGATATCCTGATGGTGAAGAGAGATGCATAGCATGTAAATTATGTGAAGCGATTTGTCCTGCTCAAGCAATTACAATTGAAGCTGAACCTAGAGAAGATGGATCAAGAAGAACAACTCGATATGACATCGATATGTTAAAATGTATTTACTGCGGTTTATGTCAAGAATCTTGTCCAGTAGATGCAATTGTACAGGGTCCTAACTTTGAATTTGCAACAGAAACAAGAGAAGAGCTTTATTATAACAAGCAAAAACTTTTAGAAAATGGTGACAAATGGGAAAAAGAATTAGCACACAACATTAAAGTAGATAAATCATTCAGATGATAGCACACGCATTAATTTTTTATTTATTGTCTTTTATAACTATTCTTTCAAGTATTATGGTTATTTCATCAAAAAATACTGTCCATTCAGTTTTCTTTTTAATTTTAGCATTCGTGAATGTTTCCTGTTTATTTATTATGATTGGCGCTGAGTTTGTTGGCATGATTTTACTTATTGTTTATGTCGGGGCTGTTGCAGTGTTATTTTTATTCGTTGTGATGATGTTAGAGGGAAACTTTGTAAAAATTAAACAAGGTTTCTTGCAATATATGCCTTTTGGTTTTTTTATTGCTTTAGTAATATTTTTTGAATTAATTATTATTATTGGAAGTTGGCAGTATAAATCTGAATTTATTAAGACTGCAAAAATTGCCTACGATGCAAAGGAAACTAATACTGAACAGATTGGAAAATTAATTTACACAGATTATTTCTTACCATTTCAGCTTTCAGGTATAGTTCTATTAGTAGCTATGATAGGGGCTATTTTGCTCACTTTTAGACGTAGAGACAACCTTAAGAGACAAGACATTTTAAAACAATCATCCCGTGAGAGAGAGGATTCAATTGAGCTAGTAGATGTTGAAAGTAATAAAGGAGTTAAGATCAATGATTGAAATTACTTTAGCTCATTATTTATTTCTATCTGCAATCATTTTTACGCTAGGTGTATTTGGAATATTTGTTAATCGTAAAAACGTAATTGTTATCTTAATGTCCATTGAATTAATTCTACTTTCAGTGAACATTAATATGGTGGCATTCTCTGTTTATTTACAGAATATAACAGGGCAAATTTTTACTCTCTTTATATTAACTGTTGCAGCCGCTGAAGCAGCAATTGGTCTTGCAATACTTGTGGTGTTCTTCCGTAATAGAGGATCTATTCAAGTCGAAGACATCAACTCAATGAAAGGTTAAATGCTTTATTTAATATTATTTTTACCTTTGCTTGGATCTTTTATTTCAGCTTTTTTTTACAAAAAGATTGGTGAAAAAAGTTGTCAGATCATCACTTCTGCATTTATTGTTATTGGAGCTATTCTTTCATCAATTATTCTACTTGAAACAATAAAGACTGGTAAAAATTATGAGTATCCAATTTTAAATTGGATTACATCTGGATCATTAAAACTACATTGGTCTATTTATGTAGATTCACTTACGGCAGTCATGCTTGTAGTTGTAAATTCAGTTTCGGCTTTAGTTCATATTTATTCAATTGGTTATATGAGTCACGACCCTCATAAACCAAGATTTATGTCTTATCTTTCTCTTTTCACATTTATGATGTTGTCGCTTATTACTGCTGACAACTTCTTACAATTATTTTTTGGTTGGGAGGGAGTTGGACTAGCATCGTATTTATTAATTGGTTTTTGGTTTAAAAAAGAATCTGCAAACAATGCATCTATGAAAGCATTTATTGTTAATAGAGTAGGTGATCTTGGATTGCTAATTGCTATGTTTTTAATTTTTAAAACTTTTGGAACTTTAAATTTTGGTGAAGTTTTTTCTCAAGCAGCGGATCAGTCTAAAAATTCAATTAAGATTTTTGGTGGTGAGTACAATTTAATCACAACGATTTGTATTTTCCTATTTATCGGAGCTATGGGTAAATCTGCACAAATTCTTCTTCATACTTGGCTTCCTGATGCTATGGAAGGTCCAACACCTGTATCAGCATTAATTCATGCAGCAACCATGGTTACAGCTGGAGTATTTTTAGTTGCAAGATGCTCACCATTATTTGAGTATTCACAATATGCCTTAAACTTAGTTGCTTTTGTTGGGGCTACGACTGCAATCTTTGCTGCATCCGTTGCAATTGTTCAAACAGATATAAAAAGGATCATTGCCTACTCTACGTGCAGTCAACTAGGTTATATGTTCTTTGCAGCTGGAATGGGCGCATATAATGTTGCTATATTTCACTTATTTACTCATGCTTTTTTTAAGGCACTTTTATTCTTAGGAGCAGGATCAGTTATTCATGCATTTCATGATGAGCAAAATATCGAAAAAATGGGCGGAGTATGGAAAAAAATTCCTTTAACTTATGCATTAATGTTAATTGGAACACTTGCGCTTACGGGATTTCCATTACTTGCAGGGTTTTATTCAAAAGATGCAATTATAGAGTCGGCTTATTTTTCTAAAAGTTTATTTGCAGGTTACGCCTTTGTAATTGGTGTTACTACAGCATTTATTACTTCAATTTATTCTTGGAGATTAGTTTTTAAAACTTTTCACGGCAAATATAACAATTCAATGAGCTTTGAAAAAGTACATGAGTCAGGACCAGTAATGATTATTCCATTAATATTACTTGCCGTTGGCGCAATATTTTCAGGTTATGTATTTCATGAAATATTTATTGGGGAGAATACGAAATTTTGGGGTAAGGCAATATTCTTCTTAAAACAAACAGCGCATGGTCATCCACCACTATGGTTAATGATTTTAATTCCAACCTTAGTCATTTTTGCAATTCCTTTGTCTTTTATTTTGTTTTTAAAGAGAAAAGATATTGTGGAAGGCTTTGTTAATAACAATAAACCTTTTTATAATTTTTTATTAAAAAAATGGTATTTCGATGAACTTTACGATTTAATTTTTGTTAAAAGCTTTAGAGGAATTGGAAATTTCTTATGGCAAAGAGGAGATGTTAAAACAATAGATGCCTACGGTCCTGACGGTCTTGCTAAAGTAGTAAAAAATTTATCAGACAGAGCAAGTAGAGTTCAATCAGGTTACTTGTACCATTATGCAACTGTAATTTTAATTGGTTTAATATTAATTATTTCTTTTTTAATTATTCTTTAACATGAATTTTCCTATTTTATCATTTTTAACTTTTTTCCCATTAGTAGGAGTTATTTTTATTTTACTAAGACGTGGAAGTGATGAAGTTGTTGAACGTTCATCAAAGACTATTTCAATTTTAGTATCAATAATTAATTTTATTGTTTCGTTATTCTTATGGAGTAAATTTGATCAATCAATTTCAGGATTTCAATTTGTTGAGGAAACTAAATGGATTAAAAATTTTGTTTCATACAAGATGGGAATTGATGGAATTTCAATATTCTTAGTTTTGCTTACAACTTTTATTTCACCATTATGTATTTTTGCAGCCATTAACAGTCTAAAGAAAAGAATTAAAGAATTTTTAATTGCAATTTTGATCATGCAAACTTTTATGATCGGAGTATTTTGTGCTTTAGATTTATTTTTGTTTTTTTTATTTTTCGAAGGTGGGCTAATACCAATGTTTTTAATTATTGGTATTTGGGGTGGAGAAAGACGTGTTTATTCAGCTTTAAAATTCTTTTTATACACGTTTTTAGGCTCAATTTTCATGTTGATAGCAATTATCGCCATCTACTGGAATATGAACACATTAGATCTTGTAAAATTAATGGGATCAAAAATTCCTGAAAACTTACAATATTGGATGTGGATAGGTTTTTTTATTTCATTAGCTGTAAAACTTCCAATGTGGCCAGTTCATACATGGTTGCCAGATGCTCACGTTGAAGCACCTACGCCAGGATCTGTAATTCTTGCAGCAATTTTACTTAAAATTTCAGGATATGGGTTTATTAGATTTTCTCTTGGATTATTCCCAATTGCCTCACATTATTTTGCAAATTTTGTATTCGTTTTGAGTGTTGTTGCAATTGTTTATGCATCTTTAGTTGCTTTAATGCAAACAGATATGAAAAAACTAATTGCCTACTCATCTGTTGCTCACATGGGTTATGTAACGATTGGAATCTTCTCTTTTACTAAACAAGGAATAGATGGGGCTATATTTCAGATGATAAGTCATGGATTGATTTCTTCCTCTTTATTCTTATGTGTTGGCGTTTTGTATGATCGTGTTCATAGTAGATTAATTCAAGATTATTCAGGCGTTGTTAATATTATGCCAAAGTTTGCTTTAGTATTTGTATTCTCATCTCTTGCTAATGTTGGTTTGCCTGGCACAAGTGGATTTGTTGGAGAATTTTTAACATTAATTGGAACTTTTAAAGTAAATTATATTGTAAGTATATTTGCTGCAACGGGTGTTATTTTATCTGCAGCTTATTCATTGTGGCTATGTAAGCGTGTAGTATTTGGTGAATTCAAAGTTAACAATCATGGTGAAAAATTATTAGATTTAGACCTAACAGAAATTGCTATTTTGTTTATGCTGATGATTTTAACAATTTTATTTGGAGTTTATCCAAATTTAATTTTAGAACCAATTTCTTCTTCAGTAGATTTAATTGTTAAAAATTTAGGAGCTGTAAAATGAGGAGTATCATTCCTGAACTATTATTATTATTAAGTTCATTTTCATTATTAATTGTTGGAGTTTTTTCTAAAACTTTTAATAAAATAATAAATTACATTATTGTTACTTTATTAGCAGCGCTAATAATTATTGTTTACTTTAATTTTACAGGATCAACTACCTTGTTCGGTAATAGTTATACAATTGATCCATTATCGAACTTTATGAAAATATTAGTCTTAATTTCGGTAATGTTTACGATGTTAATTTCAAATACTTATCTTGAAAGATTAAATATTGCTAAATTTGAATATCCGATCGTATTATTACTTTCCACTCTTGGAATGTTTGTGATGATTAGCGCAAATAATCTAATTGTTTTTTATTTAGGATTAGAACTTCAATCTTTATGTCTTTATGTGCTTGCTGCAATTAACACAAAATCTCTTAAATCTTCAGAGGCAGGCTTAAAATACTTTGTTTTAGGCTCTTTATCTTCAGGTCTCTTATTATATGGTTGTTCGTTAGTTTATGGATTTACAGG
>NZ_JAYQPI010000014.1:0-19820 GCF_038145245.1 Candidatus Allofontibacter sp. | reverse complement strand
GACCGTGCTTATCTAATTAATAAATTAATTAGGCAGCGAGAGCAAATTGTTCATTTGCGTTTATATTTTAGTCCTTCACGGTGGTACTATACCGGACGAAAGAAAAGCCTTTAGACATTAGTCGATTCTAGTTCACCCCCATAAGTTGAAAATGGTGGAGGTGCAGGGTACCGCCCCCTGGTCCTCAATGTTTATTACGAATCTCGTTTATCGTCATAGTTGGAAAACCAACGCTAATAATATAAGACTTTGAATCGTTAAATTAAAGATATATTTAAAATCTCAGTATTTCGCAGACAATGGAACTAACTTTAGATCAAAAAAAAGAAATTCAAGAACAACAATCACAATCCAATAAAACAAAAAGAGTAACTTCTCCTGAGCTTGAAAAGATTCTTTATGAAGCAATTCCAGTATTAGATCATGGATTTATAAGAGTTATAGATTATATGGGAGATGATAGTTCTATCGTGCAATCTGCAAGAGTCTCCTATGGAAAAGGGACAAAAAAAGTTTCAACAGACGAAGGTTTAATAAGGTATTTAATGAGACACTGGCATAGCACTCCCTTTGAAATGTGTGAGATTAAGTATCACGTAAAGCTTCCAATTTTTATAGCAAGACAATGGATTAGACATAGAACAGCTAATGTAAATGAGTATTCAGCAAGATACTCCATATTAGATAAAGAATTTTATATTCCAGCAAAAGAGCAATTATCAGCACAGTCTACTAATAATCGACAAGGTCGAGGTGATTTGATCACGGGCCCACAAGCAGACGAAGTTCTTAATATTTTGAAAGATGATGCAACAAGAACTTATGACAATTATGAAAAGATGTTGAATGAAAGATTTGATGGAACAATTATTGATGAAAAAAAATCTGGCTTAGCTAGAGAACTTGCCAGAATGAACTTAACATTAAACTCATATACACAGTGGTATTGGAAGACTGATCTTTTAAATTTAATGAATTTTTTATTTTTAAGAGGAGATAGTCATGCACAGTATGAAATTAGAGTTTATGCAGAGAAAATGTTAGATACAGTTAAAAAATGGGTTCCAATCACTCATGCTGCATTTTTAGATTATAGAGTTGGAGCCGCTCATCTATCATCAAAAGGATTAAAAATTATAAAATCGATGATCAATGGAAATAAAGTTAGTTATGAAGACTCTGGACTTAGTAAAAGAGAGTGGAACGAATTAATGGAAGTAATAGATAAAAAAAATTTTATAGTTAGTTAATTATTTTTGTAATCTTACTTGCAATTTCTAAGAACATTTTTGTAACTTTATGATCTTTAAATTGATCTACAAAGGGCAAACCTTCATCTGAGTTTTTTCTAAGATTAATATTAATTGGAATTTGTCCTAAAAGTTCTACATTAAATTTATTTGATATATTTTTTCCACCGTCTTTTCCAAATATAAAATGCTCAACACCATCATCAGATGTAAAACTTGTCATATTTTCAATAATGCCTAATATTTTTACATTCGTTCTTTTAAACATTTCTATTCCTTTTTTTACATCAATGATTGCAATATCTTGGGGAGTTGTAACGATGACTGCACCATCAATATCTATTTCTTGAGAAAAAGTTAAAAGGGCATCTCCGGTTCCAGGAGGTAAATCAATAATTAAAAAATCAATATTGTCCCATAAAACTTTATTAGCAAAAGTTTTTATAGTACTGGCAACCATTGGTCCCCTCCAGATCATGGGAGTTTCTTCAGAAACCATAAACCCTATGGACATACATTGAATATCAAATTTTTTTATAGGAATTAAATTTATACCATCTTCACTTTTAGGCTTTTCAAAGATACCCATCATTTTAGGAATAGACGGTCCGTAAATATCAGCATCTAAAATACCAACGTTATATTTTAAATTCTTTAAAGCGATTGTAAGATTAACAGCAATTGTTGATTTGCCAACGCCACCTTTACCACTGGAAATAGCAATAATCTTTTTTACATTTTTAATTTTATTTTTTTTAAATGGCGTTTTTGGGGAAATTTGATCCATAAAGTTTTTGCTAAGATTTGCTTCTTTTTCGTTCATTTTGACGTATTGTAATTATCTTTTAAATAACCATTTATACCTATATTAATAAGCCAATTTTTTAAAATAATATGTCATTAATTAAGACTAATAATACTAACGATATTCTTAAAAAGGAATCTCCTTGGGGGGCTCCTAATAAGACTAATAAACAGCCTAGTTCTAATAATTCTGATGACATTGAGGATTTAGCAAAGAAATTTCAAGATGGTTTGAAAAATGTTTTTGGAGGTTCTTCAAAAACTCCAGATGCAAAAAAACCAATTGCACTTTTTATAATTGGAGCAATTGCTGTTTGGGCTTTAAGTGGATTTTATAGAGTAGATGCTGATGAACAAGGCGTTGTTTTAAGATTTGGGAAATACGTTAATATGACTCAACCAGGACTAAATTATCATCTTCCTTATCCTATTGAGTCTGTAATGACTCCAAAGGTGACCAGAGTTAATAGAGTTGATATTGGATTTAGATCTTCAGGAGACAGTTCAAGATCTGGAGCTATAAGTGAAATTAAAGAGGAAAGTGCAATGTTAACCGGAGATGAAAACATTGTTGATATTAACTATTCAGTTTTTTGGGTAATTAAAGATGCAAGCAAATATCTTTTTAATATCCAAGATCCACTGGGCACAATTAAAGCTGTAGCAGAAACCGCTATGAGAGAAATTATTGCACGAAAAAAAATTCAATCAATTTTAACTCAAGGTAGAACTGATATTGAAAACGAAGCCCATAAAATAATGCAGCAGATATTAGATCAATACAACTCAGGAATTGAAATTACTCAAGTTCAAGCACAAAAATCAGATCCGCCTGCGCAAGTTATTGACTCATTTAGAGATGTTCAGGCTGCAAAAGCAGATAAGGAAAGGCAACAAAATGAAGCGCAAGCTTATGCAAATGATGTAATTCCAAGAGCTAGAGGAGAGGCTGCTAAAATTGTTCAAGAAGCAGAAGCTTATAAAAAAGAAGTAGTTGCGCAAGCAGAAGGAGAGGCTAGTAGATTTATTGCAATTTATAATGAGTATGCAAAAGCAAAATCTGTAACTCAAGAAAGAATGTATCTTGAGACTATGGAAAAAGTTTTATCGGGAGTTAATAAAATTATTATAGATAAGCAATCAGGGTCAGGAGTTGTTCCTTATTTACCACTTCCTGAATTAAAGAAGAATTTGACAATTGAACAAAAAAAACCAGAGGCTAAAAATTGATGCAGGATAAAGTTTTAAAAGCTTTGGTATTTATAGTTGTTGCAGCAGGCTTTTTAGTTTATTCGACTTTTTTTATTGTAAAAGAAACTCATCAAGCGATCGTTCTTCAATTAGGTGAGCCAAAAAAAGTTTATAAAAACGCAGGATTATATTGGAAGATACCTTTATTACAAAATGTTCAAATACTAGATAAAAGAGTTTTAGATATTGACGCTCCAGCTGAAGAAGTTATTGCATTAGATCAAAAAAGAATAATAGTTGATGCTTATGCAAAGTTTATAATTACTGATCCTTTAAAGTTTTACATATCAGTTGGAAATGAAAGAGTTGCGCAGTCTAGATTGTCATCAATTATTAATGCCAAGATTAGAGGTGTATTAGGTAAAGAAAATCTAGTTAATTTGATATCTACAGATAGAACTAAACTGATGGGTAAAATTACAAAAGAAGTAGCGGAAGAGGCTAAGGATTTTGGAATTAATGTTATTGATGTTCGAATAAGAAGAGCAGATCTTCCAAGTGCCAATAGCGAAGCTATTTTTAAACGAATGCAAACAGAAAGAACTCGTGAAGCAAAAGAATTTAGAGCAGAGGGTTTTGAACTTGGACAAACTATCAAATCTAAAGCAGATAAAGAAGTAGCAATCATTCTAGCAGAAGCTAGAAAAACTGCTCAAATTTTAAGAGGAGAAGGAGACGGTTTGAGAAATAAAATATTTGCAGAAGCATTTGGAAGGGACCCTGAATTTTTTAGTTTTTACAGAGCTATGCAGTCTTATGAAAAATCTTTAATTAGTGGCAGTGAGACCTCATTAGTATTATCACCAGATAGTGAATTTTTTAGATATTTTGGTGAGTCTGGACTAAGTAAGATTCTAAAGAAATAATGAATGAGATTTTTACAGCAATTGGATTATTGCTGTTTATTGAGGGTTTGCTTTATACAATATTTCCAGGAAGTATGAAAAAAATGTTAAATTCTATGAAGGATTTATCAGAGCAAAGATTAAGAACAGGTGGACTTATTTTTGCCATCATAGGTTTTATAATAATAGCTTATATAAAAAAATTTCAATGAAAAATTTGAGAAGATTTTTATTAATAATTTTTTGTAATATCTTATTAATTACAAATTTAAATTCGAAAGAAGTACCTGATTCATTTGCTGATCTTGTTGAAAAATTAATTCCTTCTGTGGTTAATATTTCTGCAACAAGAGTTGTAGAAACAAGATCTCAGAGTCCATTTCCATTCCAATTTCCCCCAGGGCATCCTTTTGAAGATCTATTTAAAGACTTTGATAGAGGCGGAAGTCCACAAAAAAGAAAAACTCAGTCTCTTGGATCTGGATTTATAATAGATAAAGAAGGGATTATAATAACTAATAATCACGTTATTCAAAGTGCCGAAGGCATTTTTGTAAAATTAACTAATGGTAAAGAATATGAGGCAAAAGTCTTAGGAACAGATCCAACAAGCGATGTAGCAGTTATTAAAATTAATACAAAAGATAATTTAAAAGCAGTTACATTTGCAGATTCAGATAAGGCTAGAGTTGGAGATTGGGTTATTGCAATTGGAAACCCTTTTGGATTAGGTGGAACTGTTACCGCTGGAATTATATCAGCAAGAAATAGAGATATTAGTCTTGGAAAATATGATGATTTTATTCAAACAGACGCTCCAATAAATCAAGGTAATTCTGGAGGACCATTATTTAATATTAAAGGAGAAGTTGTTGGAATTAATAGCGCGATACTCTCTAATTCTGGCGGATCAGTTGGAATTGGTTTTGCAATCCCATCAAATTTTGCAAAAAATATTATTCAACAAATTACTCAATATGGAGAAATAAAAAGAGGCTATATTGGCGTCAGAATTCAAGAAGTAACAAAAGAAATTGCGGACAGTTTGGGACTTAAAAATCAAGAAGGAGCTTTAGTATCAAGTGCTTCAGCAGGAGGTCCAGCTGATAAAGCGGGAATAGAAGCTGGCGATATCATATTAGAATTTAATAATAAAAAAGTGGATAATATGAGAAAATTGCCAAAGATTGTAGCTGATACACCTATTGGACAAAGTGTTGAAGTAAAAGTTTGGAGAAATAAAAGAATATTAATAAAAAATATTACCGTTACGAGACTTGAAGAAACCAGCGAATACAAAAATGAAAATAAAAAACAAATAAATCCAACCGTTGTTACTGTTAAAGAACTTGGAATCAAAATTAGAAATATAAATAATCAGGACATTGAAAATAGATCTAATTTAAAAGATAAAAAAGGAGTTTATATTTTAGAAATTAGCGGAGATGGTCCTCTAGCATTATTACCAGTGCAAGAAGGGGATATCATAATAGCTGTAGCAAATACTTCGGTAAGTAATGTTAAAAATTTCGAGGATCAATTTAAAAAAGAATTAAAAAAAAATACAAATTCAGTTTTACTGACAATTTTAGATAGTAATAATCAGAGTAAATTTATTGGAGTAAAAATTAAATAAGATTTTTTCCAATGCAAAAAATTATTCTTATCTCGGGACCAACTGGTTCTGGGAAATCTGAAATCGCACTTAAACTTGCTAAAAAAATAAACGGTGAAATTATTAATGCTGATAGTATGCAAGTTTATAAAGAAATTAAGATTTTATCAGCTAGACCAGAAAATTATTTTAATATTACTCATTATCTTTACGGCAGTATCTCGGTAAAAAATAATTTTTCAGCTGGAGAATGGATAAAACAAGTTAAATTAAATATAAAAAAAATTATAAATAAAAAAAAACAGCCAATTTTTGTTGGAGGAACAGGACTATATTTTAAATTATTAACAGAAGGTATTTCCAATATTCCAAAAATCCCAGATTTAATCAGAACAAAAGCAAGAAAATTAAATCTAAAGTTAGGTAATGATAAATTTTACAATTTACTTTTAAAATTAGATCCTTTGGTAAAAAATAAAATAAAGAAAAATGACACTCATAGGTTAATAAGAGCTTATGAAGTAATTATTTTTACAAAAAAATCTTTAATTGTATGGCAAAAAATAAATAAAAATTATTTTAGTAATTATAAGTTTGTAAAAATTTATATTAATCCTGATAATAATTATTTACATAAATTACTTAGACTGCGTTTAAAAAAAATGTTTGAGAACGGAGCGCTTAATGAAGTTAAAAAATTTTTAAAATTAAAAATAAATTTAAGTTTACCCGCTAATAAAATTTTAGGAATTGAGGAAATTAAAAAATATTTAGATAAAGAAATTTCATTAGAACAAGCTTTCGAAGATACTTTTATAAGAACAAGAAGGTATGTAAAAAAACAACGAACTTGGTTTAGAGGACATATGAAGGATTGGACAAGTATTTTTAACCCTAATTACGATATTTTAACTAAAAAAATTATAAATTTAGTTACTTCATCTTGACCGTTAAATTAACTAGTTTAGATTGATTTTTTCGGAAAATTTATATGTCACAACTAACTGGAGCAGAAATCGTATTCAAAGCCTTTGCAGATAATGGTGTTGAATATATTTTTGGGTATCCTGGGGGTGCAATCCTTCCTTTATATGATGAATTAAAAAATCACAAAAAGATTAAACATATTCTTGTAAGGCATGAACAAGGAGCGGGTCATGCAGCAGAAGGCTATGCAAGATCTTCTGGAAAACCAGGAGTTGTTTTAGTTACTTCAGGACCAGGAGCAACGAATATGGTTACAGCATTAACAGATGCTTATATGGACTCAATTCCTCTAGTTTGTGTAACCGGTCAAGTACCAACCCATTTAATAGGAACAGATGCTTTTCAAGAATGTGACACAACAGGCATTACAAGACCGTGTACTAAACATAATTGGTTAGTAAAAAACATTAATGATCTTCCAATTATAATGCATAAAGCATTTCATATTGCAACTAGCGGAAGGCCAGGTCCAGTTCTAGTTGATATTCCAAAAGATATTCAGTTTCAAAAAACAGAGTACATAAAAAAAGATGATGTAATACAAAAAATTAATAAAGTTACGACTGAATTTGAATCTTCAGAATTAGATAAGATTGTAGATTTAATTTATAAATCTAAAAGACCAATCATTTATTCAGGAGGGGGAGTTGTAAATTCTGGAGACAAAGCCTGCGCGCTTCTTCAAGATTTAGTGGGTATGACTGGCTTTCCTATTACTTCAACATTACAAGGTCTTGGAGCCTTTCCTGGTGATGACCAACAATTTATTGGAATGCTTGGAATGCATGGAACATATGAAGCCAATAATGCCATGCATGATTGTGATCTGATGATAAATATTGGAGCTCGTTTTGATGATCGTATTACAGGAAAAATAGATAAATTTTCGCCAGGTTCCAAAAAGATTCATATTGATATTGATCCTTCATCTATAAATAAAATTATAAAAGTTGATTATGCTATTGTTGGCGACGTTGAAAATGTTTTAAATAAATTAATTACAGTCTTTAAAAAAAAATATCCTAATTTTATAAATTCAAATAAAGAAAATATTAGTGAATGGTGGAAGCAAATAAATAAATGGAGAGAAAAAAAATGCTTATCATTTGTGCAGGGTAAAAAAACTATCAAACCCCAATTTGCAATTGAAAGATTGTATGAACTAACTAAAAATCAAGATACTTTTATTACTACTGAAGTTGGCCAACATCAAATGTGGGCTGCTCAATATTATAAATTTAGAAAACCAAAAAGATGGATGACGTCAGGTGGTCTTGGAACAATGGGTTTTGGTCTGCCAGCAGCAATAGGAGTGCAGTTAGCAAATCCTGGAAAATTAGTTGTTGATATTGCAGGGGAAGCTTCAATTTTGATGAATATTCAAGAGTTGTCTACCGCAGTTCAGTACAGGCTACCTGTAAAGATATTTATAATTAATAATCAGTACATGGGAATGGTTAGGCAATGGCAGGAACTGCTTCATGAAAAAAATTACGCAGAAAGTTATACGGAAGCTTTGCCAGATTTTGTAAAATTAGCAGAAGCTTATGGAGCTGTTGGAATTAGAGCTACCACTCCTGATGAATTAGAATCAAAAATTACACAAATGATTAAGTCAGATAAACCAGTACTTTTTGACTGTGTTGTAGATAAAGTTGAAAATTGTTTCCCAATGATACCCTCAGGAAAAGCTCATAATGAAATGATTTTAAATCCAGAAGATGAAAAAGAAAATAAAATAACCAAAGCAGGAAAAGTCTTAGTATGAAAAAACCATTATCAGCATATCCAGATCCTATAAAAAATGAACAGCTCGAAAGACATATTATGGTTGTCTGGGTTGATAATGAGGCAGGAGTATTAGCGCGAGTTTCGGGTTTATTTTCTGGCCGTGGGTATAATATTGAGTCTTTAGCTGTTGCTAAAGTGGATGAAGAAAAAAATATATCAAGAATTACTATCGCAACTAATGGAACAAATTCAGTAATAGAACAGATCAAAGCGCAGTTATTAAAACTTGTTCCGGTTTACAAAGTTGCCTCATTTCCTGTTGATGATAAATCTATTTTTAGAGAACTAGCTTTAATAAAAGTTATAGCTGATAAAAAAAATCTTGAAAAAGCTAAAGAAATTTGTAATTCTCATAATGCGCAATATCTTGATACAACCAACACTTCTTTTATTGTAGAATTCCATTCAACAAGACGAGAGATTGATAGTTTTATTAAGAAATTAAAACCTTATGGAATAGCAAGTGTTGCAAGAACAGGTCCTTTGGCAATGGCAAAAGGAGCTGAAATAACAGAGTCAAACAAAGGAAAAGTTATATGAAGATTTTTTACGAAAAAGATGCAAATCAAGATTTAATTAAAAATAAAAAAGTTGCTATTTTTGGTTTTGGTAGCCAAGGACATGCGCATGCTTTGAATTTAAAAGACAGCGGAGTTAAAGAACTTGTTGTTGCTCTAAGAGAAGATTCTCCTAGCCGTAAAAAAGCTGAGGCTAGCGGACTAAAAGTTATGTCTTTATCAGATGCTGCAGAGTGGGCAGATGTCGCAATGATTTTAACACCAGATGAATTGCAATCTCAAATTTATAAAAATCACATTGAACAAAGAATGAGACAAGGAACTACTATAGCTTTTGCTCATGGTTTAAATATTCATTTTGATCTTATTAGCGCAAGAAAAGATCTAGATGTTTTTATGATTGCTCCTAAGGGTCCTGGGCATTTAGTAAGAAGTGAATTTCAAAAAGGGGGTGGAGTTCCATGTTTAATGGCAGTTCATCAAGATGGATCAGGAAAAGCAAGAGAACTTGCACTATCATACGCTAGCGCTATCGGCGGAGGTAAATCTGGAATAATTGAAACAACATTCAAAGAAGAGTGCGAAACAGATCTATTTGGAGAACAAGCTGTTTTGTGCGGAGGGTTAGTTGAATTAATTAAAAAAGGTTATGAAACTTTAGTTGAAGCTGGATATACGCCAGAAATGGCTTATTTTGAATGTTTACACGAAGTAAAATTAATTGTTGATTTAATTTATGAAGGTGGAATTGCTAATATGAATTATTCAATTTCAAACACTGCAGAATATGGAGAATATATTTCGGGACCTAAAATTATTGATGATAAAACAAAAGAAAGAATGAAAGAAGTTTTAAAAGATATTCAGTCTGGAAAATTTACCAAACTTTGGATGGATGAGAATAAGATTGGACAAAAAAATTTTTTAAGAATGAGAAAAGAATTATCTGAACACCCGATAGAAAAAGTTGGGGAAAAACTGAGAGCTATGATGCCTTGGATTGGCAAAAACAAGCTCGTGGATAAGAGCAAAAATTAAGATTAATTAATAAAATTAGGCTTTCTTATTAGTTTAAAAATCTATCAAATATTGAAAAGTATTTATAAGTAGATTTTTAATTTTAGCTAAATTAAATTTAAAAAATGGCAAAAAATAATAATCAAATCATCATTTTTGACACTACATTAAGAGATGGAGAACAATCTCCAGGTGCTTCAATGAGTCTTGAAGAAAAGATTCAAATCGCACGTGCATTTGAAGATTTAGGAGTTGATGTTATGGAAGCTGGATTTCCAGCAGCTTCTAATGGTGATTTTGAGGCCGTATCTGAAATTGCTAAGATTTTAAAAAAAACTATTCCTTGCGGATTAGCTCGAGCAGTTAAGGCAGATATTGAAAGATGCAAAGATGCATTAAAGCATGCAAAACGTTTTAGAATACACACATTTCTTTCTACTAGCCCTTTGCATATGAAGCATAAATTAAAAAAAACTCCTAAAGAAGTTTTAGAGTTAATTAAAGATAGTGTTTCTCTTGCTAGAAAAATTACAGATGATGTTGAATGGTCACCAGAAGATGGAACTAGAACTACTCCAGATTTTTTATGCAAAACAGTTGAACTTGCAATTAAATGTGGAGCTAAAACAATTAATATTCCAGATACTGTAGGTTATACAATTCCAGATGAATATTATAAAACAATTAAATTATTATTTGATAAAGTTCCAAATATAGACAAGGCAATTGTTTCAACACATTGTCATAATGATTTGGGACTTGCAGTTGCTAATTCGTTAGCAGGAGTCAAGGCTGGAGCAAGACAAATTGAATGTACAATTAATGGTATTGGTGAAAGAGCTGGAAATGCAGCTTTAGAAGAAATTGTAATGGCAATGAGAACAAGAAGCGATTTAATGCCTTACAAAACAAACATTAATACTAAGAAGATTAGTAGCTGTTCAAAATTAGTTTCAAATGTGACAGGTTTTCCAGTTCAATTTAATAAAGCAATTGTTGGAAAAAACGCCTTTGCACATGAATCAGGAATTCATCAAGATGGAATGTTAAAAAATAAAAAAACTTATGAAATTATGACGCCTGAAAGCGTTGGAGTTACCAAATCTTCTTTAGTTATGGGAAAACACTCTGGAAGAAATGCATTTAAAGATAAAGCCGCAGAATTGGGTTATCCAGATTTAACTGATGAATTAATAAATAATACTTTTGCAAAATTTAAAGATTTGGCTGATAAAAAAAAACATGTTTTTGATGAAGATATTATTGCATTAATTGATGATGATTTGATGAAGCATAATAATGCTATCAGTCTGTCCTCATTAGAAGTTATTGCAGGAACAAAAGGACCGCAAAAAGCAAAAATTGAACTTATGATTTATGACGAAATTAAAAAAACAGAATCCGAAGGTGATGGTCCTGTGGATGCGATATTTAAAGCAATAAAAAAAATTTACCCTCATAATGTTAATCTCCAGCTTTACCAAGTACAAGCAGTAACAGAAGGTACTGATGCTCAAGCAACTGTGAGTGTAAGAATTGAAGAAAAAGGTAAGATTTCCGTGGGTCAAGCTGCTGACACGGATACACTTGTTGCTTCAGCAAAAGCGTATATAAACGCATTAAATAAATTAATTATTAAGAGAAAAAGAACTGCGCCAAGCTCAGACTTGAGTGCTTCTGCTTAATTAGGAAAAAATAGATGTTTGATAAATTATTTGGATTTTGGTCGACTGATATGGCGATTGATTTAGGAACAGCAAACACTTTAGTTTATGTTCGTGGAAAAGGAATTGTTTTAAATGAACCATCTGTTGTTGCGGTGATATCACGAAATGGCAGAAATGAAGTTTTGGCGGTTGGTGAAGAAGCTAAACAAATGTTAGGACGTACACCTGGAAATATTACAGCTATAAGACCTATGAAAGATGGAGTCATTGCGGATTTCATCGTTACTGAGGAAATGATTAAGCATTTTATTAGAAAGATTCATAAAAGAAACGCATTTGCTAATCCTAGAATTATTATTTGTGTACCTACAGGATCAACGCCAGTTGAAAGACGCGCTATTCAAGAAGCCGGTTACGCAGCAGGGGCAAGAAAAGTACAACTGATAGAAGAACCAGTAGCAGCTGCTATCGGTGCAGGACTTCCAATATCCGAACCTCAAGCTTCTATGATTGTTGATATCGGAGGTGGAACTACTGAGATTGCAGTTATGTCACTAGGTGGAATTGTTTATTCTCATTCTTTAAGAATTGCAGGTGATGCAATGGATAATGCAATTATTAATTTTATGAAGAAAAAATTTAATTTATTGATTGGAGATTCAACAGCAGAAAGAATTAAAAAAGAAATAGGGTCCGCAATACCAACGGGATCCGAAAAAACTTTTTTAATGAAAGGAAGAGATATTAGAACTGGGACTCCAAAAGAAGTTATTTTAACTGAAAAAGATACTGCTGAAGCTTTAGAAGGAGTCGTAGGTCAAATTGTTAATGCTGTTAAACATGCTCTAGAAAATACACCACCTGAATTATCTTCTGATTTAGTTGATTCTGGAATGGTATTAGCTGGTGGAGGAGCTTATTTAAAAAATTTAGATAAACTTATTAAAAAAGAGACAGGATTACCGGTTACTATCGCAGAGGATGCGTTATCATGTGTTGCAATTGGGACTGGCAAAGCATTAGAGCAAGAAGGAATATTTTCTTCTATGCTAACTTCATATTAAAAAGTTATATTAATTAAATATGAGTGAAAATAGGCTTGCTAGAAGCTCAACCCCAGGCGTTTCATCTTTACAAAGAACTATTAGTAAAAAATTCTTACTTCCATCATATATTATAATTTCTTTCCTGTTTTTATTTTCAGAAAGAAGTGATTTTAGAGCTATAAGATTCTTAAAAGCACTCATAAATGACGGGATTACTTACAGTATTTACATAGTTAATACTCCGATAAAGCTTATTTCCGATATGAGCAGTTCGGCTAAGCAGTATTTTAATTTCAATATTGTTTTAGAGAATAAAAAATTAAAAGATGAAATAGAGCAATTAAATTCAGAAAAACGAGAATTGCAATTTTTTAAAAATGAAAATGATAATTTAAAAAGAGTTTTAGGAATTAAAAACAAAGATGACTATGTCTCGGTTTATGCAAAAATAATTCACGAAGATACAAATGAATTTGCTAAAAACTTAATTTTAACAATAGGCTCAAATGAAGGAGTTCAATTGGGACAGGCGATTGTACGAAATAACGTTTATCTTGGAAAAATCTCAGAGGTTAATTTATTTAGTTCAAAAGCGATGATTATTACAGATCTCAACAGTAGAATTCCTGTGGTTATTCCATCTAGGGGAGTTAATGCTATTTTAAAAGGAAGTGGTCTTGGAGGAGCGCAATTGTTATTTCTTCCACAAAATGCTGTTCTTGAAAATAATGATCAGATTTATACTTCTGGATCTGACGGAATTATTAAGGAAGGACTTTATGTTGGAAAAATAATCACAGATAATAAAAAAGATATTAAAAAAAGAAAATATTCTGTTGATCTTGGATTTAAAGAACATCAGTTAAACTATGTTTCAGTTTTAAAGGTTAAAAAATAATGAATTCTTTTTTAGAAAAAATTAAATTTTATTCTGCACATATTATTTTCACACTCATCTGTATTAATGATAGTATTTTTATAAATACTTGGATTGCTCCAGGACCAATAATAAATATTAAATATATATTAATTTTTTATTTTTGTTTTTTTGAAAAAGATCGTTTTTCAATTACTTTTTTATTTTTAATAGGATTAATTTTTGACTCACTCCAAGGGATGCCTTTTGGCATGACATCAATATGCTTTATTCTTTTAAGTAAATTAGCTTCATATTTAAAAAAAAGAAGAACGCAGACAAATTTTCAAAATGAATTTGTAGCTTTTGCAATATCCTTATTAATTGTGCAAATTATATCAGTAATAATTTTAAGTAATTTTTCTCAAATACCATTTGAATATTTATTATTAGCAATTAATATAATTGTAAGTCTTATTTTTTATCCAGTTATAAGGACTTTGCTTAAAGTATTTTACCATTATTAGATATTTAATGTCAGATTTTACAAAATTGCAGAAAGATAAAATTTTAAATTATCTATATAAAAATTTTAAAAAAATTGATTTTGACAATATTAATCATGATAATTCTTTTAAAGAAATAAATAATTCAAATTTTTTTGATAAAAAAGATTTGTTAATTAAAATTAGTCAATTATTTTTTGAAGATCTAGAAAAAAAATTTTTAAATGAAATAAAATTTAAAATTAATAGGTTTGAGAAAACTAATGAAAAAATCTCATTTTTATTAAATAAAAGATTTTATATAGAAAATAAAAATAAGGATTTAATTAAAATTTTTTTTATTCATTTAATAAAAAATAATTGTGCAGAAAAAGTTTTAAGTTACATATATTCTGTTGCAGATATTATGTGGAAGTATTCTAATGATCGTTCAGTTGATTTTAACTATTACACAAAAAGGTTTATGTTATCGTCAATTTACTTAAAAATTTTGATTTTGAGTTTTTATAAAGATAATTTAACACAGAAAGAAATTGAAGAACAAATTAATAAATCACTTCAACATGTAAATTTAATATCACAATTCAGAATGAAATTTGATTTTTTAAAAAACGTAAAAGAATTTTTTACTTCTTTTTCTATTCAAAAAGTAGGACGTGGTTTTTAAAAGACTTTAGTTAGGTGCCCCATTTTTCTTTTTTCTTTAATTCTTAATTTTCCATAATCATAAAAAAATTCATTACTGGCAGTTTTTTTTAATCTATACTTTTTGATATCAGAGCCCAGAATATTATACATAGTAGCTTTGTAAATAATTTTTGGTTTTTTTAGCTTTAGATTGCAAACTGCTCTTATGTGATTTTCAAATTGACTGACATTATGAGCATTCATGGTCAAGTGACCAGAATTATGAACCCTAGGAGCAATTTCATTTACTAATAATTCGCTATTCTTAGTTACAAAGAATTCAACGCACATAGTTCCTATATAATTTAATTTATCTGCAATTTTTTTTGCAATTTTTTTTGCTTCGTTATTTAAATTTGAACTAATTTTCGCAGGAACATGTGATTTTTGTAATATTTGATTTTTATGTAGATTTTCAAATGCATCAAAAGAAAAGCATTTGTTTTTATTTCTACTTATAATTACAGAAATTTCTTTTTTAAAATTGACCAATTTTTCAATTATATATTCATAGTCTTTAAATGGATATTTTAGAAAATCTTTTTTATTATTAAAAAATATTTGTCCTTTTCCATCGTATCCAAAGCGTATAGTTTTTATTAATGCAGGAAAAATATTATTGTCGATACTTTTTTTATTAATTTTTTTTAAATAATAAAATTTAGTTGTTTTAACCCCAATTGAATTTAAAAAAGTTTTTTCTTTTAATCTATCTTGAAGAATTTTTATAATGGCAGGTTTTGGAGATACATTGATTTTTTTTTCAACATAATCAAGAGTTTTAAAAGGAATGTTTTCAAATTCGAACGTTGCTAAATCAATTTTTTTTATAAAAAAATCTAATTTTTTTTTATTATTATAATTTGAGACAATAAAATCATCACTATAATAAATAGCCGGGGAGTCTTTATTGTCAGTAAATATAAAAGTTTTGATATTAAGTTTTTTTGCAGATTGAACTAAAAATTTTCCTAATTGACCACCCCCAAATACTCCAAGGGTAAAGGTTTTATTTTTCATTTTTTAGGATTATGTTTTACTGATAGAGTTTGATTATTTCTCCAAATTCTTAAGTTATTTGCAATTTTTTTATCATTAAGACTTAAGATTGATGCAGCATAAAGTGCAGCATTTTTTGCTCCTGTTTCTCCAATAGCAACAGTTCCAACAGGAATTCCAAAAGGCATTTGTACAATTGATAATAAACTATCTAATCCTTTTAGAGATTTTGTTTCCATAGGAATTCCAATAACAGGCAAATCTGTAATTGCAGCAACCATACCAGGCAAATGAGCAGATCCACCAGCACCAGCAATGATAACGGAAATATTATTTTTTTTAGCAGATTTAGCAAATTCGACAAGCCTCATAGGAGTTCTATGCGCGGATACAATTTTTACATTATACTGAATTTTTAATTTTTTTAGAATTTCGGCAGATTTTTTAAGAGTAGTCCAATCTGATTTACTACCCATAATTATAGAAACAATAGATTTATTTTTAAGTTTAATAGACATATTTATTTTTAAAATAAGTTTAATTACTTATTAGCTTCTAGTTTTAATTTTGCTTTTTTTTGATTTTCAATTTTTCTGTTAGCTTTATCTACTGCTTTTTGCAGGTCGCTTTGAGTACATAAGTTTAAAGCCACAGGATCTTTAGGAGTTATATTTGAAGCATTCCAATGCTTTCTACTTTTGACAGATTCTACCGTATTTTTTGTAGTTCCTACAAGTTTAGAAATTTGTCCCTCAGATAATTGCGGGTAATTTTTTACTAACCAAGCAATTGCGTCCGGCCTATCTTGTCTCTTTGATAGAGGAGTGTATTTTGGACCAACAACAGTTTTAATTTCATAATCTAATACTTTTTTATTTATAGATAATGATTTGTTAGGGTCTTTACTGCATTCTTCAATTTCTTCTCTTGTTAATTGATTTGCAAGTATTGGATTATATGCCTTTATTCCAACAGCAACATCACCATCTGCTATCCCTTTAATTTCAAGTTCATGAAGTTGACAAAAATCAGCTATTTGTTTGAATGTCAGACTAGTGTTTTCAAGTAGCCATACCGCCGTAGCTTTTGGCATTAAAGGTTTATCTAACATAAATATTTATTTTTTTGGTGTTTTGGTTGTAAGATTTTCGAATTTTTTATTAAATTTACTTACTCTTCCTTTATCAATAATTTTTTGTGAACCACCTGTCCAAGCAGGATGAGATATTGGATCAATATCTAATTTCATAATGTCGTTTTCTTTTCCCCAAGTTGACAAAGTTTCAAATTGACTTCCGTCAGTCATTACAACTTTAATTTTGTGTGTTTTTGGGTGTATTTTTTCTTTCATAATTTTAGAAGAAAGTTTTTATAGCAAAATTAGATAAATAGACAACACTTCTTAATAAATAAAGTGATTATTTATTAACTTTTTTTCTTAAAGATAAATAATATATTATTGTTACTGCGAGAATTGCTGAGTTTAGATAGAAAGGCATGTCTTTGCCAAAAAATAAAAATAAAATACCTGCAGTCGGTTGACCAATAAATCTAGATATAGATTGAGCAGAATAAGCAGCGCCTAGAGCAAATCCTTTTTCATTCTTAGAGCATTTTTTTGATACTAAGCTATTCAAACAAGGATTTGTGATACCAATTCCGTAACATAGAAGGAATATTGCAATTGGTACTAAGTAAATATTAGAAGTTGGGATTAGCAAAAAACCAAAAATTAAAAATAGAATTCCACTCTTAATTAGTTGAGCTTCATTAAAAAATTTAAGTAATATTCTCAAAATAAAACCCTGAACTATAATCTGACTTAATCCAGCATATAACATGACCATTCCAACTTCTTTTGGACCCCAGGCAAAAGTTTCTTTTATCCAGATGGCAAATATGCCCTCCATCCCAGAAAATCCAAAATAAACTACAAATATAATTAAAAAGAAAGGAAGTAATATTTTCTTTTTCATTAACTTGAACTGTAAATAAATTTTACTGAAAGAATTTTTTATTGAAAAATTATTAAATGATTTCTTAGATTCTTTTACAAAAAAAGTTACAAATAATAAATTAAAAATATTAATTATACATGCAATCCAAGCAACATTTGCAAGTGTCATGATAGTAAAATTGGATCCGGCTACTAATCCACCGAGCATTGGACCTACTGTAAATCCTAAACCAAACGATACTCCAAACAGTCCCATTCCCTTTGCTCTATTTTTTTTAGTTGTGATGTCCGCAATATAAGCTGTTCCAACAGAAACATTATTTTTAAATAAACCAGCTATAATTCTTGATAAAAATATCATTAATAAACTCCCGCTAATTGCCAGTATTAAATTAGCTAAAATTTCTGCAATACAATTTAAGATCAGCATTGGTTTTCTTCCAAATCTATCTGATAAACTTCCCCAAAATGGTGAAGTAAAAAATTGAAAAAATGAAAAAGACCCAAAAATAATTGTTATTAAAAGTATATTTCCACCATATTCATGAATCAGAAATGGTAAAGTTGAAATTAAAACTCCGCTAAAAGCAAGTACATCAAGAAATAAAAAAATTAGAATTTTTAGCATTTAAGAATTTATGCAAGTAAAGCAATAAGGTCTTTATCTATTTTTGAATTTGTAGCTAGTAAATTTCTATCTTCGATGTATTTATTCCCACCTTTAAAGTCAGTTACTGTTCCGCCTGCTTCTTTGACAATTATTATTCCTGCGGCAATATCCCAATAATTTAAATTTCTTTCCCAAACACCGTCGCATCTACCGCTAGCAAGATAGGCAAGATCAAGGGCTGAACTACCAAATTTTCTAGTTGCTGCAACTTTTCTACTCACAGATTCATATTCTTTGAAAAATATTTCTTTATTTTTATAAGAAAGAATAGGACCTCCAGTAAGAAGAACGCATTCATCAATATTTTTTCTTGATGAAACACGAATTCTAGAATTATTTAAATAAGCGCCTTTTCCTTTTTCTGCATAAAACATTTCATTAGTTATAGGATTAAAAATCATGCCACAAATAATTTCTTTATTTTTTTCTAAACCTATTGAGATTGCAAAATAAGGAATGCCGTGTAAAAAATTTGTAGTTCCATCAATAGGGTCAATAATCCACTTAAATTCAGTATTTTTTTCAGATAAACCACTTTCTTCAGCTAGAAATGAATAATCGGGTCTAGCGAGAGAAAGTTCATTTATGATGATTTTTTCAGTTCTTTTATCAGAATTTGTAACAAAATCTCCAGGGCCTTTTTTAGATACCTGCAATTTTTCAATTTCTCCAAAATCACGAATTAAAAGTTTAGATGCTTTTTTACAAGCCTTCTCCATAACGTTTAGATTGGCCGATAGTAAAGGCATTAGCTAATTTTTTTTAAATATTCTTGAGTTTCTGTATCGACGATTATTTTATCACCTTGATTTATAAATGTTGGAACCATTATCTTAACATCATTTTGAATCGTTGCTGGTTTATAAGATCCAGAAGCAGTTTGTCCTTTTACAACTGATTCAGTTTCAAGAACTTCATATTCAACAGATCTAGGCAGAATAATATTCAATGGCTTGTCTTGATAAAATTCAATCGTAACTTCTAAATTTTCTTTTAAAAATTTTTCACACTCTTCAATAAGAGTTTTATTGATTGAGATTTGTTCAAAATTAACACTATCCATAAAAAAGAATTCATCGTTTGCTGAATATAAGAATTGAAATTTTTTTTCTTCAAGACTTGCTTTTTCAACTGTTTCATCTGCTCTGAATCTCTCATTTAATTTTGTACCTTTAGTGATACTTTTAAGCTCTACCTGATTGTGTGATCGAAGATTTCCACGATTTGAAGTTTGATTTTTAAGGCATTTCCAAAGATCATTTTTATATTCAATGATATTGCCAACCCTGATGTCTGATCCTAAAATTTTCATATTTATTCTGAGAACATATATCTATTTTTTAAACATGTTTAC
>NZ_JAYQPI010000013.1:0-20144 GCF_038145245.1 Candidatus Allofontibacter sp. | reverse complement strand
TCTGAAATTTTGCTTCCGTGTTCTTTTAAGCTTTGTTCAGTTGAAGCTATTAAAGAGTCAGCATGATTTTTTGCATCCACTTCATCTCTTTTCTTTTTATCAGCTTCTTTGTTAGCTTCTGCTTCTTTAACCATTTTTTGAATTTCTTCATCGGTTAAACCACCAGAGGCTTGAATTTGAATCTTCTGTTCTTTTCCAGTTCCTTTGTCTTTTGCAGAAACGTTAACGATACCGTTAGCATCAATATCAAAAGTCACTTCAATTTGAGGAACGCCTCTCGGAGCTGGTGCAATTCCTGTTAGTTCAAAATTGCCTAATAATTTATTATCATTTGCCATTTCTCTTTCGCCTTGGAAAACTCTAATTGTTACGGCCGGCTGATTGTTCTCGGCTGTTGAGAATGTTTGGCTTTTTTTAGTTGGGATTGTTGTGTTTTTTTCAATTAATCTTGTAAATACTCCACCCAAGGTTTCAATACCAAGTGATAATGGAGTAACATCAAGCAAAAGAACGTCTTTAACATCGCCTTGCAATACTCCAGCTTGAACAGCTGCACCTAAAGCAACTACTTCATCAGGGTTAACGCTTTGGTTGGGTTCTTTTCCAAAAAAACTTTTAACAGTTTCAACAACTTTTGGCATTCTTGTCATTCCACCAACAAGAATAACCTCATTAATTTCAGATGCAGTGTAACCAGAATCTTTTAGCGCAATTTTGCAAGGCTCAATTGTTTTTTCAATAAGGGTCGCAGTAAGAGCTTCAAGTTTTGCTCTTGTGATTTTCATATTAACGTGTTTTGGACCACTTTTATCTGCAGTAATAAAAGGTAAGTTCACTTCAGTCTGAGCCGAAGAAGATAATTCAATTTTTGCTTTTTCTGCAGCTTCTCTTATTCTTTGTAATGCCAATTTATCAGTTTTTAAATTGATTCCACTTTCTTTTTTAAATTCTTCAATAATATAATCTGTAACTACAGAATCAAAATCATCACCACCTAAAGAAGTGTTTCCGTTTGTAGATTTAACTTCAAATACTCCATCACCCAATTCAAGAACTGAAATATCAAAAGTACCACCTCCTAAATCGTATACAGCAATAGTTTTAGCTTTTTTCTTATCAAGACCGTAAGCAAGCGCAGCTGCCGTTGGTTCATTTATAATTCTTAAAACTTCAAGACCTGCAATTTTTCCAGCATCTTTAGTTGCCTGTCTTTGTGCATCGTTAAAGTAAGCAGGAACAGTTATAACTGCTTGTTTTACTTCGCTACCAAGATATTTTTCTGCAGATTCTTTCATCTTCATTAAAACAAAAGCAGAAATTTGACTTGGAGAATATTTTTTATCACGTGACTGAACCCATGCATCAGTACCGTTATCAGATTTTATTACTTTGTAAGGAAGTCCTTGAATGTCCTTTTTTAAACTTGAGTCGTCAAAACTTTTTCCAATTAATCTTTTTACAGAAAAGAAAGTATTTTCAGGATTTGTTACTGCTTGCCTCTTTGCAGGAAGACCAACTAATTTTTCACCAGATTCTGTAAATGCTACGATGGAGGGAGTTGTTCTAACGCCTTCAGCATTTTCTAATACTTTTGGTTGCGCACCATCCATAATAGCAACGCATGAGTTTGTGGTTCCTAAATCTATTCCAATTATTTTTGACATAAAATTCTATTTTTAATTAATTTGTTAACCCTATGTGGTGTTTAATTTTAAGATTACAACCTTTGAGTCTAATTTTTTTTTGTTAAAAAAACCTTAATTTATTTAGCTTTATTGAACTATTGAGCAGTAGGGGTTTTTTTTTTAGAAATAGACACAAGTGCTGGTCTTAAAAGCCTATCATTTAACATATACCCTTTTTGAATTTCATTAATCACTATTCCATCTTCTTGTTCACTCTCAACTTCATTTAAAGCTTGATGAAAATTAGGATCAAATTTTTTACCAATAGACTCAAATGACTTTATTCCATTCTTATCAAAACTATTAATCAATTCTTTTTCAATAAGCTCTATTCCAAGTATCGTGTCTTTAAATTCATCTGATTTGAATTTGGGATTGTCCTTAAATAAGCCAAAGGCTCTTTCTAAATTGTCAGCAAGGTTAAGAATTTCTCTAGCAAACGATGAAGAACTATACTTAATTAAATCTTCTTTTTCTTTTTCATGGATTTTCCTAAGATTTTGATTTTCAGCAAGTGAACGAAGTAGTTTATCATTCAATTCTTCTATTTTTTTTTCAAGATCAATTTCTAAATTTGGCTCTAAATTATTATTTTCTGGAGTTTCAGTTTTTTGTTCTTGATCTTTATCAGAAGTATTAGAAGTAGTTTGTTCGTTGTTATTCATAGGTCTATATATTTAAAGCAATACTTTATAATTTTTTTGACATATATAGGTACTATATTTCAGATTTCTAGCTTTATTATGAGAAAAGATAACAGAGATAATCTTAGTTTAAGAAAAATTGAGATAATTCCAAATTTTATTAAAAATTCAGAAGGATCTTGCCTTGTTAAGTTTGGAGAAACCCAAGTTGTTTGTACCGCTTCGGTTGATTCAAAAGTTCCAAGATGGCTTCTTGGTTCAGGAAAAGGCTGGATAACAGCTGAATATGGGATGTTACCAAGATCAACCCACGAAAGAATGAGACGAGAGGCTACAGTTGGAAAAATCGGAGGCAGAACATCTGAGATACAAAGATTAATAGGAAGATCATTAAGAGCTGTTGTTGATTTGGGATTATTAAATGAAAAATTAATTACAATTGATTGCGATGTTTTGACTGCTGATGGTGGAACAAGAACAGCAGCTATCAGCGGTGGTTTTGTTGCATTAAAATTATGCATTGAATATTTACTTCGAAATAAAGAAATTAAGACAGACCCAATACAACAGTATGTAGCCGCGGTTAGTTGTGGAATTCTAGATAATAAAATTTTATTAGATCTAAATTATGCTGAGGATAGTAAAGCAGAAATTGATGCTAATTTTGTAATCACTGAAAATATGCAATTAGTTGAAATTCAGGCAACGGGTGAGAGAAAAACATTTTCAGACCAAGATTTAAGCGAAATGTTAAAAATTTCAAAGAGTGCAATTAAAGAAATAATTCAACATCAAAAATCTTGTTTTGAAAAATAAGTTAATAAATTTAAAAAATATAAAGTCTTTATTGATAGCAACCAACAATAAGGGAAAGCTTTTAGAAATAAAAAAATTACTGCCCAAGCATATTACATATTATAGTCCGAAAGATTTTAATCTCATTGAACCAATAGAGAATAAAAAAACATTTGAAGGCAACGCTGTAATTAAAGCTAGATTTTGTGCAGAAAAATCTAAATTAATATCTTTATCAGATGACTCAGGCTTAGAAATATCAACTTTGAATGGAGATCCCGGAGTTTATTCAGCTAGATGGGCAGGAAAAAACAAAGATTTTAAATTAGCAATTAAAAAAGTTTATTCAAAAATAAAAACAAAAAAAATATTAAATAAAAAAAATAATGCTAGATTTTACTGTGCTCTTGCGGTTGCTTTTCCAAATGGAATGTACAAAACATTTAGTGGAATAGTTAATGGTAAAATTTCAGAACAACCCAAAGGTAATAATGGATTTGGTTATGATCCTATATTTATTGCAAATGGTTATAAAAAAACTTTTGGCGAAATAAAACCAGATTTAAAGGATAAAATAAGTCATCGTTATAAAGCGTTTAATAAAATAAAAAGATATTTTAAGTACTAAATTTATGGAAAATATTAAATTTATAGATCAAAATTTAGAAAAAGGACTCTATTTAGTCTCAACGCCTATTGGAAATTTAGCGGATATTACCATACGCGCTTTAAATATTTTAAAAAAATCAGACATTATTTTGTGCGAAGATAAAAGAGTTTCAAAAAAATTATTAGATTATTATAATATTCATGCTCAATTATTTTCTTATCATAAATTTAACGAAAAAGAATCAGTTACAAAAATATTAGAAATTTTTAAAAAGAATAAAATCGTGTCTTTGATTAGTGACGCAGGAACACCATTGATATCTGACCCTGGAAAAATTTTAATTAATGAGATTGAAAAAAATAATATAAAAATTATTCCAATACCTGGAGCTTCAGCGGTAACGGCAGCATTTAGTTTAGCAGGTTTTAGTGATGATTATTATTTTTATGGATTTTTGCCAAAAAAATTAGGTGAGCGAAAGCAAGTATATGAAAAATTTTCTAATTTAGATAGTTCAGTTATTATATTTTTACCGGCCAGAGACTTAGTTTCCATAATAAATGAGATGAAAGAATTTCTTGGTGAAAGGAAGATATTGATTGCTAAGGAAATTACAAAAATACATGAGAATATAATAAAAGGAACGCTTGATGAGATTCTTGATAAAGTTAAATCAATTGTTCTTAAAGGAGAGGTTACAATAGTATTGTCTTCGCAGGCGAATAAAAATAAAGACAAAAATATTGATTTAAATAAAGAAATTTTAGATTTATCAAAGAAAATGAAAACAGCCGATCTTGCAAAATATTTATCGAAAAAATTTAAATTTTCAAAAAAAGAAATTTATCAAAAGATTTTAATGTTAGATAAAAAATTATGAAATTTTTAAAAGTAATTTTTATATCTTTATTATTAACTTCTTGCATTGGAAACATCACGTCGACTGTTTTTGGTGTTGGAGTTAATATTAACTTAGATCCAAGATCTCCAGGATTATACTTAGATGACAAATTAGCAGAAACGCTGATCATCAAGAAGATTGTTCAAAATAATTATAAGCAGATTTTTTTAAATGTTAGAGTTATTGATGGAACTGCGATTTTAAGTGGTCGCGTTGAGAAAGCTGAAGATAAGTTAAAAATTACAAAATTTGCGTGGGAAACAGCGGGTATTAAAGCTGTTAAAAATGACATTGTTATTGCAGATGAAACTTCTTTTAAGCAGAGAGCAAAAGATATTTTAATATCTTCACAACTTAGTGCAGCATTATTAGTTAATAAAAAAATTAATTCCCGCAATTACAATTTAGAGACAATCAATGGAAAAATTTATATTTATGGAATGGCAAGAACAAATTCAGAGCTTGAGGAAGTTATGAAAGAGGCAAAATCAATACCTGATGTAGTTGAGATTGTTCCAAGTATTATTCTTGCTGATAATTTATCTAGAAAAAATTATCTTTAGTTTTTTTGGTATTTAATTACGTCTGCCTTATAAGCAGCCATTGCTGCCATATTAAATATGTCAGTAACTTTTGATCTTAAAGTTGAGATTTGAATAGGTTTATTTAAACCAACTAAAATCGGACCAATCAAAGTACTTCCACCTAGTTCTTTAAGTAGTTTTGTAGAAATTGCAGCGCTGTGAATGGCTGGCATTATTAATATATTTGCTGGCGCAGACAATTTTGAAAATGGATAAATAGTTTTAAATTTTTGATTTAAAGCGACGTCTGGTTGCATTTCTCCTTCAAATTCAAAGTCTACTTTTCTTTTTTCAAGAATTTCTCGAGCCTCTCTTAAATGGACACTTCTTTCTGACATTGGTTTTCCAAATGTGGAGTGAGCAAGAAAAGCAACTCTAGGAATAAAACCTAAGATTTTAGCCACTCTTGCCGAAGATACAGCTATATCTGCCAAATTTTCAGCAGTTGGATATTCATGCACGTTTGTATCTGCAATAAAAACAGTGCCTTTTTTAGTAACTGCAATTGTAAGTCCAAAAATAATTTCACCTTGTCTTTCATCTACAACATATTTTATATTCTCTAATGTATCGCTGAAAGTTCTAGTCACTCCTGTTACCATTGCGTCAGCATCACCAAGATCGACCATACAAGATCCAAAAACAATTCTATTTGTTCTAATTAATCTATCACAGTCCCTTTTTAGGAAACCTTTTCTTTGTAATCGTTTATAAATGTGGTCTGTGTACTTAAGTCTTTGTTTTTCATTTTTTGAATTATGAATTTCAATAGATTTATCAAGTTTTAAACCAAGCTCTTTTAATTGTTGTGCAATCTTTTCACTGCTTCCAATTAGAATAGGAGTTCCAAGTCCATTATTTTTAAAGTCGATTGCAGCTCTTAACATAGACTCTTCTTCACCTTCAGCAAAAATAACTCTTTTTTGGTTTTTTCTTACTTGTAAATAAATATTTTGTAAAAAACCTACGGAAGGATCTAATCTTGCAGCAAGGCTATCCTTATAAGCTGAAAAATCTTCAATTTTCTTTTGTGCAACTCCACTTTTCATAGCAGCCTCTGCTACAGCAGCAGATACATTTCTAATTAATCTTGGATCAAATGGAGATGGAATTATGTAATTTTTTCCAAACTTTGGTCTTTCTCCACCATAAGCAGAAACTACTTCATCAGGAACATCTTCCTTTGCAAGATCTGCTATAGCTTTTGCAGCTGCAATTTTCATTTCCTCATTAATTGTTTTTGCTCGACAATCTAAAGCTCCTCTAAAGATATAGGGAAAACCTAAAACATTGTTTACTTGATTTGGATAATCAGATCTTCCTGTTGCAATAATTGCATCATTTCTTGTTTGTTCTATTAGTTCAGGAAGAATTTCAGGATCAGGATTTGCACAGGCAAATATAATAGGATCTTTTGCCATTGATTTTACCATTGCAGGAGTTACAACATTTTTTGCAGACAAACCTAAAAATACATCTGCACCTTTCATCGCTTCCTCTAAAGTTCTAAGTTTTGTATCTACAGCATGAGTTGATTTAAATTGATCTACCTTTGGACGTCCTTTGTAAATTACACCGTCTCTATCAAGCATAACAACATTTTCATCTGGTAAGCCCATTGCTTTTAATAAAGAGATGCATGAAATACCAGCAGCCCCTGCTCCATTAGCTACAATTCTAATTTTCTTTATAGATTTTTTTACAATTTCTAGAGCATTTAAAATTCCAGCAACAGTAATGATAGCAGTGCCATGTTGATCATCATGAAATACGGGAATATTAAGTTTATTTTTTAATTCTTGTTCGATAATAAAACAGTCAGGAGATGCAATATCTTCTAAATTAATTCCTCCAAAACTATTTCCGATTTTAGCAACACAATTAATAATTTCTTCAGCATTTTGTGAGTCAACTTCAATATCAATTGAATCAATGTCGGCAAATCTTTTAAAAAGAACAGCTTTGCCTTCCATCACGGGTTTTGATGCAAGTGCGCCTAAATTTCCAAGACCTAAGATTGCAGATCCATTTGATATGACCGCAACTAAATTTCCTTTACTTGTGTAATCATAAGCTTTCGATGGATCTTTTGCTATAGCCTCAACAGGAACTGCAACGCCAGGAGAATAGGCAAGCGCCAAATCTCTTTGTGTTGACATTGGTTTACTAGCTATTATTTCAATTTTTCCTGGCTTACCTTGGCTGTGATAGTCTAGGGCTTCTTTTTCTGTAAACTTTTCCATAATATTGTTTTTAAAAAAAATAAAACTGTAAGAAGAAGTTATTTTTCTTATATAAGTTCTTAGATTTTAAATTAAAACAAAATTGAAACTAAATATCAAATGAATATTTTGAAAAATATCTCTTATTTTGGTTTTTCAACTTTTTTAAGTAGAATTCTTGGCTATTTTAGAGATACGCTAATCGCAGTATTTCTTGGAACCTCTGCGATTGCTGATGCACTTTTTGTAGCTTTTAGAATTCCAAATACTTTTAGATCTTTATTTGCAGAAGGTTCTTTTAATTCTGCATTTATTCCAGCCTACACAAAGCAAAAAAGTAGCAGCAAGAATTATTTTGCAAATCAAATATTAAGTTTACTAATTATATTTATTTTTTTTATAATTTTTATTATTGAAATATTTACACCTGAGTTTCTATTCCTTGTTTCGCCTGGTTTTAAAGATATTGATGGAAAATTTGATCTAGCTGTTAATCTTAGTAGGATTACTTTCCCATTTTTATTTTTTATATCTATTTCATCTTTTTTATCAGCTATTTTAAATTCAAAAGGAAAATTCTTAATTACTGCTGCAGCTCCAATCATATTAAATATTTTATTAATTTTATCTTTAATTTTTTTTCATAGTTCTCATACAGAAATAGTTTATGCTTCTTCTTATGCTCTGACGCTTGCAGGAATTATTCAGGTTATTTTTTTATTTTTTTTCGCAAAAAAATTTTTTAAACTTAATTTGAGCTTTATTATTAATATAAATAATCAAGTTAAGTCTTTTTTTAGAAAATTGTTACCAAGTGTTTTTTCATCAGGGGTAAATCAGATAAATATTTTAATTGGAACCATAATTGCATCCTTTGAAAGTAGCGCAGTATCTTATTTGTATTATGCAGATAGAATCTATCAATTACCACTAGCTCTTACTGGAATTGCAATCGCAACTGTTATTTTGCCTAGTCTATCCAAAGAAGTTTATAAATCTAAGTTGATTAAAGTAAATTTTATTCAAAATCGTTCTTTAGAATTATGTTTATTTTTATCTTTTCCAGCAACAATTGGAATTTTTGTTGCATCAGAGCAAATTATATCAGCTCTGTATGGTTATGGATTTTTCGATTCTGAAAGTATTATTAATACTTCAGCAGCACTTTTGTTATTTGGAATTGGGTTACCTGCTTTTGGACTAATTAAAATTTATTCAAGTTTTTATTTTGCAAGAAGTAATACAAAATTTCCTTTTTACTTGTCCTTATTTTCGGTGATTTTAAATATTTCAATCAGTCTTGCTTTATTTAAGAGCTATGGTTTTTTAATTATACCCATTGCAACCAGTATTTCAGCTTGGTTAACGGTTGTTGTTTATCAAATAAATCTTATAAAATCTGGATATCATTCTTTTGATAAATTATTTGTTATTAGATTTATAAAATCACTTTTGTGCACATTAATTATGGGTTTTGTTCTTTTCTTTTTATTAAATTATTTTTCAAGTTATTTAGAATCAAAATCAATATTAAAAGCTATAATATTAATAATCGTAGTTTTATTCTCCGCTTTTATCTACTTTTTAACTGCCTATTTTTTAAAAGCATTTCGTATTAAAGATTTAAAGGTTTAAATTTTAAATGATCAAAAATAGAATTTTATCCGGAGTGCAGCCAACTGGAAATCTTCATCTTGGCAATTATTTAGGCGCCATTAGAAATTTTGTTAAATTACAAAAAGATTATGAATGCTATTTTATGTTGGCAGATCTTCATTCAATTACAGTATTTCAGGATCCAAAAAAATTAAAAGATAATATCATTGAAACTGCCGCAGTTTTTCTTGCATGTGGTTTGGATCCAAAAAAAAATGTTATATTCAGTCAATCTAGTGTTCCAGGACATTGTGAATTAGCCTGGATATTTAATTGTGTCGCACGAATTGGCTGGTTAAATCGAATGACACAATTTAAAGAAAAAGCAGGATCCAATAAAGAAAAAGCAAGTGTTGGACTTTATTCTTACCCAACTTTAATGGCAGCTGATATTTTACTTTATAAAGCAACGCATGTTCCTGTAGGAGAAGACCAAAAGCAACATCTTGAGTTATGCAGAGATATAGCAGTGAAATTTAATAATGATTTTAATTGCAAAGACTTTTTTATATTGCCAGAACCAATAATTACAAAAGAAGTTGCAAGAATTATGAGTTTAAAAGATGGAACTAAAAAAATGAGCAAATCTGATGAGTCTGATGCTTCAAGAATTAATTTAACGGATACGGAAGAAGATATTATACAAAAAATTAAAAAAGCAAAAACAGATAACGATTTAATTCCAGAATCTGAATTAAAATTAGCAGACCGACCAGAAGCTAGAAATTTAATTAATATTTTTTCAATTTTAAATAGTAGTTCAATTGAAAAAAGTTTAAAAGAATTAAGTGGTAAAAATTTTTCTGAGTTAAAAAATAGATTAAGCGATTCTTTAATTAAAGAAATTGTTCCTATTGGAAAAAGAATTAAAGAGTTTAAAAAAGATACAGATACAATTAAAAAGATATTAAAAAGTGGAAGTGAAAAAGCTAATAGCGAGTCTCAAAAAACTATAAATGAGGTTCACAAGATTCTTGGGCTATCTTTGAAATAATGAGAAAAAATTATCTAGTTGTTATTGATGAGAGTGATGAGTTGAAGAATGCTATTTATTTTGCGGCTAAAAGATCAGTAGCAAATAACGCTAATTTAATAATGCTTTATGTTGTCAGACCTGCTGTGAATATGGAATGGGCGTCCGTTGGAAATTTAATTGAACAAGAAGAGACGAGCGAGGGAAAAAAAATTAGTAGGCTTTGGTCAACAATAGTTGAAGAAAAATTTAAAATAAAACCTCAAATTATTATTAAAATAGGTGATAAGGTTGATGAAATAATTAAATTTCTTAAAGAAGATAACAGTATTAGATTTCTTGTACTCGCTTCTTCAATTGAAAGTGATCCTGGGCCTATCATAAAATCTTTGTCAAAAAAAATGAACGATTTACCTGTCCCATTGCTGATAATTCCTGGTCTTATCTCTGAAAAAGAACTTGATAATTTAATATAAGTTATTGAATTATAAGCGTTATTATAAATGGTAATTACTTTAACAACAAATCATACTAACTAAATATATACATATGAATATTGATGTGCAGCAGACCCCAAATCCAGACACATTAAAATTTGTATTAGGTTTGGAATTGGTTGAAAATGGGTCTATCGAATTTAAAAGTCACTTAGAGGCTAAAGAATATCCTTTTGTTCAAAAGATATTTGAACTCGGTGCTGAACTTGTGTTTTTTGGTAATAATTTCATTTCTGTTAAAAAAAATAGTTCAACAAAATGGGAGCATATATTAGAAGAAATTAAAAATATTATAAAAAATGATTTTCCTAAGAATTTCAGAGCTATTACTGTAAAAAAAGAGATAAGCGAAAATAAAGATGAAATCTATAAAAGAATAGAAGAAGTTTTAGAACTCAAAATACGACCTGCCGTTGCTATGGATGGAGGAAATATAAGTTTAAGATCTTTTGTTGATGGTGTGGCTGAAGTAGAGCTACAAGGCAGTTGTGCAGGTTGCCCTTCCTCTACATTGACTTTAAAGCAAGGTGTTGAACGAATGCTGGTTCATTATGTACCTGAAGTAAAAAGCGTTAGAGCTGTAAGTCTATAATTTAAATTAAAATGAAGAAAACTTTTTATAAAAGATTAATAAATTTATTTAAAGATATAAAGTCAGCTATTTTAAACAATGGTTTTTCACGTTACATTGTTGATACAATTTATCCAACTTTTAAATTTTTTTCTTTTGTCTTAAAAAATATAAATAAAATTTATTCTTTTTTAATTAAGAAAGTTAGTCTTAAAAAGATATTACCCTATTCTTTAATTATTACTTTAATAATTTTTACAGCTTTTATTCCAGAGATGTTCAAGTCTGTAGGTGATAAAAGAAAAATTATTAATAATGAAACAGACGCTTATTCTACAAACGATCCATCAATTGATCAAATATTAAAGAAAAGTTTTTTAACAAATGATTCAAAAAAATTAGGCTTAGATTTTCAGCAAGTAGTAAGTATTATTAATTTATTTGAAAAAAGTGGATACAATCTTGAAAAAGTTAGAGAAGGAGAGCCAGTTGCAAATTTCTTTTTAGCAAAATTTCCTGATGGGATTGGTGAATTAGACAATATTGAACAAAGAAAAAAAATTTTTATACAAATATTATTGCCAATAGTTTTGTCAGAAAATGATAAGATCATTGCAGACAGAAGAAAACTCGTCACCATCATGAATAGAAGAAGTTTTAAAAAAGATGCTGATTGGTTAAATGAAAAATTTCAACAATATAAAGTTAAAAATAACAGTGTTAAAGAATTACTAGTTAAAATGGATATCATTCCTCCTTCATTAGCTATAGCGCAAGCAGCTTATGAAAGTGGCTGGGGAACATCACGTTTTGCAACAGAGGGTAATGCTTTATTTGGTCAATGGGGATGGAAAGAAAACGCCGGGATGGTGCCTGAAAATCGAGCTGAAGATGAGAAGCACGAAATATCAAAATTTAACCAAATTAGGTATGCAGTAAGCGCCTATAAAAATAATTTAAATACACATCCTTTTTATGATCAATTCCGCACTGAAAGAGCTAAACAAAGATCTAGTAGGTTAAGTGGATCTATATCAGGATTAAAATTAATTAAATATGTACATAAATACTCGATCAAAGGAGACGATTATGTGCTTGGCTTAAAAAAGATTATTGAACAAAATTCACTGCAAGATTTTGATAAATCAAATCTAGCGGTTAAGAGATCAGGATCAATCTAATTACCATTTATTACAAATTGAAATCCAAACCATCTAAATTGGTTATCTTTATCTAATAAGGAACAGTTAATTCTTCCAGTTCTTTCTTTAAATTTTTTATCTAAATTAATTCTTATCCAATTTTTTTCAATGAATGTTATTTTCTTTTTTTTCCACTCGCCACCATCATTAGCAAAGCAATTTATTTTTTCTAAATTAGCAATCTCTTTAAAAAATTCTATTTCAATTTTTGGAGGATTCTCTGATTTACTAATAAATTTATTTTCTGGTTTAAAAGACTTAAAAGGAAAAGGCTTAGTATTTAATAATGTTAAAAATCTTTCTGCTTTTCCATAGTTTTCATTTACAGGGTAACGAGGAAGTTCTAATAAATCTTTTGATCTATCAATGACGCCAGAATGCTGTCCAAAAGCTAGCTCGTAATTGAATTCCTTTACAATTTTTTTAAAGGCAGAACTGTACTCACCAAATGGATATGAAAAATATTTTGGTCTAAAAGATAATTCTCTTGAAAAATCTTTATGAGATTTATCTAAGTCCTCTCTTATTTCAATTTCAGATTTATTAATTAAATATTCATGAGAAAAACTATGCCCACCAATAGTTCCAATTTTAGAGTTATGTATTTCTCTTATCTGATCCCAAGTCATATAATTAGGGTTATTGGCGTTCACTTCTCTTGTATTAAGAAAAAGGATAAATGGAATTTTTTTGTCTTTTAATATCTTCCACCCATTATCATAAAATGATCTATAGGCATCATCAATAGTAATTAGAACTTTTTTAGAATCATAATTTTTATTTTCAATAAGAATTTTTTTTAATTCATCAATTGAAATAAATTCAATATTGTTTTGATTAATAATTTCTAGTTGCAAGTTAAATTCTTTAAGCCTGACATTAGTTGAAGGATATTTATTTTCTTCAAAACGATGATACATTAATCCAATAATGCCTTTTTCATTCTGATATTCTTGAGAATTAACTGCAGAATGATTAGCAATTATTAAAAAAATAATTAAAATAATTCTTTTTATAAATGAAATCATGAATTTTCGTTTTTGTTCAATCGATTTTACTCTTGGATGTTTAATACTAATTGTAAAGGAAAACAATTCTGACTTTACTTTAGTAAAGGATAAATTCTTAAATAGTGAAAATTTTATAAATATTCTCTTAGATTTCTTTAAAGAGAATAATTTAAAAATAGAAAATTTAGATTTTTTTATGATTAATTTAGGACCTGGTGGATTTGTTGGTCTTAGAAATATTTTATCTTCAATTAAAAGTATTGCTTTAGTTAAAAAAATTAAATTACTTGGATTTAATAATTTTCAGATTTTAAAAACTACAATTGATAATCAAGATTATGAAAAAGTTGCTTTAGAAATAAATAATAGATTCTACATAAAAGACCTAAAAAATTGTCATGACTATTATTCAAAATTTACTGCTCAAAAAACTTTAGATAATATAAGCGATAAAGTAGTGAAATATTCTAAATTGCCCAAATATACTTCTAAGAATCTTCAATATATTTTGGATAATAAACTTTTTATTGATAGCAAATTATTCCCTATTTACGACAATATATAACAAATATATTTCATTTATTTGTTTTTTTTTATACCTTCATTGCGTCTAATATTTTGAGATTAAAATAATTGTTAAAAAAATTTTATATAAAGACTTTTGGTTGTCAGATGAATGAGTACGATTCTGATAAAATATCTGACTTAATGCAGTCTGTTAATTTTACAAGATCTGAAACTTTAGCAGATGCAGATTGTATTATATTTAATACTTGTCACATTAGAGAAAAAGCAACGGAAAAAGTTTATTCTGATATTGGTAAAATTAAAAAGCTAAATAGATTTAAAAAAAAACCCATTTTTGTATTAGCAGGATGTATAGCTCAGGCTCAAGGTGAAGAGATTTTTAAAAGAACTAACTATGTTGATATTGTTGTTGGGCCACAATCTTACCACCGATTGCCAGAACAAATCAAAAATTTTGAAGAAAGAAAAAAAAATTTTTCTGACATTAATTTCGAATTAATAGAAAAATTTGATACCTTAGATAATTTAAAATCTTCAAGAAAATCTAAAACTTCTGAATTTTTAACAATCCAAGAAGGCTGCGATAAATTTTGTTCTTTTTGTGTGGTACCTTATACAAGAGGGGCTGAATTTTCTAGATCAATTAGCAGCATTATTAATGAAGCAAAAAAATTATCAGATAACGGAGTTAGAGAAATTGTTTTGCTTGGACAAAATGTTAGTGCTTATAAATTTGTTGACGGAAATAAAACTTATAACTTAGCAAAACTTATAGATGAAATCGCTAAAATTAGTTCAATTTGTCGAATACGTTTTACTACTTCTCATCCAAATGACATGGATCAAGAATTGATAGAGGCTTTTAAATATCAAAAAAAATTAATGCCCCAATTACATCTGCCTATTCAATCAGGATCGAATAAAATTTTAAAATTAATGAATAGAAAACACACAAGAGAATATTATTTGGATTTAATTGCTAAATTTAAAGAAGTAAATTCAGAAATGAAATTTTCTAGCGACTTTATAATTGGTTTTCCAGGCGAGGATGAAGAGGATTTTCAAGATACACTTGATATTATTAATAGAGTAAATTTTATAAACTCTTATTCATTTATTTATAGTCAAAGACCAGGTACCCCAGCGGTTGATCGAGATCAAATATCATTAGATATATGTAAAGATCGGCTGTTAAGGTTGCAGACTTTATTAACTGATATTCAACTTAAAAATAGTAAAGAATTAATTGGAAAGAAAGTTGAAATATTAATTGAAAATAAAACTAAAACGCCTAGTCAATTTTTTGGTCGAAGTAAGTTTATGCATTCTATTTTTTTTAATTCTGAAAATTGTAACCCAGGAGATTTAGTTAATATTGAAATTACTTCCTACAATAGTAAAAATCTTTTTGGTATCTTGCAAAAAGAAGAAGCGCTTGTTTAATGAATATATCTAAAGTTTCAAGTTCACAAATAGAAATTATTGAAAAAAATAATGACTATCTAAGTTTTTATATAAAAAATAATTTAGTTTTAAGCAAAATTATTGGTGAGTTTGATTCTAATCTTAAAGAAATAGAAAATATTACTAGTACGAAAATAAATTTAAGAGGAAATCTAATGATCGTGCGTGGAGATCTAAATAACAGACAGTCAGTTGTTCAAATTATGGACAATCTCATAGCAAAATTTGTAAACACTAATAGTATTGAGAAAGAAGATATAAAGACTATTTTTGATGTAACTAAAATGAATAGAGTCGAAGCAAATCCTAATTCAATTTATAGTGATAATGATGCAATTAAAACATCAAAAAAAATTATTTTACCAAGATCAGAAAAACAAAAGATTTACGTTGATGCTTTAAAAAATCATAGAATTGTAATGGCGTTAGGGCCTGCCGGAACTGGAAAAACATTTTTGGCCGTTGCAGTAGCAGTTACATTTTTATTAGAAGATAAAGTAAAAAAAATAATATTATCAAGACCCGCAGTAGAAGCTGGAGAAAATTTAGGTTTTTTACCAGGTGATATGAAGGATAAAATTGATCCTTATCTTATTCCACTTTATGATTCTCTTTATGAATTATTAGGCTACGAGAAGATTCAAAGAAAAATAGAAGAGGGAGTAATAGAAATTGCTCCTCTTGCATTTATGCGAGGAAGAACACTTAAAGACTCATTTGTCATATTAGATGAAGCGCAAAATGCAACGTTTACTCAAATTAAAATGTTTTTAACTAGACTTGGCAATAATTCAACAATGGTGATTAATGGAGATCCATCTCAAGTTGATTTGGCAAAATCAAAAGAGTCCGGACTATATGAAACTACGAAAATTCTTAAAGATATTAAAGAGATTAAAACAATAAACTTTGATCATAATGATGTTATGAGACATCCTTTGGTTTCTAAAATCGTTAAGGCTTATGATGATTATAAAAAAAAAGAGCCAAATGGTAAAAGTTAATTTAGTTATTGATCATAAGAATTGGAAATCTAGATATCCTAAAATTAATTCGTTTCTTAACAAAAGTATTAAAAAAATCTTATCATTTATATTTTTATCTCAAGCAATTACCTTTGAGATATCTATTCTTCTAACGGATACAAAAAATATGAAGAAACTTAATAAAAGATTTAGAAAAATTAATAAAGATACAGATGTTTTATCATTTCCTGCTGAGGAGAAAAATTTTTTTAAGAGACCTCTTAAATCAAAGAGGAAAGTTTATCTTGGAGATATTGCCTTAAGTTATCAATATATTGAAATGATAATTAAAAAACAGAATATAAGTTTTGATAATTATTTAAAAAAAATGTTAGTTCATGGGGTTTTGCATCTGATTGGCTATGAGCATGATTCACTTAAAAAATATAAGAAAATGAATCTATTAGAGCAAAGAATTCTTAGAAATATTTAAAACTCAAGATGTTAAAAAAAAATATTTTTTTTATTTATATTTTTTTATTATTATTAGGTTCTTTATCTAGTTTCTCTTTACCCCCTTATAATTTTATTTTTATAAATTTTATTACCTACTCTTTATTTTTGTATTCGATAATTTTTTTTAAAGAAAAAAAATTAAAATTATCTAACTTCTTTTTTTTAGGTTTTGCTTTTGGTTACGGATATTTTGCAAGTAGTCTTTATTGGGTATCGCACTCATTAACTTTTGATAAACAGCTAACTTTTTTAATTCCGGTTGCCATATTAGGTTTGCCTATTTTACTTGCTGTTTTTTACGGTTTTGCAGTGCTTGCAATTTTTTCATTTATAAAAAGAGATTATGTTTTTTTATTAATATTTTCTATTTCATTATCGGTATTTGAGTATTTGCGTGGAATATTATTCACTGGATTTTCTTGGAATCTAATATCTTATTCATGGAGTTTTTCACTTGAGAGCATTCAAATTTTAAAATTAATTGGCACATATACCTTTAACTTTTTTAGCATTTTTACTTTTTCAATTTATTTTAATTCTTTATGGCCTGTTCAGTTTAAGAAAATATTAATTAATTCTTGTTTTTTATTTATTATTTTAATTTCAAATTATTTATTTGGAAAAATTATTATAAAAAATTCAGAGTTTAATCATCATGAGGAGGTTAAAGTAAAAATAGTTCAACCCAATATTGATATTGTAAAAACTTGGGGGATAGAAAATGAGAAAAAAAACATAACTTCTCTACTAAATCTTAGTAACGCTAATAAGAAGGAAAAAACTTTAATTATTTGGCCTGAAGGGATGATCCAACAAACTAATCCTAAAGATTTATATAAATATAAAGAATACTTTAATAAAAATTTTTCTAAAAATCATTTGATTATAGTTGGTATAACCAATCCAAGTATTTTAGGTAATAAAATTAATTTTTATAATTCTTTAGTTGTATTAAATAATAATGCCGAAGTTATCAGCGTTTATAATAAAATCAAACTTGTTCCATTTGGAGAATTTATTCCTTTTGAAAATTTATTAACGAAATGGGGATTAAAAAAAATTACGTTTGGATATAGTTCGTTTTCCTCAGGAAAAGAAAGAAAAGAGATTAAAATATTTAACAATTTAACTTTTCTGCCTTTGCTTTGTTATGAAATAATTTATTCTGGAGATCTTAAACGCGATTCTAAAGATTATAATTTTATAATAAATATTTCAGAAGATGGTTGGTTTGGGGATTCAATTGGTCCCTATCAACATTTAACGCAAGCAATTTTTAGAGCAGTGGAGCAAGGTGTTCCAGTTGTAAGATCAACTAATAAAGGTATGTCTGCCTATATCTCTCCAAATGGAAAAATTATAAGCCTTTTAGAATTAAATAAATCAGGGTTTATTGATTTAAAATTGTCATTTTTAAAAGGAAAAACCTTATTTTCTTTATTAGAAAATAATATTTATTATTTTACAATCTTACTAAGTATTATATTCGTTATTGTTCTTAGAAAACTAAACAAGAATGGCTAAACAAAATTATATATTTACTAGTGAGTCAGTATCAGAAGGACATCCTGACAAAATTTGTGACATTATATCCGACTCAGTACTTGATTTATATTTATCAAAATTTCCTGAAAGTAGAGTTGCTTGTGAAACATTAGTAACCACAAATACGGTTATAATTGCTGGAGAAGTAAGAGGCCCAGAAATAGAGAGTGATGAAATTGAAAAATTAATTCGATCTAGAGTTAAAGATATTGGTTATGAGCAAGAAGGTTTTCATTGGAAAAATTTAAAATTTACTAATTATCTTCATAGTCAATCGCAAGACATAGCTGTAGGCGTTGACTCGTCGGGTAATAAAGATGAGGGCGCTGGCGATCAAGGAATTATGTTTGGTTATGCATGCACAGAGACAAAAGATCTTATGCCAGCACCGATAAGTTATTCTCATAAAGTTTTGCAATTAATGTCGGAAGCAAGAAAGTCTGGTAAAGAAAAATTTTTAAGACCGGACTCAAAAAGTCAATTCTCAGTTGTTTATGAAAATGGAAAACCAAAAGGAATTTCCTCGATAGTTGTTTCAACGCAACATGATGAAAGTGTTGATCAAGAAAAAGTTAAGGAGATTGTTCGTCCTTATGTTTTGTCAGTTATTCCAAAAGGCTGGATGTGTGATGAGGAACATTTTTATGTTAATCCAACGGGTAGATTTGTAATTGGTGGACCTGACGGAGACTCAGGATTAACAGGTCGAAAAATTATTGTTGATACTTACGGTGGTGCAGCACCTCATGGAGGTGGAGCTTTTTCTGGAAAAGATCCAACTAAAGTGGACCGTTCAGCAGCCTATGCTGCAAGATATTTGGCAAAAAATATTGTAGCAGCGGGCGTTTCAGAAAAATGTTTAATTCAATTATCTTATGCAATTGGGGTTTCTCAACCTCTTTCAATTTATATCGATTTATTTGATGGTGAAGATAATAAATCAAAAAAAATTGAAGAAATTATTTCTAAAAATTTTAATTTAAGCCCAAGAGGTATTCGTCAATTATTAAAACTTAATAAACCGATTTATCAAAAAACATCAGCGTATGGACATTTTGGTAGACAACCAGAAAACGACGGCTCTTTTAGTTGGGAAAAAACAGATTTAGTTAAATATTTTCAATCAAAAGTGTAAATTGATCGAAGGTAAGAAAAAAATTTTTTTTGGAAGATCAAAATCAAGAGCATTATCTAAAAGCAAAAAGTTTTTTTATGAAAATTATAAAAAAGAATTTTTAGTAAATTTTGAAGAAATTAAATCAGTTAAAAATAAAGATTTTGTTTTAGAAATAGGCTTTGGTTTAGGTGAAAATTTACTATTTCAAGCGAGTACCAATCCAAAAGATTATTTTATAGGAGTTGATCCATTTATTAATGGTGTAGCTAATGTTGTTCAAAAGGCTAAAGAATTAAATTTAAATAATATTTCAATCTTGGATACACCAGTGCAAAAAGTTATAGATAATTTTTTAGATAATTTTTTTTCAAAAGTTTTTGTTTTATTTCCAGATCCTTGGATGAAAAATAGGCAAAAAAAAAGAAGATTACTTAATTATTTATTTTTAGAAAAAATTTTAAAAAAAATGAAAATTAAATCGACGTTAATATTTGTGACTGATGATCAGGATTATTTTAATTATGTATTAAAAGAGATTTCTTTATTAAAGAAAAAGAATGATACTTTTGAATATAATTTGAGTAACAAACATCCTATAGTCGATACAAAATACTCAAATAAAGCCAATAAATTAAAAAAAGATATTTATTTTTTAAATC
>NZ_JAYQPI010000012.1:0-21005 GCF_038145245.1 Candidatus Allofontibacter sp. | reverse complement strand
ATTTTTAAAAATGAATGATTTGCTATGGTCGCCTAGTAAAAAGAAAATAGAAAATTCAAATTTATATCAATTTAAAAATTTAATAGAGAAGAAATATAAAATAAGTTTTAAAACAAATTATCAAAAACTATGGGAATGGTCCGTTAAGAATGATGATATATTTTGGTCTGAATGTTGGGATTTTTTTAATCTTAAGGGATTTAAAGGGAAACAAATTATTAAAAATCATTCTATTTTTCATAAAACTAAATTCTTTCCTAATGCTAAAATAAATTTTGCAAAAAATTTAATATCAAAAAAAAATTCAGACTTAGCTATATTCTTTAGATCAGAAACAGGTTTTGAAAGAAAAATTAAATGGAATGAATTATATGAAAAACTTTGCATTTTTTCAGGATTTTTGAAAAAAATTGGAATAAAAAAGAATGATCGTATTGCAGCTTACGTCCCTAATACTATCGAGACAATAATTACTTTTTTGGGAACTGCAAAAATTGGTGGTATTTGGTCATCTTGCTCTCCTGACTTTGGAATTCAAGGCGTAGTTGATAGGTTTTTACAAATTGAACCTAAAATTTTAATAAGCGCCAATCACTATTTTTATAATGGAAAAAAAATATCATTAATTGAAAAGATTCCCGAAATTTTGAAAAGAATACCTTCTATTAAACATGTAATTATTTTTAATTACGATGATGAAAAAACTGATCATTCATATATTTCTCTTGATAAAATTTTAAGTGAAAATCAAGTCAACGAAGATTTTGAGGATTTTCCTTTCGATCATCCAATTTATATACTGTATTCAAGCGGAACCACGGGTTACCCTAAATGCATAGTCCATGGAGCTGGAAATGCGTTAATCGAGCAAATGAAAGAACTTATTCTTCATTGTGATGTAAAAGAAAATGATAGGTTGTTTTATTTTACATCTACAGGTTGGATGATGTGGAACTGGTTGGTTGCAGGACTTGCCTGTAAAGCAAGTATTTATCTTTATGATGGTTTTCCATTTTATAAAAATAACGATTGCTTAATTAAATATTGTGAGGAACATCAGTTTACGTTATTTGGTGTTGCAGCAAAATACATAGATCAACTAAAAAAAGAAAACTTCAATGCAAAAAAATATAATCTTAAAAAATTAAGAACTATAACTTCGACTGGAAGTCCTCTTGTCAAAGAAAGCTTTATATATGTTTATAAAAAAATTAAGAAAGATGTTCACTTAGGATCAATCTCGGGCGGAACTGATGTTGTTGGAGTTATTAATATTTGTAATACTTTTAATAATATTTATGCAGGAGAACTTCAAGGACCTAGTCTTGGAATTGATGTTGATGTTTTTGATGAAAATGGAAATTCTACTAGTATTAATGAAAAAGGAGAACTAGTAATTAAAAAACCTTTTCCATCAATGCCTGTAATGTTTTGGAATGATAAATCTGAAGATAAAATTTTAAATGCTTATTTTAAAAAATATAAAAATATTTGGCACCACGGTGACTATATTCAAAAAACTAAAAATGGTGGTTATATTATTTATGGAAGATCTGATGCAACATTAAAACCTGGGGGAGTTAGAATTGGTACATCTGAAATTTATAGACAAGTTGAATCTTTCAGTGAAATTGCTGAATCAATTGTAATAGGTCAGAACTTTAAAAATGATATTAGAATAATACTTTTTGTTAAATTAACTCAAGGAAATTTACTTTCCGATGAATTAATTGATAAGTTAAAAAAAAAAATTAAGACTAATTGCAGTCCAAGACATGTGCCAACTAAAATTATTTCTTGTCCAGATATTCCTAGAACAAAATCTAACAAAATTGTTGAAATTGCTGTAAGAAAAATAATTAATGGCGATAAAATTGATAATATTGAAGCACTAGCTAATCCTGAAGCTTTAGATTTCTTTAAAAATTTAAAAATTAATGATTAGTTGTAAATTAAAAATGAAAGGAATTTGATTTGAGCGGAAATTTACTAACTAAAAAACGAGCAATTATTGTATTTTTAGTATTTGCATTAGGATATTTCATATCCACGCTTATAAGAGCAAGTACAGCAACCCTATCCCCTGTTTTCTCTCAGGAGCTTGGATTAAATTCTGGAGATCTTGGATTATTAGCCGGAGGGTATTTTTTAGGATTTGCTGCAATGCAGCTTCCTGGAGGTTATTTATTAGATAAATATGGACCTAAAAAAATAATTATTTCATTTTTAATAATCGCACTAATTAGTACTATAGCATTTTCAAAATCTGAAAATTTTTTTAATCTTTTAATATCTAGAATTTTAATTGGGATTGGAGTCTCAGTATGTTTAATGGCTCCGTTAACAGGATATAGAAAATGGCTACCTCATGAGCAGCAACAACGAGCTAATGCATGGATGTTAATGACGGGAGCTTTAGGAATGTTGGCATCAACAATTCCAATACAGTGGTTATTACCACAAATTGGTTGGAGAAATATTTTTTTAATTATTGCTATTCTAATTTTAGTTACGATAATACTTTTATTTTTTATAATTCCTTACTGGAATAAAGATGAAACTCAAATAGAAAATATTGGGATTTCAAGTTACAAAACTATTTGGTCTCATCCATATTTTTTAAGTTTAGTCCCACTCGGTTTTTTTAATTATGGGGGGTTACAAGCAATACAAACTTTATGGGCAGGACCTTGGATGACAAATGTGAGTGGATTTACACCAATCCAATCTGCAACTAATTTATTTTGGTTAAATTTGTCTATGTTAGTAACTTTTTTTATATGGGGACTGATTAATCCTTATTTTCATAAGAAAGGAATTTCTACTGATAAAATTATTATAGTGGGAGTTCCTTTTAGTTTTTTAACTATTGGATTTATTATTTATTCTGGAGCAAACGTAAGTGGTTTTCATTTTTCACTTTTTTTAATTTCTAGTGTATTCGTGTCTCTAGCGCAGCCAGCAGTTGGTATGACCTTTTCTAATGCCATCGCTGGTAAAGCTTTATCGAGTTACAATCTAATTCTATTTCTTGGTACTTTTACAGTGCAGTGGTTTATTGGTATTTTGATCGATTTATTTAAATCTTTTGGTTTCAGTAATCTTTTTTCTTATCAACTAGCTTTTTCTGTATTTGGTATATTTTGTATTGTTTCATATTTTTACTTTGTAATTCATCACAAAGATCACTTAAAAAAATAATTTGTAATTGTAAATTTATTATTTGGCTTGATGCAAGGAGAAGAGTTTTAAAGTGCCAACCAAAATGTTGGCACTTTAAAAAATAACTATTTCTTAGCTGGAGTTAAAACAGCAGAAGCTGCATTGATTGATTTTACACAATCAGCTTCTTTTTTAGCTGTCAATTGGTCGCCAGCTGCTTTTCTTAGATCACCAGCTTTTTTAGTAGCTGCTGCATCTAATTTTACTGTTTTTACTTTAGCATCGTATGCTTTGATTAAATCAGCACAAGTTTTTGCTTGAGCATTTGCAAAAGATACGAATAAGAACATACTTACGATTGTTGCTAGTATAGTTTTCATTTGTTTTACTTTTTTGTTTAGTTAATTCGCGCGAAACTATTTAATTTACACTTTTATGTAAATGTTTTTTTGACATGGAAAAGTCTACTTTTTAAATAAAATAACATAAAAAACCTAAGTAAATCCACGTTTTTTATATAGGTTCCAAAATAACCACCTTTAACTAGTTAATTCCTAATAGTGTAAGTAGCCAATAATTTATTTAAGAAAAACTCTTGTTATTTTTTAGCTCTTATTCTTGCTTGGGCTGCAGACAACCTTGCAATTGGAACTCTATAAGGCGAACAAGACACATAATTTAAACCAGTTCTATGACAAAAATCTATCGAATCTGGATCTCCACCATGCTCTCCGCAAATTCCAAGTTTAACAGTATTTTTTGTTTCAAGTCCTCTAGAGCATGCAAGTCTTATAAGTTCACCAACACCATCTTGATCAATACTAACAAAAGGATCTATTTTAAATATTTTATTCTCAACATAATCATCTAAAAATTTTCCTGAGTCGTCTCTAGATATTCCAAGCGTTGTTTGTGTTAAATCATTTGTTCCAAAGCTAAAAAAATCTGCATGCTTTGCAATATTTTTTGCGTTAATAGCAGCTCTTGGAAGCTCAATCATGGTTCCAACTAAATAATCTACTTTAAAATTATTATTTTTTTGAACTTCTTGTGCAATACGATCAACTAAGTTTCTTAATATTTCAATTTCTCTTTCTGTTGCTACAAGTGGAATCATAATTTCTGGAATTACAGCCTCAACTTTTTGTTTTTGTAATTCATATAAGGCTTCAAAAATTGCTCGACATTGCATTTCGTAAATTTCAGGAAAAGAAATAGCTAAACGACATCCTCTATGACCTAACATTGGATTTTCTTCGTGCAAATAATTAATTCTATTTTTAATTTCACTTGAATGAATTTTTAAAGATTTAGCAACAATATCGATTTCTTTTTCTGTTTTTGGTAAAAATTCATGCAATGGAGGATCTAATAATCTTACTGTGACAGGAAGTCCTTTCATAATTGTGAAGATTTCAACAAAATCTTTTCTTTGAAATGGTAAAATTTTATCTAAAGCTTTAAGACGATCTTCTTTTGTTTTTGAAAGGATCATTTGTCTAACATATAAAATTCTTTCTTCATCAAAAAACATATGCTCTGTTCTACAAAGTCCGATTCCTTCAGCACCAAAACCTCTTGCAGTTTTAGAATCTAATGGAGTTTCTGCATTTGCTCTAATTTTTAAAGTTCTAACTTGATCTGCCCATTTCATTATTTCAGAAAAGTCACCTGATATATCTGGATTAATTGTTTTCACTTCTCCAAGCATAACCTCACCTGTTGAACCATCAATTGTTATAATATCTCCTTCTTTAACTTCAGTGTTATCTACTTTAAAAAGTTTAGCTAAATAATCTATTTTTATATTTCCAGCTCCTGAAACACAGGCTCTACCCATTCCTCTTGCCACAACAGCAGCGTGACTTGTCATTCCTCCTCTACAAGTTAAAATTCCAACTGCAGCATGCATTCCATGTATATCTTCTGGAGAAGTTTCTACTCGTACTAAAATAGTATTTTGATTATTAGCTTTCATTTGTTCAGCATCATCTGCATTAAATGTAACTCTACCGGTTGCTGCGCCTGGTGAAGCAGGAAGACCTTTTGCAATTACATTTTTTTTAGCTTTTGGGTCTAAAGTTGGATGAAGTAAGGTATCTAAGATTTTTGGATCAATTCTTAGTAAAGCCTCATCTTTTGTAATTAATTTCTCGTTAACCATATCTACTGCAATTTTAATTGATGCTTTTGCAGTTCTTTTTCCTGATCTTGTTTGCAACATCCAAAGTTTCTTATTCTCAATAGTAAATTCTATATCTTGCATATCACGATAATGACTTTCTAATTTTTTATAAATCTTAGTAAGCTCAGCAAATGCTTCTGGCATTGTTTCCTCTAAAGATAAATCATCAGAAGAAGATTCTAATCTTGCTTTTTTCGTAATATTTCGTGGTGTTCGAATACCTGCAACAACATCCTCGCCTTGCGCATTAATTAAATATTCCCCGTAAAAACTATTTTCTCCTGTTGATGGATTTCGAGTAAACGCAACTCCAGTTGCACAATCATTCCCCATATTACCAAACACCATAGATTGAATATTTACTGCCGTACCCCACTCTTCAGGAATATTATTTAGTTTTCTATAAGTTTTTGCTCTTTGATTTTGCCACGATTTAAATACGGCACTTATCGCTCCCCATAACTGTTCATGAGAGTCTTGTGGAAAATCTTTTTTTGTATGTTTTTTTACGATGTCCTTATAATTTCCAACAATTGTTTTCCAGTCTTCGGATTTGAGATCTGTATCTGATAACACTCCTTTTGTTAGCTTATAATTATCAAGCAAATCTTCAAAATTATGATGATCAACTTCAAGAACTACATTGCTATACATTTGAATAAAACGTCGGTAGCTATCATATGCAAATGTTTCGTTATCAGTTTTCTTTATTAATCCTAAAACAGTTTTATCGTTTAGTCCTAAATTTAAAACGGTATCCATCATTCCAGGCATTGATACTCTTGCTCCTGATCTAACAGATACTAATAATGGATTACTAATATCACCAAAATTTTTTCCTAAAATTTTTTCAATATTTCTTATGGCGTCTTCAACTTGAATTTTAAGATCATCAGGATATTTTTGATTATTTTTATAAAATTCATTGCAAACTTCTGTTGTAATTGTAAATCCGGGAGGAACAGGCAGGCCTAATTTTCCCATCTCTGCAAGGTTTGCTCCTTTTCCACCTAAAAGTGGTTTTTGCGAAACAGTTCCTTCGCAGTTTGTACTGTTAAACTGATAAACCCACTTTGGCATTTTTTTTAAACCTCAAATTTTGAAAAGTCAGCAAAACTATCAAAAGTTTTGCACAATAGGAATAGTAACTCTAGTCTGTTTTTTTTGATCTGCTCATTTTCATCATTAACTTTTACGTTATCAAAAAACTTATCAACAAAACCTTTTGTGCCAGCTAATAAACTCATCGTCTGCTCTACAGTTCTTAATCGTGCAGGAGTTGTATAATGTTCTCTAATTTCATTTATTTTTTCTAATAAAAAATTTTCTTCATTATATTTAAATAAAACTGTGTCTGGATCACCATAAAATTCTTGCTTAAGTTCTTTCTTGGATTGCTCTAAAATATTTGAGCATCTTTTATAAACTGCAATGACATTTTGCCCGTCATTACTCTTTACTACTTTGTTTAAATTTTTGATCTTAGTAAACAATGAAAAATAATCATCGGATCTACTATTAAACAAGACAGACTCAATAACATCAGGTCTGATTTTTTGATCTTTAAGCAAGTTTTTAAATCGATCTGTAATAAAGGCTAAAATTTCCTCATTAAATTTCAGATTTTTTATATTTACATTCTGAGTAAGATAAGAATTTTTTGAGTTATTAATTAATTCTTTTAATGAAATAAAAATTTTATTTTCAATTAATATTCTAAGAATTCCTAACGCTGATCTTCTCAGCGCATAAGGATCTTTTGAACTAGTCGGTTTTTCGTTAATACCAAAGAAACCAACTAAATTATCAATCTTATCAGCAAGCGCAACCGCGATAGAAACTTTTTCTTTAGGAACTTTATCTTCTGGTCCAACAGGTAAATAATGATCAGAAATTGCATTTGCAATTTCTAAACTGAAACCCTGCTCGACTGCAAAATATTTTCCAAGTACACCTTGAAGTTCTGGATATTCTCCTACTAAATCCGAAACTAGATCTGCTTTACAGATTGAAGCTGCTATTTCTACATCATCTTTTTTGCAATTAATTATATCTGCGATCAATGAAGCTAAAACTCTTATTCGCTGAGTTTTGTCATAAAGCGAACCTAAGCTTTGATAAAAAGTAATGCCTTTAAGTTTGCTTACTTGTTTGACTAAATTTTGACTTTTATTTTTTTCCCAAAAAAATTTTGCATCTGTTAAACGAGCAGTAAGAACTTTCTCATTTCCTTTTATAATTTTATTTTTAATATCTTCTTTATTTGCAACCACAATAAAATTATTAATTAATTTATGATTATTAATAGAACGCATAGGAAAATATCTTTGATGATGTTGCATTGTTAAAATAAGAAGCTCTTCTGGCAATTTTAAAAAATCTTTTAGAAATGATCCTTTTAAAACTATGGGATCTTCAACAAGATTAATAACTTGTTTAAGTAGTTTATTATTAATTTCTAATTCACAATCATTCTTTTTAAGAAATGATTGAATGTTTTTAGTGATTAATTTCTCTCTTTCGGCATTGTCAAAAGTAATTTTTTTATCTGATAATATTTTTTTAAAATGAGTATAATCTTTAATAATAACTGCCTTATCTTCTAATGGCCCATCTACATAAGTAATATTTGTAGATGTTAAATGAAAAAAATTAAATGAAATAGTTTGTTTATCAAATAAACATAAAATTGATTTTAAAGGTCTGCCCCAAGAAAGATCATAATTACCCCATCGCATTTTTTTTCTCCATTGTAAGCCATTTAAAAAATGAGGGATATTTTTCTTAATTTCTTCAATAACTGGTATTTCTTTTATTTGTGTTTTTGCAAAAATAAATCTTCCTTTATCTGTTTCTTCTTCGTAAATATCTTTTAAATCTAAATTATTTGATTTAATAAAACCTTGTATTGCCTGTTCTTGCGCTCCAACTTTTGGACCTCTTAAAACCTTTGCTTCAGTTTTAATATTTGTTGGTAAATTATTATAATAAAGAATTAATCTTTTTGGAGTTGAATAAATTTCACTTTCAACTTTTTTAAAATTATGCTTTTCAAAAAATGACGTAAAGTTTGTTGCAATATTCTTCTTAGCATCTTCTTGTAAAGTAGGTGGTATTTCCTCTGAATATAATTCTAATAATAAATCAGACATTAGTCAGAGTTCTTTAACCAAACTTCTGCTGTACTCTTAACAAGTGTTCTAATTTTGTTAATAAATCCAGCTCTTTCTGTCACAGATATAACCCCTCTTGCATCTAAAGTATTAAAGATATGACTAGCCTTTAAGCACTGATCATAAGCCGGTAGAGCTAAATTTTTAGATAATAAATTCTGACACTCACCCTCTGCCATCGCAAATGATTTTAAAAGATTATCTGAATTAGCAAATTCAAAATTATACGCTGAAAATTCTTTTTCATTACGTTTATAAACTTCTCCATATTTTATGCCTTCATTATTCCATCTAATATCAAACACACTATCTACTCCTTGAATAAACATTGTAATTCTCTCAAGACCATAAGTAATTTCTGCTGAGACTGGCTTGCATTCAAACCCTGCCATCTGTTGAAAATAGGTAAATTGTGTAATTTCCATTCCATCACACCAAACTTCCCATCCAAGTCCTGAAGCGCCTAATGTAGGACTTTCCCAATCATCTTCTACAAAACGAATATCATGCTCTTTGTAATTAATTCCAAGTGCACTTAAACTTCTAAGATAAAGACTTTGTACATTCTCTGGTGATGGTTTGATTAAAACTTGAAATTGATAATAGTGTTGAAGTCTATTAGGATTGTCTCCGTAACGACCATCTGTAGGTCTTCTAGATGGCTGAACATAAGCTGTTTTCCAAGGTCTAGGTCCAAGTGATCTTAAAGTTGTTGCAGGATGAAAAGTTCCAGCCCCAACTTCCATGTCATAAGGCTGCATCACTACGCAACCATAATCGGACCAAAATTTTTGTAATTTAAATATAATATCCTGGAAAGATAAATCTTGTGACTTAGACTTATTTTTAGTTACAACTTTTTTTTTAGTTATAGTTTTTTTTTTATTTAATTTTTTTTTAATTACCATTTTTATAAGCCATATTTGTTCCAGATCGATCTTACTTCCAGTTCATTTATAACTTCTGAATACGATCCTTGTAATTGTGAGGAAAGTTTTCTCTTTAACCAACTTTGCGCCGCTTCAAATTTTTTAACTTTAATATCTTTACCAAATTTTTGTTTTAAAATTTCTTGTAAAGTTCCGACTCCATCAATTAATCCAAGTTGTAATGATTTTTTTCCAGACCAAAACTCTCCAGAAAATAATACTGAATAATTTTCAGATTTTAACTTATCTTTTCTACTATTTTTGACTAAATTAATAAATTCTTCATGTAAATCTTTTTGCAAAGATTTTAACTTTTCTACATCTTCTTTTTTTTCTTCTAAAAATGGATCTAAAATGCTCTTGCTTTCTCCTGCGGTATGTACTCTTCTTTGTACCCCAATTTTTTTTATTAACTCTTGAAATCCGAATGCTGAATAAATAACTCCGATAGATCCAACAATTGAATTAGCATTTGCATAAATTTCATCTCCTGCACACATCAACATATACCCGCCTGAAGCTGCCACATCTTCAGCATAAGTTATAACTTTAATTTTTTTTTCCTCTGCCTCAGATCGAATAAGATCATATAAAAGATTAGATTGAACTGGGGACCCTCCTGGAGAGTTAATAGAAATCACAACTGCTTTAATATTCTTTAAAGCGAAGGCTTTTTTTATAATGTCACTTTGGCTGGCATAGCTCATTCCTTGGCTAAATCTGCCTACATTTCCTATAACCCCATTTAATCTAATTAAAGAGACTGTTGGTTTTGATTTAAATAAAGAAAACATGTTTATTTAATGTCTTTTAAACATTTATTAATAGTATTCCAGAATAAAAATTTAATAAAAGTTTATAATTATTAATGCTACAAATTCGACGTGAAAAATAATATCGTTCAACTAGAGAAGTTTCAGAAAAAAAGTCCTTATGATTCTCTTAGGGAAATATTTAATACAGAATTAGATAAAGTAGAAGAATTTACAAAAATAAAATTATCAAGTGAAGTCGATCTAATTGGTAAAATGACGTTATATCAATTAGACTCTGGTGGAAAAAGATTAAGATCTATTCTGACTTTAGCAAGTTTTAAATTAAATGAGTATAAAGAAGAACATAATATTCATTTAGCTGCATGCGTTGAACTTATACATAGCGCAACTTTATTACATGACGATGTTATTGATAATAGTTCAGTAAGAAGAGGTAAAAAAACTTCAAATGTTATTTGGGGGAATCAACCTTCTATTTTGGTTGGAGATTATTTCTTAAGTAGATGCTTTGAAATTATGGTTGATGTTGGTTCGCTAGAAGTCTTAAAACTTTTATCAAATGTATCAGCAGAGATTGCTCAAGGTGAAGTACTGCAACTTCAACATAAAAACGAAGTTGATATTACTGAGCAAGTTTATTTAGATATTGTTACACAAAAAACTGCTTCATTATTTGGTGCAGCAATGAAAGTGGGTGGATGTCTTGCAAATAAATCTGAAAACGAAAAAAAAGCATTACAATCTTATGGAATTAATCTTGGTATCGTATTCCAAATTAGTGATGATATTTTAGATTATAATTCTACTAAAGCATTTGGCAAAAATATTGGTAATGACTTTTATGAAGGTAAAATTACTTTACCAATTATTATTTTATTCCAAAAATCTAATGACAATGAACGAAAGTTAGTTAAAAAATTTTTTTCACAGGAAAAAAGGACTGAAGAAGAATTAAACAAAGTTTTATCTTTAATGCAAAAATATAGCGTGATTGCTATTTGTAAAAAAAGAGCTGAGCATTTTTCAAATGTATCTTCTGATTCTTTAAATATATTCAAAGATTCTGAAATTAAAAAAAATCTTCAAGAACTAACTTTTTATTTAATCAATAGGTCGAATTAAGAATATAAATCGTACTATTCAAATACAGCGCAAATGTTGACCACGCAAAATAAGGTAGCATTAATACGACTGAAGATTTGCTATATTTAGAATATAAAACCATTAAATATAAAATAAAAAAAATAATGATTGAAATTATAAAGCTCGCAAGAAAAATTTGTTTATAATAAAAAAAAACATAACTCCAACTTGCATTAATTAGTAAGTGAATAAAATAAACTACTAAAATTTTATTTGAATTTTTGCTTTTTTTATAAGCTAGCCAAGCCGCAACTGACATCATTGCATAAAGTAATGCCCATACAGGTCCAAAAATCCAATTTGGTGGATTAAAAGCTGGTTTTACTAAATTAAAATACCAAGGATCTAAAGCTGCTCTTGTTACAAATCCTGCTGGAAAAGTTATTAAAAAAGTAGCTAAAACTATTGCGACTAAACTTAAATAACCTTGAGATTTTGATTTAATCTTTCTCATAATTAACTGGTTACTTTTACATACAATAAAGCAAGAGCTGCTAATATATGTCCATAATAAGTTAAATTTACAAAAACTCTTAATATAAACTTGTGATCATCTTTTATATTAAGAAAGTCACAGAGAACATTGCCAGGGTTATATAGTAATTCTAATTTCATTTATGCCGCTTCTTCTTTGTAACTTTCTAAGCTTGGGCAGCTACAAACGAGATTTCTATCGCCGTAGACATTATCTACTCTTGAAACTGGCGCCCAATATTTATTATTTTTTAAATATTGCAAAGGAAAGGCTGCTTGTTCTCTAGTATACTTATGTTCCCAAACATCTGTTGAAAGTTCAAGAAATGTGTGCGGTGCGTTTTTAAGGGGATTATCCTTAACATCGAATAATTTATTTTTAATCATATTAATTTCTTTTTTAATATTAATTAATGCATCACAAAATCTATTTAATTCACTCAGGCTTTCACTTTCAGTAGGTTCGATCATTAAAGTTCCAGCAACTGGCCAGGACATCGTTGGAGCATGAAAACCATAATCTATTAATCTTTTCGCAATATCTTCTTCGCTAACTCCTGTTTCAGCCTTAATAGATTTCAAATCTATAATACACTCATGAGCAACAAATCCATTTTTACCTTTATATAACGTGCTAAAATGTTCAGATAATTTTTTTGAAATATAATTCGCATTTAAAATTGCTATTTGAGTTGCTCTTTTAAGTCCTGTTATTCCCATCATTTTTATATACATCCATGATATTGGAAGAATACATGCGCTTCCCCATGGGGCAGATGATACAGCGCCCATACCTGTACTAGGTCCTGAATTTTCTTTTATTACTTGATGATTTGGTAAAAATTTCTCTAAATGATGTGCAACTCCTATAGGTCCCATTCCTGGTCCTCCACCCCCATGAGGAATGCAAAATGTTTTGTGTAAGTTCATATGACAAACATCAGGTCCAAACTTTCCTGGTTTTGCAATTCCAACAAGTGCATTCAAATTCGCGCCATCCATATAAACTTGTCCACCGTTGTCATGAATAACTTTACAGATATCTGTGATTTGTTCCTCAAATACTCCATGTGTGGATGGATAGGTGACCATTAATGCGGCTAAATTTTTTGAATGCTCTATTGCTTTATTTTTAAGATCTTCAAAATCAACATTACCATCTTTATCGCAATTAATAACCACAACTCTCATTCCAGCCATTTGTGCACTTGCAGGATTTGTTCCATGCGCTGAACTTGGGATAAGACAAACATTTCTATTTTTATCGCCATTAGATAAATGATATTTTCTAATAACCATCAAACCTGAATATTCTCCTTGGGCACCAGAATTGGGTTGCAGAGAAACTTTAGTAAATCCAGTAATTTCACAAAGCATTTTAGATAAATCATTAAACATTAGATGATAACCTTCTGCTTGATCTACTGGGACAAATGGATGAAGAGATCCAAATTCAGGCCAAGTAACTGGGATCATTTCTGCAACTGCATTTAATTTCATTGTGCAAGAACCTAATGCAATCATTGATCTATTTAAGGAAATATCTTTATCTTCCAGACGTTTTAAATATCGAAGCATTTCAGTTTCTGAATGATAAGAATTGAATACTTCATGAGTTAAATAATTTGATGTTCTTAAGAATTCTTTAGAAATCTGATCAATATTAGTCTCGTTAGATATTTTTTCATTAATACCAAATACATCAAATAAATCTTTTAAATCATTAATTTCAGAAGTCTCATCAAAAGAAATACTGATTGAATCTTTTAGTTTTCTAATATTAATTTTTTTAGCTAAAGCTTTTTTATAAAAATCTTCTGTTTCATCCCCAGTAAATATAGTCACGGTATCAAAATAATTTTGAGAAATTATTTTAAAATTATTTTTTTGTATCCCCTGAGCAAATAAATTTGCAATTCCAGCTGTTCGCTCAGCTATTTTTTTTATCCCTTCAGGACCATGATAAATTGCATAGGCAACTGCCATAATTGAAAGTAATGCTTGAGCAGTGCAAATGTTGCTGGTTGCTTTTTCTCTTCGTATATGTTGTTCACGAGTCTGCAAAGCCATCCTTAATGCTTGTTTATTTTTTCTATCAACAGAAACACCTATAATTCTCCCAGGCATCGATCTTTTAAATTCATCTTTAGTTGCAAAAAAAGCAGCATGGGGACCTCCGTATCCCATAGGCACACCAAATCTTTGCGAGTTTCCAACTACAATGTCAGCACCTACTTCTCCTGGAGGCTTAATTAAAGTCAGAGCTAGTAAATCAGTTATAACAATGGCTTTGCCTTTTTTATTATGAATAATATCGATAATTTCTTTTAAATTATAAATACTACCAAGTGAATCTGGATATTGAACGATTGCACATAACAAATTATCTAATTTGGGAAGATCTACATCATAATCGCCTACAATTATTTCAAGGCCAAAAGGTTCTGCTCTGGTTTTAACTACATCAATTGTTTGAAGATTACATCTATTAGAAACAAAAATTTTATTTAAATTATCTGTATTAGTTCTTTGACATAAACCTACTGCTTCTGCTGCAGCTGTTCCTTCATCAAGCAGTGATGCATTTGCGATATCCATCTTGGTAAGATCAATAATCATTTGCTGAAAATTTAATAACATCTCCAATCTTCCTTGCGCAACTTCCGGCTGATAAGGAGTATAAGCGGTATACCATCCTGGGTTTTCTAGTACATTTCTTAAAATAACATTAGGAGTGATAGTTCCATAATATCCTGCTCCCAAATAATTTTTATAAATTTTATTTTTTTGAGAAATTTGTTTTAATAATTTAAGAGCTTTATCTTCTGAAATAGCATCATCTAATTTTAGGTCTTCTTTTTCTAAAATTTTATCTGGAACAATCTTTTTAATAAATTCATCTAATGATTTAACATTTAAATATGAAAGCATAATTCTGACATGTTCGTCTGATGGGCCAATATGACGTCCAATAAATTCTCTAGAATTACTTAAATCTCTCATTAATTTGGATTCTCCACTGCATATTTTTCATAATCACTCTTATCTAATAAGTCTTTAAGCTCGTTTTGATCTTTGATCGTAATTTTGAAAAACCAACCTGAATTTTCTGGATCTTTGTTTATAAGCGATGGATCTATAACAATTGCTTGATTAGACTCTTTAATATCACCAGTGAGTGGAGAATAAACATCACTTGCAGCTTTCACTGACTCAACAACTGCAGCCGGATCATCTTTTTTAAAAGATTTTCCAGATGATGGAACTTCTACAAAAACAATATCACCTAATTGAGCTGCTGCATGCTTGGTAATCCCAACTGTTGCAATATTATCATTTACTTCTAACCATTCATGTTTTTTTGAGTATTTTTTTTCTGTCATATTTAATTTTTCACATAGTTTTTTTTATAAAAAGGAAGCTTACTTATTACTCCTTGCACCATATTTTCTCTAATTTTCAAAATTACTGTATTGCCTTCTTTTGATTGATCATAATCAACATATCCCATAGCAATAGGTCCATTTACACTAGGTCCAAAACCACCACTAGTTATATGTCCTATTTCTTTTTGATCATTTGAGAAAATTTTGGTTCCTTCTCTTGCAATAATTTTACCCTCTGGTTTTATTCCAACTCTAATTTTTTTAGGTTTATTTTTAATTTGATCTAGAATTATTTTATTCCCTAAAAATCCACCCTTTTCTTTTTTTATTTTAGGAATTGCCCATGATAAGGCGCCTTCCACTGGTGTAGTTTTTGCATCAATGTCATGCCCATACAAACATAGTCCTGCTTCTAATCTCAACGAATCTCTTGCGCCAAGTCCTATAAGTTTAGCTTCAGAAACTCTCATGATATCTTGCGTCAATTCTTGAACATCCTCATTTTCTATGGAAACCTCAAAACCATCTTCACCGGTATATCCTGATCTTGTTATAAAAATTTTTTTTTTTTTATATTCAAAATAATTTCCATGCATAAAATTAAGTTTTGAAATACCATTAAAAATTTTTTCCATAGCATCAACAGCACGTGGGCCTTGAATTGCAATTAATGATACATCTTCTCTTAATACCGCGGTAAATCCTCCACCAATTGATTCTTTAATAATTTTAGTATCATTATCTTTGCAAGCTGCATTAAGCACAATTTTAATTCCAGTATTTACTTTAGTTACAATTAAATCATCTTCGATTCCCCCATTATCATTTAATAGAAATGAATATTTAGATTGATTATTCTCAATTGCTGAAAAATCTAATGGAATTATTTTTTCAAGATAAGGAAAAATACTGCTCCCACATTCTATATTTAATTGACCCATATGCGAAACATCAAAAATTCCAATAGAGTTTCTTGTATGTATGTGTTCTTGAATAATCCCATCTTGATATTGAATTGGCATTTCATAACCTGCAAAATTTACAAGCTTGGCACCAAAACTTTTATGAAATTCGTATAAGGTTGTTTTATTTGATTTTTTTAACTCAAAATCTGCAACACTCATAAATATTATATAACTCCAATTCTTGTTGGCCCATCTGTATGTTTACCTGAGAGTATTGCTCCTTCGGTGAAGTTTTAAACTTTCTTTCCAGAGTTATATAATTGTAAGGTCCTTTTACCTGAGAGTTTCCTGGGCTGTTGCTCCTTCGGTGCCTACGAGAGGTCTCTTCCCTACGAATCTAATAATCGTTTATACGATGTTAAAAGTCAATTTGAATCAGGTTAATAAGTTTAATTATGTGGAAAACAAAAGTTTTAATAATCTTATAATTGCTCTTATGAATGATATATCTAATTTAATTAATTTTTAAAACTATGAAATTAGGTTTTATTGGTGTTGGAAAAATAGCAACTTCACTTATTGAAGGAATATTTAAAGCAAAGATTAACTTTCAAGAGATAATTCTTTCTCCCAAAAATAAAAAAAAAAGTAGATCTATAAAAAATAAATTTAAAAAGATAAAAATTGCAAAATCTAATCAAGAAGTAATTGATAAATCTAATTGGATCGTACTTTCTGTTACACCAAAAGTTGGTAAGAAAATATTAAGTAAATTAAAATTTAAAAAAAATCATACGGTATTAAACTTTATGTCTACCATTCATAATCAAGAACTAAAAAAAATAATTTTTCCAGCTAAAAGAATATTTAAAATAGCTCCACTTCCTATGATTAAATATAATCTTGGACCTATTATCATTTATCCAAAAAATAAGATTATTGAAAACTTTTTTAAAAAACTTGGAAAAGTCATTGCTACAAATTATGAAAAAGAGAATAAAAAATTGTGGGTAATGACTTCATTTATGGCAACATATCTTGAGATATTTAATACTGCTCACAAATGGTTTGTAAAAAAAGGTATTAATCAAAATAAATCCAAAGAATATATAAATCATTTATTTAAAGCCTTAAATAATGAACTTTTTAAAAGCTATAATTATTCAATAGATAAAATGATTGCAGAATTCCAGACCAAAGGTGGAATCAACGAAGAACTTTTAATGAGATCAAAAAAATCTGGAATATTTAAAAGTTTAAGTAAAGGCTTTGATAAAATTTATAGTCGAGTAAAAAAATCATAAATCTTTTTCTCTAAAAAAATAATTTAGCAATAAATGTATAAAGTGGAATTCCAATTATGATATTTATTGGAAAAGTTAATCCTAATGACATTCCAAAATATAGGGATGGATTAGCTTTTGGTAGAGCATATTTTAAAGCAGCTGGTACAGCTATATATGAAGCGCTAGCAGATAAAATCATTAATAAAATAGTTTCACCCAAACTAACATCAGCAATTTTGCATATTAATAAAGCTAATAATGCATGAATGGGCGGCGCAAATACTCCGTAAATTAAAACATAAGCAGGTTTATTTAAAACTTGTTTAAAATTTTTAGCTACCATCAATCCCATATCAAGTAAGAAAAAAGCTAGCATGCCTTTAAATAAATCAATCGAAAAAGGTGCCATAATTCTCTCACCATTAGCACCAGCAAAAAGACCAACGATCATTGCTCCAATTAAAAGTAATTGAGCACCGTCGGTAAAAGATTTATGTAACAAGTTAAGAGAGCTTTGTTTTTTACTAGATTTTACAGCACTTGCTAAAAAAACTGCAAGAATAATTGCTGGAGACTCCATTAACGCCATGGCTGCTGCCATATGACCTCCATATGTAATTTGGTTCTGATCTAAGAATTGACTAGCAGTAATAAAGGTCACAGCGCTTACCGAGCCATAAGTTGCTGCAATTGCCGCAGAGTCATAACTATTTAATTTTTTTTTAAGAAAATAATATCCAAGAATAGGAATGATAATTGCAAGTATAACAGCAATTGACAAAGTTTTTGCTATATCAATTGTTATTCCTGATTTTTGCAAAGCAAATCCTCCTTTTAATCCTAGAGCCATTAAAAGATATAATGATAAAAATTTAGTAATTGCAGATGGGATTTCTAAATTAGATCTAACAGCTCCAGCAAAAACTCCAAAGATGAAAAATAAAATTGCAGGGTCTAATATACTTTGCATTTATTTATAAAAGTTTAAGGATATAAAATTTCTTTAATCCATTTAGATCCAGATCTTGTATATTTCAGCCTTTCATGAATTCTATTACTACCATCTAACCAAAATTCAATTTGATTTGCTTTTAAGGCCCAACCTGACCAATAAGGGGGTCTTGGAACTTTTTTATGAGCCGGAAATTTTCTTTTGTATTGTTCAATTCTTTTTATTAAATCTAACTTAGATTCCATTGGAGTTGATTGTATGGATGCCCATGCTCCAATTCTACTACCATAGGGTCTAGTATTAAAATATTGATCAGCAATTTTACTTGGAACTTTTTTTATATTTCCGTCAATTCTTATTTGTCGTCTTATACTTTTCCAATGAAAACACATGGATGCTTTGGGATTGATTTTTAATTCATTACTTTTCTTACTTTTTAGATTTGTATAAAAAATAAACTCCGTATTTGTTAAACCTTTTAATAGAACCATACGAACTGACGGCTGTTTATTTTGATTAACCGTTGCAAGCGCTAAAGCATTAGGATCATTAATTTCTGTTTTTTTTGCTTTAGCCATCCATACCTTAAAGAGCTCAAATGGATTTTTCTTATCAAGAAAACACGCATTCAGTCCAAGTTTATTTGTTTTATATTTTTTTTGATTCATAAATAACTAAAAATACCTTATAAAATATATTTAATGTCATTTAATACTTTTGGAAAGCTATTTAGATTTACCACATGGGGAGAATCTCACGGTCCAGCAATTGGCTGTGTAGTTGATGGTTGCCCTCCAAATATTGTTATTTCTGAAAAAGATATTCAAATCGAATTAAATAAAAGAAGACCTGGTCAATCAAAATTTGTAACTCAAAGAAAAGAAAAAGATCAGGTGCAAATATTGTCTGGAGTGTTTCAAGGAAAAACAACAGGAACGCCAATTTCAATGATCATCTTTAATGAAGACACCAAGTCTAGAGATTATGAAAGTATAAAAGATAAATTTAGACCAGGACATGCTGATTTTACTTACTTTATGAAGTATGGAAACCGAGACTTTAGGGGTGGAGGAAGACAATCGGCCAGAGAAACTGCTTCGCGCGTTGCAGCAGGTGCTATTGCCAAAGTTGTATTAAATAAATTACTTGGAAAAAAATTCTCTATTGTTGGTGGAGTCATACAAATTGGTCCATTGATGATTGATCGTAAACTTTGGAATGATAAAGAAATTAGAAAAAATCCTTTTTTTTGTCCTGACAAAGAAACTGTGCCCGTATGGGAACAATATTTACTAGACATTAGAAAAGCTGGGAGCTCATGTGGCGCAGTAATAGAGCTTAGAGCTAAAGGAGTTCCAGTTGGTCTAGGTGCGCCTATTTACTCAAAACTCGATCAAGATATTGCTGCTGGTCTTATGAGTATTAATGCAGTGAAAGGCGTTAACATTGGAGCTGGCATGAATGCTGCAAGCTTAACAGGAGAAACTAATTCTGATGAGATAAGATCCAAAGGAGGAAAAGCAAAATTTTTATCTAATAACGCAGGAGGAATTTTAGGTGGAATTTCTACAGGTCAAGAAATTATCGCATCGTTTGCAGTTAAACCTACATCTTCTATATTAAATACTCGTGACACTATTGATACCAAAGGAAGAAATACAAAAATTTCTGTTCGAGGAAGACATGATCCTTGTGTTGGTATTCGTGCTGTTCCTATTGGGGAAGCAATGCTTGCGTGTATTTTGCTTGACCATTTAATGATGCACCGAGCACAATGCGGAAACTAATTCGTGATCCCATTAAAAGACGAAAATAATACACTTTCAACTCCAGTACTTAGTTACACAATAATAGGTATTTGTATTTTAGTTTTTTTAATACAAATAAGTTCTACAGGTTTTGATAATGGCAATTTATTTTATTCTTATGGGGTTGTTCCCGCCTCGCTGTTGGGTACAGAACCTTTGCCAAATGAGCTGAATAAAATTGATCCATATCTTACCTTAATAACATCAATGTTTATGCATGGAGGTTTTATGCATTTAATCGGTAATATGCTTTATATGTGGATCTTTGCTGACAATATTGAAGATGATCTTGGAAAAATAAAATTTATTTTATTTTACTTAGCATCAGGGGTTGCGGCCGCAATGACCCAAGTATATTTAAATGTAAACTCAACTATTCCAATGGTTGGTGCAAGTGGAGCTATTAGTGGTGTTCTAGGTGCATATCTAATCAGATACCCCAGAAATAAAGTTTTAGTGTTGATACCTTTTGGTTTTTTTTCTCAAATAGTAAAAATTCCTGCAATGTTTGTTCTAGGTTTTTGGTTTATATTGCAATTTATTAGTTCAAGCGGAAGTTCAGGTCAGGGCGGAGTTGCCTATGGAGCTCATATTGGAGGATTTATATTTGGAGCAGCTGTGATGTTCTTCTTTGGCAACTTTTTAATTCCTCAAAAAGCATTCTTTAAAGCTCTTAATGAAAAAGACGATAAAAAGAAAAATCCCTGGATACAAAATTAAGTTACCCACATAAAATAATAACAAAATTAGATGAATGTTCTCGTTTTGATTCCGTTTTGATTCCATTTTGAATCAAATTTTCTACCTTTAAGAGTGTATGTGGATA
>NZ_JAYQPI010000011.1:0-21557 GCF_038145245.1 Candidatus Allofontibacter sp. | reverse complement strand
TGAATTTATGTTTTTAAAATTACAATTTGTTAAAAAAAAATTTTTTTTAAAAGATTCTTTTAGAATATCAAGAGAAACCAAAAAATTTATAGACGTAATAATAATAAAACTTACAGAAGATAACAGAAGTGGTTTTGCAGAGTGTATACCTTACAAAAGATATGGCGAAACCCAAAAAAAAATATTTTCATATTTAAAAAAAAATAAAGATAAAATTTTACAAATAATAAAAAAAAATAAACTACATGAAATTAAATATTTAGCTTTAAGAAATGCATTAGAGTTAGCTAACAAACATCTCAATCTAAATAAAAATAATGAATATTGTTTAAAAAAAAAATACCTAACTTCAATTACTATTCCTATATTTGACCAAAAAAAACTTAAGAAAATAATTCATAAATTTAAAAATATAAATCTTATTAAAGTCAAAATTAATAAAAATAATATTTTAAAAACTATAAAATTTATAAATCAAAAATGTCCTAATTCAAAAATAATAATTGATGCCAACGAAGGATTAGATTTTAGGTCGCTTAAAAAAATTATTAAAGATCTCGAAAAATTAAATGTAATTATTATAGAACAGCCTCTTAAATATGGATTAGACTACAAACTTAAAAATATAAAAACAAAAATATTATTTTGTGCAGATGAATCTTTTCACATTAAAAATAAAAATAAAATATTAAAATATTATCAAGTTATAAATGTAAAATTAGATAAATTTGGTGGCTTAAAGAAAAGTCTTGAAGTTATTAAATATTTAAGGAAAAAAAATAAAAAAATATTACTTGGTTGTATGATTAGTTCATCTTTATCAATCATACCTGCGTTAATAATTGCAAAATATTGTAATTTTCTTGATCTCGATGGAGCTTATTTTCTAAAAAAAGATTTCAAAAATGGAATTTTTTATAAAAATGGTAATTTAATCTTAAATAAAAAATTTTTATGGTTAAATAAAAAAGGCCCTAAAGATAATCTTCAGGGCCTTTTTAAGAATTAATTTTAATTACTTAGATCCTGCTGGTGTTAGACTTGCAGCAGTTTTATAAATAACTAGTCCAAATAATATTTTATTAATAAAATCAGCTAAGTTATATATAAGATTTAATGTAACTTCATTTGCAGATCCTGTCATATACCCAAAAAGATATCCTAATGGATAAACTGACCAACCGATTGTTACGATCCATTTACAGAATTCAAAACAATCTTTAGCAGCACCTGATAATCTTGCTGCTTCTCTACCAGCTTCTCCGGAAAATACTTCATATAAAATGAAGATCCAACCAGCCATACCGATAATAAAACCTGCATTAATATTCATATACCCAGCTTCACCTAGATAACCACCAATTAACATAACTAGCGTTCCAATTAATAGTCTCCAGAAAATTCCTGTTGAAACTTTTTTCACAGCAGAAAGAATGAAGTAGAATTCAACCATTAATAAAGGAACAGTTAGTAACCAATCAATGTATCTAAACACTGTGGGAGATGTTCCTGTCGTTACCCAAACTTCTCTCATATACATATAATGTACAAAAGCTATCCCCGTTACTAATCCTGAAAGAGTAACTGATGTTCTCCAAGATGCCTTCACTGAATTTCTCTCAATGAAGAAAAAAACTGTGGTAGCTAACAAAGCCATCGATATTAACCAGAATGTAATTCCTGTTAAATCGCTAGATTGCAATAAAGCAGTTTTCATTTAATTTTTCCTTGTTTTGTTTAATTTATAAGACGAAACATTAAATTAATTTGGAATAATTTAAAAGCTATTTAAACTAAATTAAATTGCTGGTTTTAAGTGTTTTCATAATAATACAACCTGTAATTAAATATTAAAAAATAAATGACCGAAAGAGCTATTGTAATAGGATCAGGTTTTGGAGGTATTGCTGCTGCCATAAGATTAAGGGCTATGAAATATGAAGTTACATTAATAGAAAAAAATTCTGACCTAGGAGGAAGAGCTAGAACATTTTATAAAAATGGTTACACTTTCGATGCCGGTCCAACAGTAATCACAGCTCCTTATCTTTTAGCGGAATTATTCTCATTATTTAAAAAAGACATAAAAGATTATGTAAAAATTGTTCCATTAAAGATTTGGTATCAATTTATATTTAGTGACTTATCAAAATTTAATTACACTAATAATCATTTAGAAAATTTAAAAGAAATATCAAAATTTGACTCTACTGACATTAAAGGATTTGAAAAACTAATAAAATTTTCCGAAAAAATATTTAATAAAGGCTATTTAGAATTAGCAGATAAACCCTTTTCAAAATTTACCTTCATGTTAAAACAGATTCCATCATTATTAATTCTTAAAAGTTATTTTTCTGTTTATAAATTAGTCTCAAAATTTATTAATAATGAAAAATTAAGAAAAATTTTTAGTGTACATCCTCTTTTAATAGGAGGAAATCCATTTTCAACAACTTCAATTTATACATTAATTTTATATTTAGAAAAAAAATGGGGTGTACATTATGCGTTAGGGGGAACTGGAAAAATTATTTTATCATTAGAAAAATTAATGAATGAAATTGGAGTTAAAGTTATCAAAAATGATGAAGTAATTAAAATTACCTCAGAAAATCAAAATGTGTCTGGCATTATAACTAAGAATAATAAAATTATTAATTCAAAAATTATCGTTTGTAATGCCGATCCTCCATTTGTTTATAAATATTTATTAAATAAAAAAAATAATTTTTTATTTACAGCTAAAGTTAAACGTATGGACTATTCTATGGGATTATTTGTTTATTATTTTGGATCAAAAAAAAAATATAATAATATTGAACATCACACTATTTATTTTGGAAATTCTTATAAAGAATTATTAAATAAAATATTTAACCAAAAAATTTTAGATAACGACATAAGTTTTTATTTGCATCGACCAACTGCAACTGACTCTAGTATGGCTCCAGATAATAAAGATTGTTTTTATGTATTAGTACCAGTTCCAAATAATCTATCCAAAATTAAATGGGAAGAAGAAGCTGAAAATTTTAAAAAAATAATAATAAAAAAACTAAGTTCAACTCTATTGCCAAAAATTGAAGAATTCATTGAAGAAGATTTTTATATAACGCCTGATTATTTTGAAAATGAACTTAAAACTTTACATGGATCTGGTTTTTCAATTCAGCCAAAGTTTTCACAGTCAGCCTATTTCAGATTTCACAATAAATCTGAAATATATAAAGGTTTATTTTTTGTCGGTGCTGGCACACATCCTGGTGCTGGAATTCCTGGAGTTTTATCATCGGCAAAGATATTAGAAAAAATTATTCCAAGAATAAAATGAAGACTGAACAATACATAAAGGAACATGGAAAATCATTTTATTGGGCAGGAAAATTTTTAAAAAAAGAAATCTTTAAAGATTGTGCAAATTTATACGCCTTTTGCAGAGTGGTTGATAATCTAGTTGATGAAAAAATAGATAATAAAAATAATATTAAAAAATTTATAAATTATTACAAAAGTCCGAAATCAAATAATACAATAATTAATAATTTTAAAAAAATTGAAAAAAAATATAAAATTCCAAAAAAATATGTTGAAGATTTGTTTTACGGAGTAAATTTAGATACTAAAAATGTTAAAATAAAAACAATCAAACAACTTTTAAAATATTCATATTATGTAGCCGGTACAGTAGGTGCAATGATGGCTTACATTTTTAAGACAACAAGCACAAAGGCAATCAAACATGCAATTAATTTAGGAATCGCAATGCAGCTAACTAATATTTCTCGAGATGTATTAAAAGATGCTCATCTACAGAGAATTTATATACCTAAAAATTTTTTAAAAGAAAAACTTAATGCTAAAGATATTATAAATAATAATTATAATAAAAAATATTTATTTTTAGCTATTAAAAAAATAATTTTACTAGCAGATAAATATTATAATAATGGAAATAAAGGAATTAAATTTCTACCAAAAGAAATACGATTTCCAATTTTCTTAGCAAGTTCACTATATAGAGATATTGGAAAAAAAATTCTTAATACAAATTACGATCAATTATTTTTAAAAAGAACTTATTTAAATTTTTATGAAAAGATTTTTATGACAATTAAATCATTTTATATTTTTGTAGTTATTAAAAGAAATATGTAATTTATTAATGAACAAATTTGATTATATTATTATTGGCGCTGGTTGTTCGGGCCTATCTCTAGCCTTTGAAATGAACAAAAATAATCTTTTTTTAAATAAGACTTGTGCAATTTTTGACAAAAGAAAAGATTTCAAAAGAGATAAAATTTGGTCCTATTGGAACATTCAAGAACATTCTTTCACTGATTGTTTAATGAATGAATGGGATAAATTTATTATAAAAAATAATCGCGAAGAAATTATTTTAGATTGTAAGAATTTTAAGTATCAGTCAGTTGATAGTGAAAAATTTTATAAAAAAATTATAACTAATTTATCTACAAATAAAAATATTAAATTCTTTTTAAATAAATCTATTAATAAAATTTATGAAAAAAGTAATGAAGTTGAGTTGCATGCTGATGATGAAATTTTTAAATCAAATTTAATATTTAACAGTTCGCTCGATAATAAAAAAACATCTGAGAATAAGATTTTTCAACATTTTTATGGATGTGAAATTGAATTTAAAGAAAATGTGGATTTGCCAAAATGTCCTATTTTAATGGATTTTAATTGTCCACAAGATGAATGGGTACATTTTTTTTATATACTACCATTAAATAAGAATAAAATTTTTATTGAAAATACATGGATCTCAGAACATAAAAATTTTACGGTAGAACGCTATCTTTCCGAAATAAATAATTACATTAATAATAATCTTAATTATCAAAAAGATTATGAAAAAAAATATTTTGAAATAGGATCAATTCCTATGCATCATTTCAAAAATAATAATAATTTTAAAAAAATAATACCAATAGGAACATCTGCTAATCTAACTAGAAAAAGTACTGGTTATACTTTTTTAAGTATACAGAAATCCGTCAAACAAATTGTCACTGATATACAGCAAAATAAAATTATAAATAAAGTTGGTTTAAGTCCTAAATATAATTTTTTAGACAATATATTTATTAGAGTTTTGTTAGAAAAAAGAAATCACATGCAAAATATTTTTATGGACTTATTCAAAAAGAATAAAACAAAAAGTATTATAAATTTTCTATCTAATAATAGTAATTTTTATGAAGATTTTAAGATAATTTTAAGTATGCCCAAATTAATTTTTATAAAAAAATTATTTAATTTATAACTCAATGAACGCAAAAATTAAAAAATATTTTAATAAAGTTAATATTTTTTTTTTAATTTTAATTATATTTTTATTCATAATTGAGAATTTAACTAACTTAACTTCAATAAATAAATATTTTATTTGTTTTTTCTTAATTATAACAATTGGTATATCTCATGGCGCATACGATAGTCACAAAGCAAGTAAGTTATTATATAAAATAAATAAAAATTCAAAATTTCTATTCTACTTAACTTATATTGGGCTTGCATTAATTGTTCTTTATATTTGGCAATTAAGTCCAAAAATTACTTTAATTCTTTTTTTGATTATTTCTTCTTTTCATTTTGGGAAGGAAGATTTAGAAATTTATTTATCAAAATGTAATAAATATCAATCAATAATATTTTTTTTAAAAGGTTCTTTAATTATTTTACTACCACTTTTTTTTAAATTTAATGAAACAAATGAAATTTTTAATAAAATTCTTTTTTTAAATGAATTTACATTAATTCCAAATAATTGGATTAACACAATGCTGTTTACAAATTTGCTGTTTCAATTTTTTTTTTATTTATATTTCTTTATAGAAAAAAAAATTATTTCTAAAGATTTAATTTCTATTTTTTTTGAAGTTTTTTTAATAATAATTATTTTTAAATTATTTAGTACAATAACTGCATTTACTTTATATTTTTGTTTTATTCACTCGCTCAAAAATATTATTGTAATTTCAAGTGAATTAAATCCTAATATTTATAAGGGTATTAAAAGTTTTGCGTTAAAGGCTCTACCTTTAACTATTGTTACATTTATTGCATTAATTGTATGTTTGTATGCTCTTTCAAACTTTGATCTTATTGAAAATACAATTCAAAAAATTATTTTTATTGGACTTGCATCATTAACACTGCCACACTTTTTATTGCATTTTTATTTAAAAAATTAACTATTGTATCTTTTATATTTAGTATTTAATCTATTGAATATAGGGATCATTAATTGACTAAAAATTACGAAAATTTATACAAAGCTTCAATAACAAATCCTGAGGAATTTTGGGGTGAGGCTGCTAAAGATGTTAAATGGTTTTCACCATATAAAAAAGTTTTAGAAAGTTCAAACCCTCCCTTTTATCGATGGTTTCCTGGTGGAAAAATTAATACATGTTTTAATGCAATTGATAGGCACATTGAAGAAGGAAATGGATCTCGCACTGCTATCATTTATGATAGCCCAGTAACATCTAAAAAGATTTCATTTAGTTACTCTGAAGTAAAAAAAACTGTTTCTACATTTGCAGGTGCTCTAAAAAATTTTGGAATTAAGAAAGGAGATCGAATTATTATTTATATGCCTATGATTCCTGAGGCAGTTTTTGCTATGCTAGCTTGTGGAAGAATTGGCGCAGTGCATTCAGTCGTTTTTGGGGGATTTGCAGCCAACGAACTTGCTGCAAGAATAAATGACTCTGAGGCAAAATTAATTATTTCAGCTTCTTGCGGTTTTGAGCCTGGAAGAACAGTCCAATACAAACCCCTTTTAGATGAAGCTTTAAGACTCGCAACTATTAAACCTAAAAAATGCATAATATTTCAAAGAGAAAATAATTCCGTTGAATTAGGAATTAACGACATTAGTTGGCAAGATTTTATAAATACTGGAAAAGAAATTGATTGTGAGCCGATGGACGCTAACGACCCCGCTTATATACTTTACACTTCTGGAACAACAGGAACTCCAAAAGGCATTGTAAGAGATATTGGCGGCCATATCGTTGCATTAAAGTGGACGATGAAAAATATTTACAATATGAACCCTGGCGATATCTGGTGGTCAGCTAGTGATATAGGTTGGGTTGTGGGTCATTCTTATATTGTTTACGGACCGTTATTTCATGGTTGCACAACAATAATATATGAAGGAAAACCAGTTGGAACTCCGGATGCTGGCTCTTTTTGGAGAGTAATATCAGAACATAAAGTTAAATCATTATTTACTGCCCCTACTGCTTTTAGAGCTATTAAAAAAGAAGACTCTGAAGGAAAATTTTTTAAAAAGTATGATTTATCTAAATTTGAAATATTATTTTTAGCAGGAGAAAGAGCAGATCCAGATACAATTAAATGGGCTGAAAACTTACTAAAAAAACCAGTAATAGATCATTGGTGGCAAACTGAAACTGGATGGGCAATAAGCGCAAATTGTGCTGGCCTTGGTTTATTTGAAACTAAATATGGTTCTGCAGGTAAAGCAGCTCCAGGTTATAATGTACAAATTTTAAGACCTGATGCAACACAAGCTAAAGCATCAGAAATGGGTGATGTAGTAGTAAAATTGCCTCTTCCTCCAGGAACTTTCCCAACACTATGGAAGGCAGACAAAAGATATAAAGAAAATTATATGGATCCTTACAAAGGTTACTACAAAACTTATGACGCCGGACACATTGATGAAGATGGATATATATGGATCATGTCTAGAACTGACGACATTATTAATGTTGCGGGACATAGGCTTTCAACAGGTTCTATGGAAGAGATATTATCTGAAAATTCCAGTGTGGCTGAATGTGCAGTGCTCGGCATTGCAGACAATTTGAAAGGTCAAATACCTCTTGGTTTAATTGTTTTAAAATCTGGAGTAACAAAAAAACCTGAGGACATTTCAAAAGAATGCATACAGATGATTAGAGATAAAATTGGACCTGTAGCAGCATTTAAAAGTATAGTTGTCGTAAAAAGACTTCCAAAAACAAGATCAGGAAAAATATTAAGAGGAACAGTTAGTAAAATAGCAGATCAAGTTCCTTATAAAATGCCAGCAACTATTGATGATCCTGCTATTTTGGATGAAATTAAAACTTCTTTAACTCAAGCTGGAATAATTAAAAATTAAAATTCTAGAGGTTTTCCAAATTTAGTATCGACAATTTTTTTATCCCAAGAAGCAATCTTACCGTTTACAATTGTTCCAACTGGAAAACCTTTTACAATTTTATTATTAAATGGTGTCCATCCACATCGACTTGCAATCCAATTATTGGTAATTTTAAAATTTAAATTCATATCAATAACAGTAAGATCTGCAAAATATCCCTCTTTGATCTCTCCTCTTTTTTTTATATTAAAGATTTTACACGGATTAATACTTAATAATTCTACTAGCCTTTGAAATGTAAGTTTTTTATTATTCACATGATCTAACATAATCGGAAGCATAGTCTGGACCCCCGTCAAACCAGAGGGACTTTCAGGATATAATTTTTTCTTTTCTGCTAATGTATGTGGTGCATGATCTGATCCAAGCACATCGATAGTTCCATCTAGCAAACGTTTCCATAAAGCAATTTGATGTTCTTTTGTTCTTATTGGAGGATTCATTTGCGCTAAAGTTCCAAGTTCTTCGTAACAATCAGGCGCAAATAAGGTTAAAAACTGCGGTGTTGTTTCAACTGTTACGTATTTTTTATTGTTTGCTAAAAAGTCAATTTCTTCTTTAGAAGACACATGTAAAATATGTATTCTTTTCTTATGTTTATTAGCAAAACCAGTAACTTTTGTAGTAGAAGTTAATGCAACTTCTGAGTCTCTCCAGACAGGATGGGTCTTAACATTGCCCTTTTCAATTAAAATTCTTTTCTTTTTTAATAAATTTTCGTCTTCTGAGTGAATTGAAACAACTCGAGGACTTATTTTGATAATTTCTTCAATTGCTTCATCTTTATTTACAAGCAATGTCCCTGTAGATGAGCCAACGAACATTTTAATTCCACAACATCCTTTTAAATTGATTGTTTGCTTTATCAACTCAAAATTATTTTCTGTTGCACCAAAATAAAAAGCATAATTACAATGCATCCGATTCTCAGCTCTATCTAATTTTTCTTGAAATCTTTCAAAGTTATCTGTTGTTGGGTTTGTATTTGGCATCTCAAAAATAGAAGTTATTCCTCCTAAAATTGCAGCCTTACTTCCGCTTTCTAAATCTTCTTTATCTGGGTTACCGGGCTCTCTAAAATGAACTTGTGTATCGATGGCGCCTGGAATAATTGTAAGACCTTTCGCATCAATAACTTTGTCTCCGCCTTCCTTGATGGGGCCTATTTTTATAATTTGATTATCTTTAATTCCAATATCGGTTTGGGCTAGATCATTATTTATAAAACAATTGCCGTTTTTTATAATTAAATCATATATATTGGACATCTAAAATTTAATACACCAAAGCAGATAAACGCACAATAATGGAAACAGATAAAGGTTATATAACTTCAAAAGGTTTTATTAGCATTAAAGGTGAAGACAGTATCGATTTCATTCAAAATATTATTTCCAATGATATTAAAAAAGTAACAGACAATAACTGTATATTTGCTTCTTTATTAACGCCACAAGGAAAATTATTATTTGAATTTATTATTCTTAAAACAAAAAATATTTTTTTAATTGAATGTAATAATGAACTAATAAAAGAATTATTTAATAAACTTTATAACTACAAATTAAGATCTAAAGTTGAAATTAAAATTGAAGATAGTTTAATAAGTATCGATATACCTTTTATTAAATTTAAAAGTCTTAATATTAATAAATTAAATTTAATTAATTATAAAAATTATTTAATCTTTGAAGACCCAAGAATAAAAAACATTTTAGCAAGAGCAATTATAGAAAAATCTAAAATTAAAGAATTTTTTAACGATTTAAATATTGAATTATCTAATGAAAAATATTTATTAGAAAAAAAATTATTTAATCTAGGAATCCCTTCGAAAAATATAAAAAAATTACAAAATCAATTGTTTTCTCTTGAGGCAAATTTTCTTGAATTAAACGGAATCGATCAAAAAAAAGGGTGCTACATTGGTCAGGAAAATACTGCTCGAATGCATTTAAAAAATAAAGTTAATAAAAGATTATTAGCAATAAATTGCATAAATGGAAAAATTCAAGAAGAACAAAAAATTTATTTTAATAATGAAGAGATTGGAAAAATCTTAATAGATGATTTGTTTCCTTTTGCATTAATTAAAATTAACAAAGATAATAAAAACTTAATTACTGATCATGAACTAAAAACAGAAACAGCATCTATAAAAATTAATATTCCAAACTGGATGATTATCTAAATAAATGGTGCGGTCAGAGAGACTTGAACTCTCAATGGATTACTCCACTTGGCCCTCAACCAAGCTTGTCTACCAATTCCAACATGACCGCAAATAGTGTTGTTTTAACTAATTTAAATATTAATTTTACTATAATAACTTAGTCAATTATCATTTATAAATTATTAAAAATTATGAGTTCTCAACTAGAATTTACAAAAGAAATTGAAAAAAATACTGCAAGTATTTATCAAAAAATAAAATCTGTAGTACCTCTATTAGAATGGCCTCTACACGCTCCTTATATTTATAAAATTAATGAACTTAAAAAGAAAAAGAATGCTGTTATTTTAGCTCATAACTATCAAACTCCTGAAATTTATCATGGCGTTGCTGATATTATTGGCGACTCTTTAACTTTAGCAATCGAAGCTGGAAAAACTAAAGCAGATATTATTATTATGGCAGGCGTTCACTTTATGGCTGAGACCGCAAAGATAATGTCACCTAATAAAAAAGTCTTAATTCCAGATATGAATGCAGGATGCTCTCTCGCTGAGTCTATTACAGCAGAAGATGTTAAAAAATTAAAGAAACAATATCCAGGTGTTCCAGTGGTAACTTACGTTAATACCTCCGCTGAAGTTAAAGCTGAAACAGATGTATGTTGCACTTCTGCTAATGGAGTGAAGGTTGTTGAGTCATTGGGAGTAAAAGAAGTTATATTTTTACCTGATGTTTATCTTGCAAAATATGTTGCCTCACAAACTAAAGTTAAAATTATTTCTTGGCATGGAAAATGTATGGTTCACGAACAATTTACAGCTCAAGAATTAAATCAACTTAGAAAAAATTATCCTGATTTAGTAATTGTCTCTCATCCTGAGTGCCCTCCTGATGTTATTAAAGCCTCGAATTTTACTGGATCAACCGCTGGAATGATTCAATATGTTAAAAAAAATAAACCTAAAAATGTATTTTTAGTTACAGAATGTTCAATGAGCGATAATGTTCAGGTTGAAAATTCAGAAACTAATTTTGTAAGACCGTGTAATTTATGTCCTCATATGAAAAAGATACAATTACCAAAAATCTATAATTGTCTAATGAATGAAAAAAATGAAGTTTTGATTGATAAATCTATTATAGATAAAGCAAGACTACCTATTGAACGTATGATTAAGGTTGGTCGCCAATCTAACCTTGCCTAATGGAAAGTTTACACACTACTGACGTTATTGTTATTGGATCTGGAATTTCTGGATTAATGACTGCTATCTGTCTTTACCCAAGAAAAGTTACTTTAATTTCAAAAAAAAAATTGGGCGAAGCTTCATCGAGTGCTTGGGCACAGGGAGGAATCGCCGCAGCAGTTGGTAAAGATGATAGTCCAAAAATTCATTTCGAAGACACTATAAAAGCAAGTTCTGGATTAAGTGATGAAAAAATTGTTAAAATTATAACTGAAGAAGCCGCTTCTATTATTAAATTTCTAGAAGATAAAGGAGTTAATTTTGATAAAGATGATTTTAAAAATTTTTTAATGTCTCAGGAAGCTGCTCATAGCAGACGTAGAGTGCTTAAAGTAAACGGTGATAGCTCTGGAAGAGAAATTATTAAAACTTTAATAAATAATATTCAAAAACTAGAAAATATTACCATTCTAGAAGATGTGACAGTTGATGAGATTATAACTGAAAATAATAAAGTTATAGGTTTGATCGGTCGTCACGTCGGAAAAAACATAGTTGATAATTTTACATTTTTTAAAGCACCTAATATTGTTCTTGCAACAGGAGGTCTTGGTAGTATTTACGAACATACAACAAATCCTAGAGACATTTATGGTGAAGGAATTGCAATGGCGGCACGCGCTGGCGCTGTTCTTTCTGATATGGAATTTGTTCAATTTCATCCAACGGGGATGGATGTTGGGCTTGATCCAACTCCATTGCTAACTGAAGCGTTAAGAGGAGATGGTGCTAAATTAGTTGATGAAAATGATAATCAATTTATGAAGTCAATACATCCCAGTGGAGATTTAGCTCCTCGTGATATTGTTTCCCGTGAACTTCAAAGATTAAAAGATATTGGACATTCAACATTTTTAGATTGCAGAAAATTCTCAGATGAGCAATTACAAACTATGTTTCCAAGTGCTTATAATTTTTTAAAGAAAGCTAACATTGATTTTTCTAAAGAAAAAATACCAGTAACTCCAGCTGCTCATTATCATATGGGAGGAGTATTTGTTGATGAAAATGGAAAATCATCCATTGTAGGTCTTTGGGCTTGTGGCGAGGTTTCTTCTACAGGTGCACATGGAGCAAATAGGCTTGCTTCTAATTCTTTACTTGAAGCTTTTGTCTTTGGAAAAAGAATAGCAAATTCAATTAATTCCGAAGTGCTAAATAACAAAGAAGATAAAAATATTAATTTTCAAAAATATTTGCCAAAAGAAAAAACTTCATCACGAATAAGAGCAAAAAAATATATATGGCAACTTAGAAATATCATGAGTGATTTAGTTGGCGTTTATAGAAATGAACAAAAACTTAAAAAAGCGTTTATTGAAATTGATAGAATAGAAAGAGAGGCAAAAGATTTATCTGCAAAACTTAAAGATATGATTTTAGTATCAAGATTAATTACTTACTCAGCCTACATAAGAAAAGAAAGTAGAGGAGCTCATTTTAGAAGTGATTATCCAAAATCAAATGATAAATTTTTATTTAGAAAACAAATTACATTAAAAGAGATGCAAGAATTCTTAGATAAAAAAGAATACATAGAAAAAGTAGCTTAAATAATGTCAAAATCCAAACTTATCACTAGCGGTTATATAAAAAGTATTATTGGCGCTTCCTTGTTTGAGGATCAGGCTCAAAAAGACATTACTACAGATCTTTTAGTAAATAAAAATTCCATCACTTCAGCTAAAGTTATTGCAAATGAAGATGGGATCATTGGTGGATTAGATTTCGCAGATGAAGCATTTAAACAAATTGATAAAAAAACAAAATTTAAGAAGAAAATTCAAGAAGGATCTTCTATAAAAAAAGGTGATATTATTGCTGAAATTAAAGGATTAACTGGTTCTATTTTAAAATCAGAAAGAACGGCAATTAATTTTTTAAGTTTAATATCAGGAATTGCAACAAAAACTCATTATTACGTTAACCTAGTCAAAGAATATAAAACAAAAATTTGCTGTACTAGAAAAACTTTACCCACGCTTCGAGCTATTCAAAAATATGCGGTAACTCTTGGGGGTGGTACTAACAATAGATTTAATTTATTCGATGAAATTTTTATAAAAGATAATCATATTTCAGCTTCTCAAAATATATTTGACCTGGTGCAAAATGCTTTGAGATTAAACAGAAATGGAAAAGTTATAACAGTAGAAGTGGACACTCTAAGTCAATTAGAAACTATTCAAACTCTTAATTTTAATAGATTATTATTAGATAATATGAAACCAGATGAAATTAAAAAAGCCTTAAGCATGGTTGGTAATAAATATGAAACAGAAGCTTCTGGGAATATAAATGAGAAAAATATTCTTGATTATGCAAAGACAGGCGTAAATAGAATTTCAATTGGAAGACTAACTCATAGTCCTCAAAACCTAGATATATCTCTAAACTTTAATTAAATTTAATTTTAGCAACCAAGATTAAAAATGCTAAAAATAAAGTTATAATATTTGCAAAAATTATTGGTAAATTATTAGTTAGCACCCCATAAACAAGCCAACTAGCAACGCCTATCGTAAATATTAAAAACATCCACAATGAAATATCTTTGGCGCTTTTAGTTTTCCAAACTTTATATGCCTGTGGAACAAAAGCGATTGTTGTACAAAAACCGGAGAAGAAACCAATATAAGTTATGTATTTTTCCATCAATTAACTAAGCTTAATTCTTTTTTATAAACAGAACTTTGAACTTTAAATAAATTAAGCAAAGTATGTGGAAGATAATCATGATTTATCTCTTTATTAGTCATGTTTTTAATCTTGGATAAATTAATGTTTTGGTTTTTTACTATTTGATCTGAAAGCCATAAAACCATTGCAAAATTTGTTTGCTCTTTTGGTGCAATCTTTTTTGGAAGACCATGTAAATAAATACCATTTTCTCCTAATGACTCTCCATGATCTGAAGCATAAAACATAAATGTATTATATTCTTTCTTTTCTTTTAAAATATCTATCAATTTTGAAAGCACGAAATCTGTGTAAACAATAGTATTATCAAAAGCATTATTTAGCTCTTCTTTGCTACAATTTTGTGGAGTATCGTTGTTACAAAATGGTTTAAATTTTGCAAATTTTTCTGGAAATCTTTTATAATATCTAGGGCCGTGCGATCCCATCGTATGTAAAACAATTAATATATCTCCTTTATTATTCTTTAAAATTTGATTTGTTGTATCCAATAACTTCTCATCTAAAATAGTATTTTTATCTTCACCACCGGAACTTGAAATAATATTAAGCGTCTCAATTCTTGTACAAACATTCTTACAACTTGAGTTATTATTTACCCAAACGGTCTTGACTCCAGCCAAAGACAAAACATCAAGGACATTGCTCTGATTTTTAGCCTTCTTTTGAGTGTAATTTTTCTCTCCATTCAAGAAAAACATGCAAGGAACAGAGTAAGCGGTTGCAGTGCCGCAAGATATTGTATTTTTAAAACTAAAGACTCCTTTATTTTTTAAATATGTATTAGTTTCTTTTTGATATCCGTTTAATGAAAATCTATCTGCTCTAGCTGTCTCTCCAACAACCATAATTCCAATAGTTTTTTTTGCAGTTTTTAATAATTTTGCGTCTTCTCCTAATTTTATAAATTTACTCTCCCCCTCTAATGATAATTTAGCTAATCGGTAAGAGGAAGTTAAAGTGTATAAGGGGGTAATATGCTGATTAAGCATATTATTTTGTCTTGTAATAAAACTTACCTGCTTAAAATTTGCAAAAGTTATAACTGCGACAATTAAAAATGCGGTTACAATAAAAGATAATCTTATAAGTAAATCTTGCTTGATAGATCCATATTCAATTTCAATAAAGAAAATAATCAGACTTGGAATAATGCCAAGAAAAAAAATATGAATAAAAAAACCAACAGACATTAAGTCCATAGCCTCATTTATATCCGTTTGTAGAGTATTAATGATCATCTGCTCATCAACAGTGACGCCAAATTGATGATTATAAAAACTTAAAATTGATGAAAGAATAATTAAAAAAATTGTTAATGGTTTAAGAACATACCTCTGTCCAAAAACTAGCAGTAAAATTGAAATTGTAGAAATTATTGCAATAATAATTGCAAAAAAGAAATAAATAGATGAAAAACTAGAAAACCCAATATTCCCATAAAGAATTTTTAAAAACTTTAGATTATAAACAAAAGTAATAAAGAACGAAATTAGTAATATAAAATAATAAAATTTAACTTTCTTTTTTAAAAAAGACATTTAAATATTTTTTTTAATTAAAAGGCTTTGTATTCTTATATTTTTTTTTATTACCTGCATTAAAATTTCTATTTTTAAAGTCTTTAGATTTTTTACCAAAAAATCTTGGCTTTTCTCTGTCACTTTTTCTTCTATAATCTTTTTCACCACTCTCTCTTAGCTTATATTCTTTAAATCCTTCAACATTTATAGGCTTAAATCTCTCTGAATATTTATTGTCTCGAAATTTTTCTGTTGGCTTATTTATTCTAAAACTCTCTGATGATCTGTTACCACCATAGTTTTGGTTCCTTCTTCTATTTCTGTTTATTTTGCCGTCTCTTTTTATATTTTTAAAATCTCTTTGAAATCCACCTCTTCCACTTCTAGCTTTAGTATAATTTTCTTTCTTTTTATTTGGATCTAACAATCTCTCAATAGCATTCCATTTTTCTCTGTCACTATTAGTAATAAAAGATAAAGAAGACCCTTCGGCTCCTGCTCTAGCAGTTCTGCCCATACGATGAATATAATCTTCAGCGACTTGTGGCAGATCATAATTGATAACATGTTCGATATGAGGAACATCAAGTCCTCTTGCAGCAATATCTGTTGCTACAAGTATGGTAAATTTTTTATTCCTAAAAGCATTCATCACAGTAGTTCTTTTGCTTTGTCTTAAATTTCCATGCAAAGCATCTGCTTTGAATTTTTCTTTACAAAGCTTAGCTGCTAAATTTTTTGAATTATGTTTTGTTTTAACAAAAACTAAAATTGAGCCAGTTCTTTGCTGCAATTGCTTAATTAATTCATAATATTTTTGTTCTTGTTGTATATTAATTACTTCTTGTTTAATTTTAATTGATGGTACATTCGTTGCACCCATAGAAACCCTTTCAGGATTTTTTAAATATTTAGCAGACATTCTAACAATCTCATCAGGTAGCGTTGCTGAAAACATAAGCGTTTGCTTTTTTTCTGGAAGATATTTTAATATTTTATCAATTTGGACTCCAAAACCCATATCCAGCATTCGATCTGTCTCATCCAAGACTAAAAAACCTGTATCAGATAACTTTAATGATTTTCTATCTAAGTGGTCATTAATTCTTCCTGGAGTTCCAACAATAATTCTAGGTCGAGATTTAAGTTGTCCTAATTGTTTATACATGGACTCTCCTCCAATTAAACATGCTGCTTTAATTGGGTTATTCTTCCCAAGTAACTGGATAATTACGTCTATCACTTGCTTTGCAAGTTCGCGTGTTGGAGTTAATACTAAAGCTGAGCCTTGCTTTGATCTACTTAAGAGTTCAACTAATGGAATACTAAAAGCTGCAGTTTTTCCAGTTCCAGTTTGTGCTGAACCTAAAATATCACGTCCTTCAAGAGCAAGTGGTAAAGAACTTATTTGAATAGGCGTTGGCACTGTAAAATTCATTCGTGCTAATGAATTTTTTAAATTTTGCGATAAGCAAAAGCCTTCAAAGTTAATCATTTAATTTTTAGGGAGTTGTATGTAAAAATTTAATAAAATTATTTAATAATAAAAAAGAACCTTTATCAGTTAACAAGCTTAATTAAAGCTTTATTCAAGAGCAATTTGGCTTTGTTTCACCAAAGTCGATTAAGAGGCTATTTTATTATGTTCTAAATACTTAACTTTTTCAGTATCTGATCTTTTAATTTTTTCTTTTTTATTTTTTTGTACATGACCAGAAATATCTGCGCCCTCTAAAACAACTAAATTATTCTCAAAACGAAGATCTCCTCTTACAATTGCTTTATCTCCAATAAGAATATTTACAGACTCAATATTACCAATCATATGTCCCAAAACTTCAACATCATCTGTTAGGACACGACCTTTGACACTTCCGGTTTCCAATATTCTTAATTTTTTTGCTTTAACATTTCCTATAACTTTTCCAGCAATTTCAATTTCACCTTTGCAATCTATTTCTCCTTCAAAGCGTAGATTTTCTCCTAAATGTGAAAAGCCTTGTACTTGATCTTGAGATTTTTTATTTGATTTAAAAAACATTTTTATTCTTTATTGTTCATTATTTTTTTTCTTGTTGAAGACGTAATCTCTAATTGAGCACCTTCTTCAACAACTAAATTTCTGTGAGATAGTTTTCCTCTAATTTTTGCTGAATTAACTACATGAATTCTATCAGAAGAAAGATCGCCAATTATTTGACCTCCTGCTTCAATATTATTATCTGCTGATATGTTGCCTGTAATGCTTCCATTTTCATTAATAATAACTTCTTCAGCTTTAATATCTCCAAGGACGATACCATCTATTGTAATGCTGTCTTTTTCTGAAATATTACCCTGTAATTTTGTATCTCTTAGAATAACTGAAGGCATAAATTTAAAAGCTAATTAAACAGAGAATAAGATAATCTTGCAAGCTTAAATATATCCATAATTTGTAGGTAAAATTTTATAAAATATGATAATTAAAACTTTCTATGAAAAAAATTGAAGGACTATTAGAAAAAACAATCTTTGCATCTCGCTGGATACTTGCTCCCTTTTACCTTGGATTGTCTCTTAGTCTTCTTGTTCTTTTATATGAATTCATTCATGAGATTATTGATTTTATAAAGATTGTCCACTCAACAGATATTGCCGGCGTATTACTTTTTATTTTAAGTCTTGTTGATATTTCCTTAGCTGGCAATCTATTAATTATAGTTATTTTTTCTGGTTATGAAAATTTTGTATCTAAAATTGATGTTAAAAATCATGAAGACAAGCCTGACTGGATGGGGCATGTTGATTTTACAGACCTTAAAATTAAATTAATTTCTTCAATTGTTGCAATATCAGGAATCCACCTTTTAAAAGTATTTATGAATTTAAATAATTACGATAAAGAAAAAATTATTATGTATGTAGTTGTTCATCTTTCTTTTGTTATTAGTGGAGTTTTACTTGCTTTAATGGACTACATAATGAGCAAGAGCATTCATAAACATAAAAAATATAAATAAATATAATAAATTAATTTAAATTATTCATTTTATTGTTAAGGCTTATAGAATAATTTCTTAAAATTTTTTAAGAAAATTTAAGTCTTAATTAATCTAATTCGTATTTACTCTTATAATCCTTAAGTAAATTTTTGTTTTGATTTTCTTTATATAAAATAAAATTATTACAAACCAAAACATCTAAATCTGTTCCCATAAAACAATTAAAGGCATCAGTAGCTGTGCAGACAATAGGCTCTCCTCTTACATTAAAAGATGTGTTAACTAAAACTGGATATTTAGTAATCATCTCAAATTCTTCTATTAATTTATAAAAAATTGGGTTTGTTTCTTTATGAACTGTTTGAATTCTAGCTGAGTAATCAACGTGCGTTACTGATGGAATGTTAGATCTTTTGACATTTAATTTATCAATACCAAATAAATTTTTTTGTTCATTTGTCATTTGAAGTTGTTTTGATTTTTTAACATCCGCCACTAATAACATATAAGGACTTTCAGAATTTATCTCAAACCACTCTGAAACTTTTTCAAATAAAACAGCTGGAGCAAATGGACGAAAGCTTTCTCTAAATTTAACTTTTAAATTTAAATTTTTTTGCATCGTTTCAGATCTTGGATCTGCAATAATAGATCTGTTTCCCAAAGATCTTGGGCCAAATTCCATTCTGCCCTGAAACCAACCAACAGCTTTTTCTTCAGACAACGCTTTGGCTGTATCTTTAAGAATTTGATCTGTAGTTAATTTTTTATAATTAGCTCCACAGCTTTTAAGTTCATTTTCTACTTGGTCATCTGTAAACCGGGGCCCTAAATAGGACCCATTCATTGAATCAGTTTTTAAAATTTTACGTTTATTATCTAATTCTTGATAATAAAAAGCTTGAGCGGCACCGAGCGCACCTCCGGCATCCCCTGAAGCTGGCTGTATCCAAATATTTTTAAATAAACCTTCTTTTAAAATTTTGCCATTTGCAACACAATTTAAAGCAACTCCTCCTGCCATACATAAATTTGGTATCTTAAATTCTTTAAATAAAAATCTTGTGATTTTTAAAACGATTTCTTCAGTTGCGGCTTGAATTGATGCTGCCATATCCATATGAATTTGAGATAATTCATTCTCTGGTTCGCGTTTTTTCATATTAAATAATTTTGCAAATTTATTATTAGTCATTGTTAGACCCGTTGCATAATTAAAATAATCCATATTCAGCCTAAAAGAGCCATCTTCTTTAACATCAATTAATTTGTCTAAAATAATATTTTTAAATCTTGGTTCTCCATAAGGTGCTAGTCCCATGACTTTGTATTCTCCACTATTCACTTTAAATCCTAAAAAATAAGTAAACGCTGAATACAAAAGACCTAAGGAGTGAGGAAAGTGTATTTCTTTTAAAATATTAATTTTATTATTTTTTCCTAAAGATACTGTTGTTGTTGCCCATTCACCAACTCCATCTAATGTTAAAATAATTGCCTCTTCATAGGGACTTGAAAAAAAAGCACTTGCCGCATGGCTTAGATGATGTTCTGAAAAATTTATCTTTTTTATGTCGTTAAAATTATTATTTTGTTCCTTTAATGCATCAAAAAGCATTTTTTTTTGAAATAACTTTTCACTAAGCCATAGTGGCATAGACATAGAAAAAGATTTAAAACCACTTGGAGAAAAGCCAATATATGTTTCAAGTAATCTTTCAAATTTTAAAAAAGGTTTTTCATAAAATACTACATGGTCAACTTCATTTAATTTTAAACTGGCTTCTTTTAAAACATAGTTAATTGCATTCTTTGGGTAACTTGCATCATGCTTTTTTCTTGTAAATCTTTCCTCCTGTGCAGCTCCAATAATTTTTCCATCTATAATAATAGCTGCGGCACTATCGTGATAAAATGCTGAAATCCCAAGAACGGAAGTCACTTAAAAATTAAAATATAGTATAAATAAATGGAGCAACTGCTGTTCCTTGGCTAAGAACAATAAGAGTTCCAAATAAAACAAGAACAATTAAAATAGGAAGAAGCCAATACTTTTTTCTAACTTTTAAAAAGTCCCAAAACTCTTTTAAAAATTCAATCATTAAAATTGTTTCTTCATACTTTGTACTTTATCTGCTCTATTTATCCAATAAGAATGATTTCTTTTTTTTAAACCCATAACATCTTTTTTTATTATTCTTACAAGTATTCCAATTGGCGTTACAACAAAGAAAAAAACTAAACCCATAACAATAGGGGATATTATTTTTCCAAATAAAATTCCTAATTGTATCCACAATTTATTAATGAATGTAAATAAATTTGGTCTAACAATAGTTAAAATTAAAAATACTATGGATAAAACAATTGACCATACTCTAACAGCTCCATTTGACTTTAAAGGATATAATCCAATAATAAAAAAAAAAATAAAAAATAATATTCCAAAAGTAATATTATCTTTCTTTTTAATATTAATAGTATTTTTCATAGTTATTATAAATAATGTTTATTTATCTCAAAAACGTTAGAAATAAACTATAAATGTACATTCTTAGATAAACTATCTTTAATTAATATTAATTAAATAAAAGAATCTTGAAGAATAATAATATTGAATTACAGTGTATTTATGAAACAAGATTACTCTGTAAAAGATATCTTAAATGCTGTTGATGATATTTTAACAACTAAAATTTCAGAAAAACA
>NZ_JAYQPI010000010.1:0-21717 GCF_038145245.1 Candidatus Allofontibacter sp. | reverse complement strand
GCTTTAGATTTGTCAGATTTTGATTTTGAAAATTTAATTGGCATACCAATTGATTTAAATTTACCTGCTTTTAAATTTTTAACTTCAATAATCATCTCTCTATGTTTTGTTTGAGAGTCTTCAAACATTTCTTCGATAGTATTAATTGGTCCACAAGGTAACCCTTTTTGATTAAATACTTTTAACCATTCATCGGATGTTTTTTTTATCATCTCTTTATTTAAAATTTCAATAAGTGACTCTAAGTTTTTCATGCGATTAATATTACTATTAAATCTTTTATCTTCTTGTAAATCTTTTCTTCCCAAAGCATCAATTAGATTTATCCAGTTATTCTGATTAGATGCACCAACTGTAATCCATTTATCTTTTGTTTTAAAAGCTTGGTAAGGAGCAGTTAATGGATGTGCAGAACCCAAAGGTCCTGGTGATTTTCCAGTTGCACTAGTGATGGCAGATTGCCAGTATGTATGAATAATTCCAGCTTCGTATAAAGAAGTATCAACTCTTTGCCCCTCACCAGTTTTATCTCGATGAATTATTGCAGCAAGTACTCCAGTAGCTCCTAATATACCAGCAGTAATATCTGTGATAGGCGCACCGACTTTCATTGGAGGTTTGTCTGAGCTTTCTCCTGTAATACTCATAAGTCCTGACATTCCTTGCGCCACTAAATCAAATCCTCCTTGATCAGCATATGGTCCTGTTCTTCCATATCCTGATATTTCGCAAAGAATAATTTTAGGATTTATTTTTTTAAGTTCTTCATAACCAATTCCTAATTTTTCTAAGGTTCCTTTTCTAAAATTTTCAATGACCACATCTGCTTTTTTTGCCATTCTTTTGAAAACTTCTTTTCCTTCTTTAGTTTTTAAATCTAAAGCGAAACCTTTTTTATTTCTATTCATGGTCATAAAGGCTGCAGCTTCTCCATTAATTTCAGGGGGTGAGAAGCGTCTAGTATCATCACCGTCAGGAATTCTCTCAATTTTGACAACATCAGCGCCGAGATCTGCGAGCAAGAGACCACAAGTCGGTCCAGCCATTATTTGTGCTAATTCGAGGACTTTAATGCCATGAATTGGTCCTGGCATAATTATTTATTTTTAAATTTTGGCTTTGTTTTATTTAGAAATGACTTATAGCCAATATTGAAATCCTCAGTATCATAACATTCATACCCTCTATCATTTATTTTATCAGTAATTTTTTCATTATTTGAAATCTCTTTTGAAAATTTTTTATGCCATCGGGCTACTAACGGAGCGCCATCTGCAATTCGATATGCAGTTTCGTAAGCCTCTTTTTCTACATCATTATCTGAAACAATTCTGCTAACTAAACCTTTTTGCAATGCCTCAGTTGCATCAAAAACCCTTCCCTCTAATAAAATTTCTAGAGCTACGTTTTTTCCAACTAAATTAATTAAGGGTTGCATTTCTCTTGGAGCCATTGTTAAACCTAATCTATTAATTGGTACTCCAAATCTTGATGATTGACCGCAAATTCTAATATCACAACAAGAAGCTATTTCTAAACCCCCACCTACACAAATACCCTCGATTAATGCAACTGTTGGAATAGGACAATTTATTATAGCTGCTAAAGTTGAATGTAAAAACTTTCCATAATCTTTTGACTGTTTACTGTTTGACCTCTCAGTTTCAAATTCTCCAATATCATTTCCAGGTGAAAAAGATTTTCCACCTTTTCCTCTTATAATAATACATCTTAAATTTTTATTTATAGATAATTTTTTAAATCTAATCCCTAATTCTTTCCACATTGGCTTTGTTAGTGCATTTAGTTTTTCAGGTCGATTTAATGATAACTCAATTATATGATCGTTAATTTCTTTTTGTATAATTAATTTTGACATTTTTTATCTATAAAAATAATTTACCAAAGACATTGGTACTATAGGAACGTAAGTTGAAAGTAATAATACAAAAACTAACACACCCACAAAGAAAATATTAACTTTAGATGCTGCCCACATATCAGTTTTTGCTATAGAACAGGCTACTGCAAGAACACTTGCAACTGGTGGTGTTTGTTGGCCGATGGCCAAATTTAAAGTAACAATAATACCAAAATGAACAGGATCTATGCCTAAGCTAGTGATTAAGGGCATAACCACAGGAACAACTAAAATAATTGCAGCTGCTGAATGTAAAAAGAAACCAATAATAAATAAAAAAATATTTAATATTGCTAATATTAAATATTTATTATCTGTCAGTGTTGTTAATGATAAAGCAATTTTTTGTGGAATTTGTTCTATTGTTAAGAATTCACCTAACAACATTGAGGACGCAACTAATAACATTACAGTCGCAGTTTGAGAGCCTCCTTCAATTGTTGCATCAAAAAATTGTTTTAAGTTAAATTCTTTATAAATTATTGCTATAATTAATGCCGCTACTACTGCTAAACCAGCGCCTTCTGTAGCTGTTACAAATCCACCAAATATTCCACCTAAAATTATTATTGGTAATGTAAAAGCAAATGCAGCATCTTTTGCAGTTTTTTTTAAATTTTTAATATTAAAAGCTTCTTCAATTGGTAAATTTTTTCTTTTTGCATAAATATAAGATGCTGCCATCATTAAAAAACCACCTAAAAATCCTGGAATAAATCCTGCAACAAATAATTGCTCCACTGAACAACCTGCTATGACCGCATATAGAATCATTGGAATAGATGGTGGAATTATGATTGCAAGGGATGATGCGGATGAAACAACTGAAGCGGCATATTCTGACGAATAGCCTTTATTTTTCATTGCTGGAATTAAAATTGAACCTAATGCTGACGCATCGGCTACAGCCGAGCCAGATATTTCAGCAAAAAACATTGATGTTGCAATAGTAATCATACTTAAACCACCTTTAATAAAACCTACTAAAGCTGAAGCAAAGGCAATCAATCTTCTTGAAATACCAGAACTATTCATTATCGCTCCTGCTAAAATAAATAATGGGATAGCAATCAACGGAAAGCTTTTTGCTCCATTAAACATAGCAAGAGCTGTGTTAATCAAATATTGTGGTCCAGTTTTTGCAACCATCGCTACTATCGTTGCAACCGCTATACTTATCGCGATAGGAATATTTATAAAAAGTAAAAATAATAAAACTACAAACAATAATAATACTAACATTTAATCTTTCATTGTTTGTTCATACGATTGTTTATAAGAAAAAAACTCAGAGAAAATAATTAAAATAGAAGAAACTGGAATTACTGATTGTACAAAAGATTGAGGAATCCAATCTAGAGTTACTAAAGTATCTCCACGTAAAGCAATAATAACTTTAGTTCCATAATAAGATAAAATTATAAAAAATAGTAAAATAATTATTTTAGAGAGAACAAATAAAATTTTTCTAATATCTTTTGGAAAAACTTTAATTAAGGTAGGCATTCCGATGTGCAAACCTTTTAAAGAAGCATAGGCGGAGCCAAAATAAGTAATCCAAGCAAGTTGAATTCCTGCGACTTCATCATACCAAACTAAAGAATGACCAGACCATCTAAAACAAACTCCCACAACTACAGTTACTGATAAAAAAATCATTTGCAAAAATAAAAAATATTGCAAATATTTATCGTATGCTTTTACTGAAAAAGCAGAGATCATTTTAATGTCAAACTAAGAATTACTTAGTTTTAGCTAAATCTAATATTTTTGAAACAAGCGTTGATCCAGATTTAACATCTGTAGCAAATTCTTTATAAATTGGATCACTTGCTTTAACAAAAGCATCTCTATTTGCAGTGTTCACTTTAACACCAGCATCTTTAACAACTTTTAATAAAGAAACTTCCATTTCAGCAGCTCTTTTATATACAAACGGCTGAGTATCTTTTGCAGCTTGTTCTATAATTTTTCTTACATCTTCCGGTAGTTTATTCCAAGCATCTTTATGCACTACAACAAAAGCTGGGGTGTAAACATGGTTTGTTACACTTAAAAACTTTTGTACTTCATGAAATTTTGCGCTTGTAATTTGAGTGTAAGGATTTTCTTGTCCATCAATTGTTCCTGTTTTAAGAGCTACAAAAACATCTCCAAATGCCATTGGAGTTGGATTTGCTCCATATGCTTGGAACATTTTTACTCTCCATTTTCCTTCAGGAACTCTTAATTTAATTCCTTTTAAATCATTTGGTACATCAATTGGCTTTTTGTTATTTGTAATTTGTCTAAATCCATTTTCCCAGACAGCTAAGACTTTGTATCCAGTTTTTTCTTCTAAATTTTTTGAAAGGATTGGATTAACCACATCTTTTGTGACTTTAGACATGTGATTTCTATCCTTAATAATATATGGCATTTCAAAAACTCCAAACTCATCATGAACTGTGGACATAAATGTTGATGGAAGCGCCATTTCTAATGTTCCAAGTTTAACTTTTTGCATCATTTCTTTGTCGCTACCTAATTGACTAGAACCAAAATTTACAACTTTAGCTTTCGAACCTAATTTACTATTGGCAAGTTTTGCAAAATGTTCAGCTGAATCATTAAATAAAGATCCTGGCTCTCCAACGTGACCAATTTTAATTTCAAGTGCACTAACTGAAAAACTTACAAGACAAAATGAAATAATAACTGCAAAAAGTTTTTTTAATAACATTGTAGTATCCCCTTATTTTTAATTTTATTAAGATTATAGTAACTAATTAAACTAACAAAATCTACTTTGAAAGATAATCCATAGCAGACAATATTCCGCCAGATTTGAATGGAATCTTAGATTTTTTAAGACCCATTTCCACTCCAGCTAGTGCTCCAAGTAACATAAGGTCATTAAAATCACCTAAATGACCAATCCTAAAAACCTTACCTTTAATTTTATTAAGACCCATACCTAAAGACATATTATAATCATCTAAAATAATTTTTCTTAAATTATCTGCATCATGACCTTCTGGTAGCAGCACTGCGGTAATAGTATTTGAATATTCTTCAGGGTTTTTTGCTAAAATTTCTAATCCCCAAGCTTTGACTGCAATTCTTGTAGCTTCTGCAAGTTTTGTATGACGTTTAAATACATTTTCTAATCCTTCTTCCATTAACATATTTAATGCTTCATCAAGTCCAAAAACTAAATTAGTTGCAGGCGTATATGGAAAGAATCCATTTTTATTATTTTCCAACATTGGTTTCCAATCCCAATATGCTTTTTGCATAGTTGATTTTGAATGCGCATCTAATGCTTTTTGACTAATAGCATTAAAAGAAAGTCCTGGTGGTAATAATAATCCTTTTTGTGATCCTCCAACTGTAACATCAACTTTCCACTCGTCATGACGATAATCAATTGATGCTAGAGATGAAATAGTATCAACTAATAAAAGCGCTGGATGCTTTGCGCTATCCATTGCTTTTCTAATCTTGCTAATATTACTCACAACTCCAGTTGCTGTTTCATTGTGAAGTACAAGCACAGCTTTTATTTTGTGAGATTTATCCTGACTTAATTTTTGTTCAACTATTTTTGGATCTGCTCCATGTCGCCAGTCGCCGGGAACAAAATCTACATCTAAAGATAATTTTTTTGCTTGTTCTGCCCATAAAAAAGAAAATTGCCCTGTTTCGAACATTAGTATTTTATCTTTTGGATTAAGAGTATTTACAATTGCTGCTTCCCAAGCACCAGTTCCAGAGGCTGGAAACATAACCACAGGCTGAGTTGTTTTAAAAATACTTTTAATTCTATCTAAAACTCTTTTTGCAATTTCTGCAAAATCAGGACCACGATGATCAATTGTTGGATAGCTCATTGCTCGCAACACTCGATCTGGAATATTTGTTGGTCCTGGAATTTGTAATAAATGTTTACCTGGTCTTAAAGAGTTCGATTTTGACATAAAGCTATATATAATTAATTTTGAAAAAATTGATTAAATATGAAATTAAATCAAAATACAATTTCAAAAATAGGAAAAGAACTTCAATCTCTTGTTAAAGGAGAGGTCTTATTTGATGAATTTTCAAGAGGGCGATACAGCACTGATGCTTCCATTTATCAAATAACCCCTATTGTCGTAACAATTCCTAAAGATACTAATGATGTATTAAACATTCTTGAATATTGTAAATTAAATCAACTTCCTATCTTACCGCGAGGAGCTGGCAGTTCACAATGCGGTCAAACGGTTGGTGAATGTATTGTTCTCGATTATTCAAAATTTCAAAATCAAATCTTAGATGTAAATTTAAATGAAAAAACAGCATGGGTTCAGCCTGGATTAGTGCTTGATCAATTAAATGCGCATTTAAAAAAATATGATTTATGTTTTCCGGTTGATGTATCTACTAGTAGTAGAGCAACGATTGGCGGAATGACAGGAAATAATAGTTGTGGATCAAGGTCGCTTTATTATGGCAACATGGTTCATAATGTTGAGGCCGTAGAAGCTATTCTTGACGATGGATCACTTCATACGTTTGAAAATATTAATAAAGATTATCTTGTCACTAAAAATAACCAGAATAGACAATATAAAATTATAGAAGAACTTATTAGAATTTATCAGAATAACAAACAAGAAATAAACGAAAATTTTCCTAAAACCCAAAGACGTGTAGGCGGATATAATCTTGATCTTATTAATCCAAATGGTTTTAACGCTTCAAATATCTTAGTTGGGTCAGAAGGTACATTATCACTATTTAATAAAGTAAAAATAAAACTCTCCCCCATTCCAAAGCAAAAAATGTTAGGACTTTGTGCATTTCAAAACTTTAGACAAGCAATGGAAATTACTAAAGAAATTGTAAAATTAAAACCAACGGCCGTTGAATTAATGGATGACAACCTTTTAAATCTTGCAAAAATGATTCCAATGTTTCAAGGGTCAATAAAAAAATACTTTCAAGGTAACCCTCAAGCCGTATTAATGGTTGAATTTATTGATGACAATTTAAATGAAGTAAAAAATAAAATTAAAGATTTAGAATATTTAATTCTTTCTCAAAATAAAAATAATTCTTTTTCATTTTATGAAAATTTAGCTGATCAAAAAGAAATATTTGAGATGAGAAAAGCTGGCCTTAACATTTTAATGTCACTTAAAGGAGATAGAAAACCAGTTGCCTTTATCGAAGATTGCGCTGTTTCGCTTGAGCATCTTGCAGATTACACAACAAGATTAAACGAAGTATTTAAAAAATATAATACTAGTGGAATGTTTTATGCGCACGCTTCTGTTGGTACATTACATGTAAGACCAATTATTAATATGAAATCAGATAAAGATATTAAAAATATGCGAAGTATTACTGAAGAAGCATTTCAAATGGTTAAAGAGTATAAAGGTGCTCACTCAGGCGAACACGGTGATGGTATATTACGCTCCGAATTTCATGAAATGATGTTTGGCAAAAAATTAGTAAATGCTTTTGAGAGTGTGAAAGATTTATTTGATCAAAAAAGTATATTTAATCCACATAAAATTGTCAGATCTTACAAGCAAAATGATAGGTCTTTAATGCGTTACAAAGCAGATTATAAGACTGAAAAAATCAACACTCATTATGACTGGTCTAATTGGGGAGAATTTTCCGATGCAGTTGAAATGTGCAATAACAACGGCGCCTGCAGAAAATTAGACTCAGGCGTCATGTGTCCTTCTTACAGAGTAACTAAAGAAGAAAAAAATTTAGTAAGGGGTAGAGCAAACACATTACGTTTGGCGCTTTCCAATCAATTGCCAAAAAATTCTTTTGTTTCAAAAGAAATGTTTGAAACCATGGAATTATGTGTAGGTTGCAAAGCGTGTCAAAGAGAATGTCCGATGAGTGTAGATATTTCAAAAATGAAAAGCGAATTTTTGTTTCATTACTACAAAAAATTTTCAATGAAATTAAAAGATAAAATTATTTCAAATATGCCAAAAAATATTTGGTTTATTAAAATGATTGCGCCAATTTTTAATAAAATTAAGAATATTCCTTTAATAAACAATCTTATCGAATGGTTACTTAATCTTTCAACAAAACGAACTATGCCAGAAGTTCAAAATATTAATCCTCTTAAAGATATTTATTACTCCCAAAAAAAATTCTCTAAAAAAGTAATTTTGCTTGCAGATACATTTAATATTAATTTTGAAATTCAAAATTTAATTTATGCGATTAAAGTTCTAAATAAATTTGACTATAAAGCTATTATTCCGAATTTTGATGATTACAATTTGAAAAGACCTTTATGTTGTGGAAGAACCTATATTTCATATGGGCAATTAGATAAGGCGCAAGCTGAAATGCAACGTTTTACAAATTACATAATTAACAATAATCATATTTCAACACCGATTGTCGGCATTGAACCTTCTTGTCTACTAACATTTAATGATGAGTTTAAATCTTTAAAAAATATTGAAAATAAGGAAAAAATTACAAATAAGTTTTACTTAATTGAAGAATTTATATTAGAACAATTAAAAGATGGTAAACAAATACTAGCAAATAAATTTTCAAATAATGTATTAGTTCACGGACACTGCCATCAAAAATCTCAAGACAGATTAAAAGGACTGTTAGAACTATTAACTATACTAAATATCAAACATAAACCAATTGAAACAAGTTGTTGTGGTATGGCAGGATCTTTTGGTTATGATGTCAAAAATTATGATATTTCGAAAAAGATGGCTTACTTAACTTTAATACCAACAATTAAAAATGAGATTAAAAGTGATGATATAATAATTGCGAATGGGACAAGTTGCAGACATCAGATTTCTGATTTTTCAAACCAAAAACCGCAACATATATCTCAATTATTATTTAAATTATTTGAGACAGTAAATTAATCAATTTTTTTGAATAATATTAACTGAATTATGCTTAACAATATCTAGCATATAATTGACTTTACTAATGTCAGCATCTCTTACGAGCATATTATCACTTAAATATCTTTTCCAATAATTAGCACCACTAATTCCGTGAAATAAACCAACAGTATGTCTCATAACTTGGTTAACACGCGTTCCTTTCTTAACTTCAGTTAAACAATATTCTACAATTTTTTTTACTATTTCTTCACGAGTTAGAATATTTTCATTATTAAATATTTCTTTTTCTATATCCGCTAAAAAGTAAGGTGAATGATAAATAGATCTGCCAATCATTACCCCATCTACATTATTTAAATGCTCTTTGATTTGTTCTGTAGTTGAAATTCCTCCATTAATAATAATTTCTAAATTAGGATTATTATCTTTTATTTGTTTTACAATTTCATAATTCAATTTGGGTATTCTTAAATTATCTCTAGGACTCAAGCCTTTTAAAATAGCTTTTCTTGCATGTAAGATAACTGTTTTGACTCCAGTGCTTGCAATTTTTTTTATAAATTTATCTAAATATTCAAAATTCTCAACATCGTCAAAACCAATTCTTGTTTTTACCGTAACTGGTAATTTCGTTGCATTCACCATTCCAAATAAACACTCTGCTACTAAATCTGGTTCTTTAATTAAACAAGCACCAAATTTATTTTTTTGAACCTTTTTACTAGGGCAACCTAAATTTAAATTAATTTCATCATAATTATAATCTTCTGCAATCTTTGACGACTCTGACAATTCTTTAACTGAAGATCCACCTAGTTGAAGCGCTACAGGTTTTTCAAACTCGTTAAATTCTAAAACATTTCGTTGCTTTCCTTTTAAGATAGCGCCGGTTGCTACCATTTCTGTATAAAGCATTACATTTTTACTTATTAATCTTAAAAAATATCTGTCGTGCCTATCGGTGCAGTCCATCATTGGTGCAACACAAACTTTTCTATTAATTTTTGACATAGACCTTTAAGTTCTCAGAGAATGAAATTTTACCACTTTTAACAAAATCTTCATGATTTTGAATTATTTTTTCAAGTTCATAATGATAGTTTACCATTATTCCAAATGACTCTTTATAGCCATTTATTGAAAGATTTGCATTTAACAAAATATCGTAAAGTGTTGCTCCATTATTAAAGTGAAAATAAGCTACAGCATTTAAAGGTCTATTATCTTTTTTTTCATTAACTAAATAATGATAAACTAACTTTTTTAATGGCTCTCTAATCTCTTCAAATTTATACTGATTATAATTAATATCTCCCTGTTCTTTTAAAAAAGATAGTTTTCTTATATCAAAACTTTTTAATATTTTTTTAATTTTATCATCAGATTGATGAATAAACCAATTTGCAAATCCAGGTATTGGAGAAAGAGTAAAAAAATTTTTAATTTTTGGAAATTCTTGTTGAATTTGAAACACAACTCTTTTTATTAAAAAATTACCTAAAGTAATTCCTTGTAAACCTTTGCTTGCATTGCTAATTGAATAAAAACTGGCGGTATCGTAATCGGATAAATTAGAAATCTCTCCTTCGGTAATCTTTTGAATAGAATTTGCCACACCTTTTGTTAAAGCAACTTGAACAAAAATTAATGGCTCTTTGTCAACAATGGGGTGGAAATAAGCAAAAAATAGCCGATCATTTTCTAATCTTCTATAAAGAGACTCGATACTTTTAATCTCATGAACTCTTTCATACTTAATTATTCTTTGAAGAATGTCAGAGTCAGTATCTTTTTGAATTCTAACTAACTTTAAAAAACCAGGATTAAACCATGATCTAAATAAATGTTTAAAATCATTATCTAAAGTTTGTAATTTTTCGTTTTTTGCTAAAAAATATAGTAAATCTTCTCTCATATGAACAAGGTACTGCGTTCCATTTGGAGCTAAATTTAATCTTCTAATTAATTCTTGTCTTTTTCCTTCAACTGCTAGATTTAAATTTAATAAATTTTTTTCGTTATTGCTGTCGATAAAATCCCTGCAAGCTTTATTAATTGTAGAATAATCAGGTCTATATTTTTTGTTGAAAACTAAAAAAAATTTTTCTTTTTCTTCTAAACTAAATTTTTCATAAATTATAAATATTTCTCTTGCTATAGTAATCCCCGAAACTACTCCACTTTCTGAAATAAGTTCATCACACAAATCGACTAAATGATCGACTGTATCTTTTTTTTTTACAAATAAATCTGTGACTAACTTCTTACCTTTATCTGCAATAAGAGTTAAAAAATTTTTTAAACCTAACATGTAGGTTTTATTTCATGACAGCCTTTGGAAGCCAAGTAGCAATTTCTGGAAAAATACAAAGAAGAACTATTTGTAAAATCATTAATAATACAAAAGGAAAAGATCCTTTTAATATTTTTCCTATAGAAATATCAGGAGCAATCCCTTGTATTACAAATAAATTAAGTCCAACTGGAGGTGTTATTAGACCAATTTCCATATTAATTGTCATTATCACACCAAACCAAATAGGATCAAATCCCGCACTAGTTAAAATTGGATATAATATAGGTGCAGTCATTAAAATAATTGCAACTGGAGGCAAAAAACATCCTGCAATTAATAAAAATATATTAATATAAAGCATCAATAACCATTTGTTTGAAGCGATGGAAACCAACTCATTGGCAAGAGATTGTGTCACATAAAGATTTGATAAAATAAAACTAAATAAAAAAGATGCTGCAATAATTGTCATCAGCATCACACTTTCTGACATGGCCTCAGTAAGAATTTTCCAGATATCTGTTGGTTTGTACATTTTATAAACTACTGCAACCAGTATAACGCTGATTAAAGCTCCGACAGCTGAAGCTTCATTTGGTGTTGCAATGCCCCCATACAAGACATAGAGAACCCCAACAACCAAAAGTACAAAAGGAATAATTTTAGGTAATATTTCAAATCTCTCTTTCCAAGTATATTCTTGAATTTCAACTTTCTCAGTACCCTCACGATTTATTCTTGCATAAATATAAGCCCAACCCATAAATAAAGCTGTAAGCATAATTCCTGGAATTATTCCTGCGATAAATAATTTCCCAATGGATGTTCCTGTTGAAATTCCATAAATAATCATCGTGATACTTGGAGGAATTAAAATTCCTAAAGTTCCTCCAGCGCAAATTGTTCCTGTTGAAAGTTCTGCGGAATAACCTCTTTTTCTCATTTCAGGAATACCCATTTTTCCGATTGCAGCGCATGTTGCTGGAGACGAACCACAAAGAGCAGCAAAAATTGAACAAGCTCCCAAATTTGACAATACTAAACCGCCTGGAACTTTATTTAACCAACGATCGAGTGCTGAATACAAATCTTTTCCAGCTGGTGATGCCGCAACTGCTATTCCCATAAGTAAAAACATAGGGATTGTAACAATTCCAAAATCTTGCAATCCATTAAAAAATTGTTCAGCAACAAGCGGAACTCTACCAACTCCTTCGATTACTAAGAAGAAAGCAGTTGAAACAAGTGCAAGGCCAAAAGCTATAGGTATTCCCGTTGCAAGAACTGCAAATGTAGCAACCATAATCCAAACTGAAAGCATTAAAGGAGACATTTTTTAATTTTTCTCCATTTTTTCATATTTATAAATTACTGAAAAAATATCAGCTAAATACTGAAGAACCGTTATTCCCATTCCAATAGGCAAAAACATATAAACTTTCCATAGTGGAAAACTCCAAATGGTTGGAGTTCTTAAATTTTTAACCCATGCGTGACTCGTTAATTGTATACTTGAATAAAGAAGAACCACTAAAAATAATAATGACAAAACTGCAGCTACAAGTGCTAGGATGTTTTTGCCTTTTTGATTTAAATAATAAGGAATAAGATCAACGTTAACGTGGCCTTTCTTCATTAAAACATAAGGCGCTCCAATAAAAGTTGCCGCTGCTAATGAAAAAATTACATACTCTGTTTGCCAAACGGTAGACATTTTAAAAAGATATCTAACTATAACCATCTGTGTGGTAACTAAAACCGCAGATGCAATTAAAGCTGTAGAAATAACCCCACAAATTTTAGAGAGAGAATGAACAAATCTTATAAATGTGAACATTTATAAAAAGCCGGTGGATTTTTAATCCACCGGCTAATTTAATTTATTTAACTGCCAAAGCTTTTGCGATTAACTTATCACCGCCTTTAACTTTTTCTGCAAACTGTTTGTATGAAGTTTGTTTAGCAATTGCTAACCAAGCTTTATAATCAGCTTCAGTCATTTGAACTACTTGCACGCCTTTTTCTTTAAATACTTTTTCCATGTTAGTATCTAATCCAGCTGCTGCTTTAGTCATGTAAGCTTCTGCTTTTTTACCTGCTGCAATAATCGCTTCTTTTTGCTTGTCATTTAATTTATCAAATGATTTTTTTGACATTAGGACTGGCTCATACATAAACCATAAAGCAAATTTTCCTGGAGGAGTAATACATTTAACTTGTTCAAAAAGTTTAAATGATACAAAACTTTCTGAACTTGTATTAACACCAGTTAAAACTCCACTTTGTAATCCTTGATAAACTTCAGAACTTGCCATTGAAGAGATAGAAGCGCCTGCTCCAACTAACATTGCTTCAAACATTTTTCCAGCTGCTCTTGTGACTTGTCCTTTTACAGATTCTGGATTTGTAATACATTTAGTTTTTGAAGCAAATCCACCCGCAAGCCAAGCATCGGCTAATACGATAACTCCGTCATCATTCATGATTTTTTTTATATCTTTCATGAATGCAGATGTGTTTAATCTTGCTGCATGAGAATGGTTTTTAACTAAACCAGGCATCAACGTCGCGCTGTAAGCTGGTTGAAAACCAGAAGCGTAATCCAACGGTAAGGATGTGATATCTAATTGTCCTTCAACTAAAGGTTTGTATTGTTCCATGGCTTTATAAAGTGATTGCCCTGGATAAACTTGAATTTTTACTCCAACATTTGCTTTTTCAACTTCTTTTGCAAGAATTTGAACCATTTCATCTCTAGCATCACCTTTTCCACCTGGAAATTGATGAGATGCTTTTAAAACGATCTGAGCAAAAGAGTTGCTTGATGATAGTAAGAAAAAAATACTAACAACAATTGATAGGTACTGTTTCAGTTTCATGATCTTCCTTTAAAATTGTTTGAGGAAATATTCTGATTTGAATGTTGTTCTTTGTCAATGTAATATTCTGTAGATGAAAAATAATTCAGGACCATTAAAGGGTATTATAGTCCTTGATTTAACAAGGGTTTTGGTTGGTCCTTATTGCACTATGGTTCTATCGGACCTTGGTGCTAGAGTAATAAAAGTTGAATCTCCCGAAACAGGAGACGACAGTAGAAGTTTTGGTCCATTTATTAAAGATTATTCAGCTTATTTTATGTCCTTAAACAGAGGCAAAGAAAGTATTGCTCTCAATCTAAAAAACAAAGACGATAAAAAGATATTTGAAAAAATATTATCCAAAGCTGATGTATTAGTTGAAAATTTCAGACCTGGAACATTAGATAAATGGGGATACTCTTGGAATATTTTAAAGAAAAAATATCCAAAATTAATTTACGCATCCGCTTCAGGATTTGGACAAACAGGACCTTTAAAAAGTTTGCCAGCTTACGACATGGTTGTTCAGGGGATGGGTGGCCTTATGAGTGTAACAGGACAGCCTGATGGAAAACCAACAAGGGTTGGAACATCAATTGGTGATATTACTGCAGGTCTTTTTACGACAATTGGGATTAATGCAGCTTTATTTGATAGAGAAAAGACAGGCAAAGGTACAAAAATTGATGTGTCGATGCTTGATTGTCAAATTGCAATCTTAGAAAATGCAATCGCAAGATATTTTAGTAATGGTGAGATTCCAAAACCTATGGGTTCACGTCATCCCTCAATAACACCTTTTGAAGCTTATAAAACAAAAGACAGTTTTATTATTATTGCAGCTGGTAATGATAAATTATTTGAAAATCTTTGTAATGCCTTAGGTTGCAAAGAATATGTTAAAGACGATAGATTCTTAAGTAATAAACTTAGAAACACAAACGCTGAAGATTTAAAATCAATCTTAGAAAAATATTTAATAAATGATGAAACTGAAAACTGGATTAAACTATTTACTAAAATGAATATTCCATGTGGTCCAATTTATAATATTAAGCAAGCGGTAGAAAATCCGCAGATTTTATTTAGAAATATGATTGTAAGCTCTAATCATAAAAAAATTGGAAAATTTAAAATGGCTGGAAATCCTATTAAAATGTCTAATTATAAAGACCCTAAAACACGTGGTGAAATTCCTGAGCTAAACCAGCACAGGAAAAAGATTTTAAAAGATTTTAAAATTAAAATTTAATTAAGCTTTATCTTCTGTAGATTCTTTTTCAGAAGCTGTGTCTAAGGCTATATCATCATCAAGATCATCATCGTCTGCCTCAATAGCTTCATTTTCTGCTCCAGCTTTAGGTTCTGGAATTTTTCTAGATCTTTTAGAAGGAAGTATTGCTTGTCCTGATTTTGAAACTTCTCCTTGATATAAATCTTCAAAAGAATCGCCATCTGGACTATCAAAATCTTCTTGCTCAACAGCGTCATCTGGATGATCCCTCATACGATCAATTGTTGATTCCTCTAAATCTTTTATTGATACCTTTTTTTCTGCAATTTCTCTTAAAGACAAAACTGTTCGTTTATCGTTGTCCACTGGCACAAGCGGGGCATCCCCCACTCCTAATTGTAAAGTTCTTTCTTTAGCCAGAATGACTAAATCGTATTGGTTATCAACTTGCTGTAAACAGTCCTCAACAGTTACTCTTGCCATAATTTGAATTGACCCTTTTAATCTTAATGCTTAAATAAATCAAGTTTTTATATAGATTTAGAATAAATTTATAACAGATTAATTTAACAACTTATTAGTAGGAGTATAAATGGCTAAAGTTACTTTTTTAGGTCTTGGTGTAATGGGTTATCCCATGGCGCGTCACATTGCAAAAGCAGGTCATGACGTTACAGTTTATAACAGAACAACTGCAAAAGCTGAAAAGTGGGTTAAAGAATTTGGTGGAAAATTTGCTAAAACTCCAAAAGAAGCAAGCAAAGATTCTGATTTTGTATTTTGCTGTGTTGGTAATGATAATGATTTAAAAGAGGTAACATTAGGAACTGAGGGTGCGTTCCATTCTGTTAAAAAAGGAGCAGTATTTATTGACAACACTACTGCATCAGCAAAAATTGCTCGAGAATTATTTAAGGCTGCAAAAGAAAAAGGATTTGGTTTTTTAGATGCTCCAGTTTCTGGTGGTCAAGCTGGCGCTGAAAATGGTCAACTTACCGTAATGATTGGGGGTGAAGATAAAGATTTTGAAAAAGCTCAGGATGTCATTAAATGCTATAGCAAAAAGATGAAAGTACTAGGGCCTGCAGGAAGTGGTCAACTTGCCAAAATGGTTAATCAAATTTGTATCGTTGGATTAGTTCAGGGTTTATCTGAAGGAATTCGATTTGGTCAAAATGCAGGACTAAACATGGAAGATGTTATTGAAGTTATATCAAAAGGCGCCGCGCAATCTTGGCAAATGGAAAATCGATACAAAACTATGATTCAAAATAAATTTGATTTTGGTTTTGCAGTTGATTGGATGAGAAAAGATTTAGGAATTGCTATGGAAGAAGCAAAAAATAATGGTTCTGATCTACCGATAACTAAAATCATAGACGGTTATTACTCCGACGTACAAAAAAATGGTGGTAATCGATTTGACACTTCAAGTTTAATTACTCGACTTAAAAAAAAATAATTTTTTAAGAGTGATTAATAATATTCCAGATTATTATAATAATATTAATTTAATATTAGATGAGATTTGGATTCTTTTACAAAAAGGAGTCTCAGAAAGAGAAGAAGATTTCAGATTACCGGTAGTTATTATTAATTCTGAAGAAGGTGCGGATGGAAGAATAGTTGTACTACGTGGTGCCTTTAAAGATAATAATATTTTAAGATTTCATACTGATTATAGATCTCCAAAAATTGATTATTTAAAAAAAAATAAAAAAATCTATTTCGTATTCTACAGTAAAAAAAGAAAAATACAGGTTCGTGCTGAAGGAATTGCAACAATTCATAAGAATAATGAAATTACAAAACAAGCTTGGACTAAAACACAAATGATGAGCAGAAAATGCTATCTATCTCCTCAAGCTCCTGGTGATCTAATTAATGAATCTGCTTCTGACTTGTCAAAGGATATGGGTGGCAATCTTCCAACTCTTGAACAAAGTGAATCTGGCTATAAAAATTTTTGTGTTGTTGAGAGTAAAATTAAAAGTTTTGAATGGCTTTATTTAGCATCCCAAGGACATAGACGGGCTAAATTTATTTTGGATGAAAACAAAAGTACTTGGTTGGTACCTTAAATTTTTTTAAGATCTTTTACGTATCTCTTCCAATTATCAATGTAATGCTGAGCGTTTTCAGTAATTGCCTTCTTTTCTTGCTCAGTAACTTGTCTAATTACTTTGCCAGGACTGCCCATAACTAAAGAATTATCAGGAATTATTTTTCCTTCAGTAATTAAACTATTGGCACCAATAATGCAGTTATTTCCAATAACACTATTATTCAAAATTGTTGAACCAATACCAATTAAACTGTTATCCATAATCGTACATCCGTGTAACATAACTAGATGACCAACGGTTACCATTTTACCTATTTTTAATGGATACCCCTTATCAGTATGCAAGACGCTATTGTCCTGAACATTACTGCCCTCACCCACAGTAATATTTTCAATATCTCCTCTAATAACTGCATTGAACCAAACACTAGAATCATTTTTTAAAGTAACATCGCCAATTACATTTGCTGATGGGGCGATCCAATAATTTTTATCGCCAGTTATTCTTTTATTACCTAGTTCAAAAATCATGTTATATTCATAACAAATATTCCAAATAGTAAAATAAAATTATGTCTCTCACTGAAACGCCAGTGTGTAATTTTGGAGAAAAAATTAAAGATTTTAAATTAATATCAACGAATGAAACGTTGATTTCTCTTAAAGACATTAAAGGTCAAAACGGAACTTTAATCATGTTTATTTGCAACCACTGTCCTTACGTAAAAGCTATAATTAAAGAATTAGTAGATGTAACTAACAAAATATCAAAGTTTGGAATTAATTCAGTTGCGATAATGTCAAATGATGCAAACAATTATCCTGAGGATAGTTTTGAAAATATGAAAAAATTTTCAAAATTAAATAATTTTAAATTTTCATACTTATACGATGAAACTCAAGAAGTTGCTCGTAATTATGGAGCAGTATGTACTCCTGATTTTTTTGGATATAATAAAAATAGTGAATTGCAATATCGCGGCAGAATTACAGAAATGAAAAATCTTAAACCAACATTAGAAAGAAAAAATGATCTTTTAAATGCAATGGAATTAATAGCCAAAACTTCAAATGGTCCAAAACAACAGTATCCAAGTATGGGATGTAATATTAAGTGGAAAAAATAATTAAATGATTATTATAACTACCAGAAGCTATCCACCTGAACTTGGTGGAATGCAAAATCTAATGGGCGGTCTTGCAGTTCATCTAAACGATCTTCACCCAATTAAAGTTTTAGCAGACTCATTTTCAGAAGATCAAACTTATGACAAAAAAAATAACTTTGAAACTAATAGAATGGGAGGACTTAAAATATTAAAAAAATATAGAAAATTTAATCTTCTCAAAGAATTTATAAAAAATAATTCAGTTAAAGCTATAGTTGCTGACCACTGGAAAAGCATTGAGTTAATCACTGAAAATATTTCAAATAAAATTCCAATCTTATGTCTAATCCATGGAAAAGAAATTAATCATTCACTAGGAAGTTTTACAAACAAAAGATCTGTTATCTCATTGACCAAAGCTAAATTTATTGTTGCAAATTCTTTATTTACAAAAAACTTAGCAATTGAAAAAGGTTGTAATCATGAAAAAATTCATGTGATAAATCCTGGTATCAACGAACCTCAATCTATACTCTCTGAAATAGATCTTCAGGCTAAAAATATATTTAAAAATTCTGATATCAAAATCATCACTGTTTCAAGATTTGATAAAAGAAAAGGGATAGATTTTTCTTTATTAGCTTTAAAGAATATTCAAGCAATTTATCCAAATTTTAAATATGTGATTGTTGGAAGCGGAGATGAAGAAGAAAATTTAAAAAAAACTACTAAAGCTCTTAATTTAGAAAATAATGTAGTTTTTCTTAAAAATATTAGCCTTGAACTAAAGAACGCTCTGCTAAAAAACTCAAATATTTTTTTAATGCCAACAAGAATTGAGGGGACTTCAGTTGAGGGATTTGGGATTAGTTATATTGAAGCAGCAAGTTATGGGATACCATCGATTGCCGGTAAAGATGGTGGAGCTCCTGATGCAGTTAAACATAATGAAACAGGTTTATTATGTAATGGGTATGACCACTCTGAAATTTACGATGCATTAAAAAATATTATTGAAAATAAAAAATATTTAGAATTTGGAAAAAATGCAAAAGAATTTTCTAAACAATTCTATTGGAAACAAATAATTAAAAAATACGCAAATCTTCTTAACCTATAATAGAACTTTTAATTAAAGCATAAACTCTGTCAGCAAAAAGCGATCTTAAATCGGTAGTTTGTAAAGCAATAAATTTTTCTCGCTCAATTGAAACCTTTTCAGGGGTGGTATGAGGACCAAATAATGTAAAACCTTTAGCGCCTAAATGAGCCGCCATATGAGCTGGGCCTGTATCATTTGCAATAACTAAATGTGATTTTTTTATTAAAGATGCAAGTTCAAAAAAATTTAATGGTAAGTTATTATTTAAGGCAACTTTAATATTTAAACTTTTAGCTTCTTCTATTTCACCTGGTCCAGGAGCAACTACTAATTCGTATTGAGGATGGTTTTGTTTTATTAAATTTATTAATTCAGAAAAATAGGGCCATCGTTTATGAATTAAATCTTTAGAACAAAAAGGAAAAAATAAAATATATTTTTTATCACTATCAAGATTATAATTATTTGCATGTTCTGCTGCCCAGCTAAAATCAGGTTTTAAAGTGTAATGAGTTTGGATATTGGATTTTCTTAACTGTTCATCAAATCTTTGTAATACTGAATTATTATATTTATTTAACGGAATATCTTTCGAAGATGACCAGTCTTTTATATTAAAAAGAAATTTTCTGTAAAAATTTGTTCTGTTTGAATTTTGTAAATCGTAAACCTTATTAAAACTTAAAGAATTTATGATTTTTTTTAATCTTAAAAGATAAAATATATTATATCTAGGTAATCTCTCATCTTCTAAACAGTCATCAACATAAGGACAATTTTTAAACAAATTTAAATATTTAGAAGTAGTTAGAATTATAATTTTTTCATTCTTATGATGATCTCTTATATCTCTTAAAGCTCCAGAAATTTGAACAACATCACCAAGAGATCCAAGTTTTATTATTAAAATATTTGACATATATTATAAAAGAACATTATTGATTAATTATGAAAATTACAAAAAAAATTTATTCTGAGATATCCGCTGGAGAATTATTTGATAAAATCTCAATTCTTGAGATAAAAAAAAATAAAATCAAAGACAAAACTAAAAGAAATATTGTGTTAAAAGAACTAAGCTCTTTACATGAAACTGTTGATGAAAATATTGAAAAATCTAAATCACTTACAAAATTATATAAAAAACTTAAGTCAATTAATCTAAAACTGTGGAAAATTGAAGACGATATTAGAGATTGTGAAAGAAAAAGAAATTTTGAAAATAAATTTATAAAACTTGCAAGAGCAGTATATTTTACTAATGATGAGAGATCACGAGTTAAAAATAAAATTAACAGCCTAACAAAATCAAATATCTCTGAAGTAAAAAGCTATAAAAAATATTAATTAGATTTAAGACTTGGAATTTTAGCTCTTAACTTATTTGGAAGATTTTCATCAATTCTAGCAATAATAAAACCTTCCCCCTTTTCTTTTTCTTTCAATATTTCTCCATCTGGAGAAATTATTAAAGAATGACCAAATGTTAATCTATCGTTGTAGTGCCTTCCTGTTTGTGCGGCTGCAAATATATAAGAAAAATTTTCAATTGCCCTTGCTTTTAATAATGTGTGCCAATGTTTTTCACCTGTTGTTTTTGTAAAGGCTGAAGGAACGGTCATAAAAATTGCTCCTTTTTTTGCAAGTTCTCTATATAAATTTGGGAAACGTACATCATAACAAATACTAAAACCCATTAATCCCCATGGCAATCTTGCTAAAACTTTTCTTTTTCCAGCTAGAAATTTTTTAGACTCTTCGTATTTTTCTTTTTTTGAAAGTTTAACATCAAACATATGAATTTTATCATAATAGTTTGTAATCTTTCCATTTGGATTAAAAAGAACGGATCTATTTGCTAATAATTTTTTAGATAATTTAATTGGTAATGATCCAATCAAAATCCACTTTTTATAACTTTTGGAAATCTTACTTATTGATTCTAAAAAAAAATTATTATTCATATCTTCTGCTTTTTCTAGAAGCTCATTATGATCTAATGTAAATAAAGAGGTATTTTCAGGAGTTATAATTAAATCAGCTTTTTTCTTAATAGAGTTAATTATTAAATCTGTTGTTTTTTCTAAGTTAGCAAAAACATTGTTATCCGATGTAAGTTGGATACACGAAACGTTAAACATAAATTATAAAATATTTGGTAGCGGGAAGTGGGATCGAACCACCGACCTCAGGCTTATGAGTCCTGCGCTCTAACCAACTGAGCTACCCCGCCATA
>NZ_JAYQPI010000009.1:0-27643 GCF_038145245.1 Candidatus Allofontibacter sp. | reverse complement strand
TTAGATGCTGATGTTATCTCCATAGAAACATCAAGATCTAGAATGGAATTATTAAAAACATTTGAAAAGTTTAAATATCCAAATGAAGTAGGTCCTGGCGTTTATGACATTCATTCTCCTAGAGTTCCTAACAAAAATGAGATGAAAGAACTTATTCAAAAAGCATCTAAGTTAATTGATAAAAAAAGGATTTGGGTAAATCCAGATTGCGGACTTAAAACTAGAGGCTGGCCTGAAACAATAGCTGCCCTTGAAACTATGGTCAAAGCAGCAAAAGAATTAAGAACTGAAAAATGAAAAAAACAACACTTGAAACAAATACTAATTTAATTCGAGGAGGATTAAACAGAAGTCAATTTAATGAAACTTCAGAAGCATTATTTTTAACATCAGGATTTGTTTACGATAGCGCTGAACAAGCTGAAGCTATTTTTAAAGGTAGTAAGAAAGGCTTTCAGTACACTCGCTACTCAAACCCAACTGTCGAAACATTTGAAAAAAGATTAGCGCTATTAGATGGTTCTGAGGATTGTTTTGCAACAGCAAGTGGAATGGCTGCTGTTTTCTTTTCATTAATGTGTCAATTAAAAGCTGGTGACCATTTAGTTTCTTCATCTGCTTTATTTGGATCCTGTAAAGAAATTATAAAAAATATTCTACCTAGATATGGGATTGAAGTAACATTTGTAGATGGAAAAAATATCAATGAATGGAAAAAAGCTATTAAGAAAAATACAAAAATTTTTTTCTTTGAAACACCTTCAAATCCACTTTTAGAATTAATTGATATTAAAGCTGTTTGTAATATTGCAAAAAAAAGTAAAATTAAAACTATTGTAGATAATATTTTTGCAAGTCCTGTTTTACAAAAACCAGTTTTACTAGGTGCTGACATTATTGTTTATTCTGGAACAAAACATATTGATGGACAAGGAAGAGTTTTAGGTGGAGCAATATTATCTTCAACAAAATTTAAAGAAAATATTTTAAAACCATTTTTAAGACATACAGGTCCTGCCATTAGTCCATTTAATGCTTGGGTTTTGTTAAAAGGTTTAGAAACAATTAAAATTAGAGTAGAGTCGCAATCAAATGCTGCCTTAGAGATTGCTCAGTTTTTAGATAAACATTCTAAAATTGAAAAAGTGTTTTATCCATTTTTAAAAAATTTTTCTCAATACTCACTTGCTAAAAAACAACAAACACTAGGCGGAACAATTTTAAGTTTTAAAATTAAGGGAAAAAAGAAAGAAGCATTTAAATTTATTAATAAATTAAAAATATTCGATATCTCCAATAACTTAGGCGATACAAAATCTATCGTAACTCACCCAACTACAACAACTCATCGTATTCTAACTGAAAATGAAAGATTATCCCTTGGAATAACTGAGAATTTAGTTAGACTTTCAATTGGTTTAGAAACCGTTTCTGATTTAAAAAAAGATATCTCAACAGCTTTAAAATAAAAAATTATATTTTTAATCTTTTGACAATCTTATTATTTAATAAATGAGAATTTAAAATCTCATCAATATCTTTTGAGTTTTTAAAAGAATACCACACTCCTTCTGGATAAATAACCATTACTGGTCCAAGATCACATCGATCTAAACAACCAGATTTATTAATTCTAATTTTTTTATTAAGATTTAAATTTTTAATCTTTGTCTTTAATTCTATTTGCAATCTTTCTGAGTCTTTTGAACTGCAACAACCCTTAGGATTAGAGTTAGGCCTTTTATTAATGCAACAAAAAACATGTTTTTCAAAAAACATTTAAATATTTTTTGTTAAAATTCTCACCAATAAAAAATAAATTGGTCTTGGTAAAATTTTTAAAATCTTAAAAATAATTTTCATTTGAATTGGAAAAGTAATGTCATATTTTTTACTTAACAATCCTTCAAAAATAATTTCAGCAGCTTTATCTGCTTCCATAATAAATGGCATATCAAATGTATTTTTTTCTGTTAATCTAGATTTAACAAATCCAGGATTTATAATACTCAATGAAATATTATTTTTGTCGCAATCAATTTTAATAGACTCAAAATAATTAATCATTGCTGCTTTTGAAGGTCCATAAGATGAAGAATTTGGAAGCCCGCCAAATCCTGCGAGTGAACTAATAGCTGCAAGATGGCCAAATTTTTGCAATTTAAAATGAGGTAGTAAGATTGAAAAACAGTTAATCATACCAAAAAAATTAACTGCAAAAGTTTTTTCAAATAAATCTAATTTTATGTCAAAAGTATCATGAGGCTCATAATAGCCTGAACAATAAACAGCCAAATCAATAGTTTTAAATTCTTTTATAATTTCATTAACGGTTCTCTGGCAGTTTAATTTGTCTGTGACGTCTAAAAAAAATGTTGATATCTTTGTTTTTTTTGAATTAAATTCTAATTTTAAATTTTGTAATTTCTCTTTGGTTCTTCCTAATAAAATTAGATTATCGCACTGATCTAAGTATTTTTTACCAAGTTCATAACCTATACCAAAAGTAGCTCCTATAATTACTACATTCATAAATTTTTCTTGATTAGCAACTGTTAAAAATTATCATTAGTGATATAAGATAATAACGATATGGCATCAAGAATTGAATCTGATAGTTTTGGTAAAATTAAAGTTCCAGCTGATAAATACTGGGGAGCTCAAACAGAGCGTTCACTAAAATACTTTAAAATCGGGAAAATATTAGTTCCGCTAGAAATAATAAGAGCTATTGCAATCATTAAAAAAGCTGCTGCTATTGTTAATTTTAATTTTAAATCTATTGATAAAAAAATCGCTCAAGCAATCATCAAAGCCTCTGATGAGGTAATTAAAGGAAAATTTAACAATCATTTTCCACTTAAAGTTTGGCAAACAGGCTCTGGAACTCAAACTAACATGAACGTTAATGAAGTTATTTCTAATAGAGCAATTGAAATATTGGGTGGTAAAATTGGATCAAAAAAACCTGTCCATCCAAATGATCATGTTAATAAATCTCAATCAACAAATGATACTTATCCCAGCGCTATTCATATCGCTGTAGCAATTGATGTTAAAAAAAGACTACTTCCTTCTTTAAAACTATTAGAAAGAGAATTAGCAGCAAAAGTAACTAAATTTAAAAATATTGTTAAAATTGGAAGAACACATCTTCAGGATGCAACCCCATTAACTTTAGGTCAACAATTTTCTGGCTATCATATGCAAATTAAGAATTGTATTAAACGCACGGAAATAGCTCTTAAAGAAATATATTACCTTGCTCAAGGGGGCACAGCTGTTGGAACAGGTATTAATACAAAAAAAAGTTTTGATAAAAAAATTGCATTAGAAATTAAAAAAATTACGAAGCTACCATTTAAAACCGCTCCAAATAAATTTGAAGCGCTTGCTAGTCATGAACCAATAGTAAATTTATCTGGTACATTTAATACTCTTGCTGTAGCCTTGATGAAGATTTCAAACGACATAAGATTTCTTGGCTCCGGTCCTAGAGCTGGTTATGCTGAACTTATTCTTCCAGAAAATGAACCCGGATCATCAATCATGCCTGGTAAAGTAAATCCTACACAGTGTGAAGCAGTTACGATGGTTTGTACAAGAGTCATGGGTAATCACACAACAATTACTATTGCTGCATCAAATGGACATTTTGAATTAAACGTATTTAAACCAGTAATTGGTCATAGTATGATTCAGTCTATCGATTTGCTTTCTGACTCTATTGAATGTTTTGTTAAATATTGCCTAAAGGGTCTTAAAGCAGATTCAAAAAGAATCTCTCAACTATTAAATAGTTCATTGATGTTAGTTACTGCTCTTGCTCCAAAAATTGGTTATGACAATGCTTCTATGATTGCAAAGAAAGCTCACAAGAATGGAACTTCTTTAAAAGAAGAAGCTTTAAAAAGCGGGTTAGTTGATGAAAAAGAGTATGATCGATTAATTAATCCAAGAAAAATGACACATCCAAATTAGAATAAAAAACTATAAATTCTAGGATCTAAAACATTTAAAATATCTTTATTTAATCGCAGATTAAATTCTTCCTGAACAGCATTCAGACTACTTTTGTTATATTTTTTACCACTATTTGAAACAATTTCATTCACAACAACTCTTCCTTTTCTCATATTTAAATCTCCCTTCATTTTTCCAGAAAAACTATCATTTGGTAAAAGTGCAATTTTTTCCCTGGCTCCATTAGTATTTTTATAAAAATTCTTAATATTAACGAGTTCAATTTGCGAATTAAAAAAGAAAATTGTTTCTCTATTTTGAGTTATAAAACGTCCGCTTATTTTTAATAAATCATTAGATTTCGAAATTAGATTAAGTTCTTTAACATGCACATCTCCACCTTCAACAACAATAACAGTATCTGCATTAGTAAAAAGATTATGATTAGTAACTAAATTTTTAAAATTTAATTTAAAGACTCCATAAAAATCTTCATGAATATTAAAAAGCTTATTGTGTACTAAATAGTCTTTAAGATTATTATTAGATAATTTTTTAAAATTTGTGTCTATAAAATTAAACTCACTAATAAAAGCAAGTCTTGGTTTAAAATCAATTTTTGCAGAACCTTCACCTTTATAAAGAAAAGAATTAACTAAAATATTTTTTAAATCTACATGATCTTCTTTTAAATCAAAATTAAATTGTAGAGTTAAATTATTTAATCCAATTGTACTTAAAGTATTTGCAAATCTTATTTTGGCATTGCCCAAAAATTCATTTTTTAAAAAATTAATATCTATTAGATTTGCATCAAAATAAAATTTAAGATCATTAGAAGTTATTGATAAATTACCAATAGTTTTTCCTTGATTTCTTGAACCTTGAAATTTGCTTACAAAAGGTAAATTAAAAAGATTTCCAGCTAAATCAAATCTTTTTATGTTTCCTTTACTAAAAATAATTTCACTATTTATATCGCTAATCTCAATAGTACTTTTATTTGAAAAATATTTTAAATCTAAGTTATGAATTTTAATTGTTTTAAAATCTTTGGTTACTTCTGTATTTTTAAAAAAATTATCAAAATAATTATTTTCTAACTCAATGATTCCATCAACAATTTCAACATCACTAACTTTAAAATTTTTAAAGATTATATCAAAAATATTAATACGGAGATTTATTTTATAAATATTTCCAATATAAGTATCTTCTTTTTTATTAATTTCAAAAATATCTACTGAAAATAATTCAATATGAGGCCTAAAGAAGGGTTTGTAAGAAATCTTTTCATTAATTTTAATCTTAATAAAAATTTTATCTTGAATCTCTTTTTCTATCTCAGGTTTGTAGCGATCAAGATCAATAAAAAATGGTAATAAGAAAATAATAAAAACTAATAACGCAAAAACAACCATCACGCGGCTATAGATTTTATGACTATAAAAAGACTTTAATTTCGTAAGAATCATTTAATTTTTGTTATATTATGTTAACTACTTGATCTATTTGATTTTATGATTTCCACTAGCCAAAATTACTTAATAAACCTGAATAATCAACAAAAAGAAGCTGTAATTCATACTGACGGACCACTACTAATTTTGGCTGGTGCTGGTTCTGGAAAAACTAAAGTTTTAACAACCCGAGTTGTTCATCTCATAGAAACAAAAAAGTGTTGGGCTAATCAAATTCTCTGCGTAACTTTTACAAATAAAGCTGCAAATGAAATGCAAGAAAGAATACTAAAACTTCTTAGCGCTCAATCTTCTTCTCTGCCTTGGCTTGGAACTTTTCACTCAATTAGTAATAAAATTTTAAGACGTCACGCTGAAGCAGTAGGTTTAAAATCTAATTTTACAATTTTAGATACTCTTGACCAGTTAAGGTTAATAAAAAATATAATTGAATCAGAAAACATAGATATAAAAAAGATACCCCCTAAATTAGTTGCTGCTTTTATAGATGATTGGAAAAATAAAGGTCTTATTCCTAGTGATGTTAAAGTTAATAATGAAAACTACATTAAAAATACTGCATTAAAAATATATAGAATTTATCAACAAAGACTGAAGATTATGAACTGCGTAGATTTTGGTGATCTAATCTTACACTGTGTAACAATATTTAAAACTATGACTGAAATACTAGAATTATATCATAATAATTTTAAGTATATTCTTGTAGACGAATATCAAGATACAAACTTTATTCAAAATATTTGGTTAAATTTATTATCGAAAAAAAATAATAATTTGTGCTGTGTAGGTGATGATGATCAATCTATCTACAGTTGGCGCGGCGCTGAAGTAAAAAATATTTTAAATTTTGACAAACTAAATGCTAATACAAAAGTTATTAAGTTAGAACAAAACTATAGGTCCACACAAAATATTTTAGATACAGCCTCTTCTTTAATTTCTAATAATGAAGATAGACTTGGTAAAAAACTTTGGTCTGAAAATTCTAAAGGAGATTTAATAGAAGTAAATTGTTACAACAATGGATATGATGAAGCAGTATCAATTGGAGATGAAATTGAAAAAAATTTATCAAAAGAATATTCGCTAAATCAAATATCTATATTAGTTAGGGCAGCTTTTCAAACAAGAGAATTTGAAGATCGATTTATAAAAATTAATCTGCCTTACAGAGTAATTGGTGGGTTAAAATTTTATGATCGAGCAGAAATCAAAGATGCTATTAGTTATATTAGAATTATATACCAAGAAAATGATGACCTAGCTTTTGAGAGAATCATCAATACACCTAAACGTTCAATTGGAGATGTTACTCTAAAAGAAATTCACAAAATTGCTAAAGAAAAAAATATTAATTTAGAACAAGCATCGCTCATATATTGTGAACAAGAAAATTCAACTAGTAAAACTATTTTAAGTTTAAAAAAAATTATTACTGATATTCAGTTATGGAGAAAATTATCAAAAGAAATAACTCATTATGAATTAACGGAAAGAGTCTTGGATGAGTCTGGTTATACTCAAATGCTTATGAATGAAAAAACTCCTGAAGCTGACAGTAAATTAGAAAATCTTAAGGAATTAGTATTATCAATGAAAAACTATAGTAGCCTTCAAGATTTTCTTGAAAATATCTCATTGCAAACCTCCCTAGATGAGGACTGGAATGGAGAGAAAATAAATATAATGACCATGCATGCTGCTAAAGGACTTGAATTTGACGTAGTTTTTTTACCTGGTTGGGAAGAAGGATTGTTTCCACATCAAAAATCGATTGATGAAAAAGGGCATCAAGCAATTGAAGAGGAAAGAAGACTTGCTTATGTGGCAATTACCAGAGCAAAGAAAAAGTTATTTATTTCTTTTGTAAATAATAGGAGAATTTTTGGTGGTAAGCGAGATAGAGAGATAGATTGGATGCCAACTCTTCCTTCTCGCTTTATTGAAGAGCTTCCAAGAGAAAACATCTGCAGAAAAAATCATTATTCTGAATATGAAAAAAATGATTTTGATTTCAACCAGGAAACTGATTATGAAAAACCTTCAAGAAGTCCTGGGTGGGAAAGATTAAAACAAGCAAAAAAAAATAAAAATAATTTTAATAAGATTAGCTACAGTAATAATAATACAATTTTTAAGGTTGGTGAGAATGTAAGTCATGATGATTTTGGTAATGGAAAAGTTATTCATATTGAAGATAATAAGCTTATTATTATTTTTAAGAAACATGGAGAAAAAAAAATAATTGATAAATTTATAAAAAAAAGTAATGAACAAAATTAATCAATTAAGAAATATTTTAAATCAACAAAATTGCGACGCCTATTTAGTCCCGAAGAATGATGAGTATTTTGGAGAATATGTTCCTAAATCTAAAGATAGATTAAAATTTATATCTGGATTTACCGGTTCGACAGGATTTGCATTAATTTTTAAAAATAAATCTTATTTATTTGTTGATGGACGTTACATACTCCAAGCAAAGAATGAAAGTAGTAAAAATTTTGAAATTTGTGAGATTCCAAAAGTTACACCTCATCATATTTTTAATAATATAAATAAAAAAATTACTTTAGGATTTGATCCTAAACTTTTTACTACTAGTAAGTTAAAAAATATTGTTTCTAATAGTTCTGTTAATCTAAAACCAATTAATATTAACTTAATTGATAAAATTTGGAAAAATAAAATAAAAGTTAGTAATAATAAATTTTATCTTTTAGAAAAAAAATACCACGGTGAAAACTATTTAAACAAAATTAACAAAGTTAGTAAATTACTTAAATTAAAAAATATTCATTATTTACTTATAACGGCGGTTGAAAATATTTCATGGTTACTAAATATAAGAGGATCTGATGCCTTATCTAGTCCGCTTACAAATGGAAAAGTTTTATTTAGTAAGAATGGTAAAATAATATTTTTTACAAACATAAAAAAAATTACACCTCAAATTAAAAAATTTTTTAAAAAAAGAGTAGTTATTGTTAAAGAAGAATTTTTTGTTAACTACTTAAGCAAAATAAAAAAATCTAAAATTTTAATAGATAGAAAAACATGTAGTTTTTATTATGAAAATAAGATCGATTCTACAAATAAACTTACTAATATCGAGGATCCTATATATTTATTAAAAGCTATAAAAAATAAAACAGAAATCAATAATGCAAAAATTGCTCATTTATTTGATGGAATTGCTTTAACTAAATTTATTTTTTGGCTAAAAAATAATTATAAAAAAAAAAAGATAACTGAAATATCCGCACAAAATAAATTAGAAAATTTCAAAAAACAGAACAAAGAATATTTATATCCAAGTTTTAGTACCATTTCAGCATTTGGAGCAAATGGAGCTATAGTTCATTACAAATCAAATAATAAAACCAACAAAACAATAAAAGCTAATAATTTATATCTTTTAGACTCTGGTAGTCAGTATTTCTTCGGAACTACCGACATGACTCGGACAATAGCTATTGGCAAGGTATCAAATTTTCAAAAAAAAATTTATTCAAACGTTCTTAAAGGTCATATTGCAGTTGCTTCATATAAATTAAATAAATCAACATTAGGAAAACATGTAGACAAAGTTGCAAGGGTCAATTTGCTAAAACTAGGTCATAACTATTCACATGGAACAGGTCATGGAGTTGGTTATTTTTTAAATGTACATGAAGGACCGCAAGCATTATCACCTTTTAATAATCATAAAATATTACCAGGGATGATCCTTTCTAATGAACCTGGATTTTATAAAGAAAATGATTTTGGAGTAAGAATTGAAAATCTAATTTATTGTGAAAAAATTATTAATAACAATTTGAAATTTACAAATCTCACAATGGTTCCAATTGATAAAGATTGTATTAACAAAAAGCTTCTAAATAAAAATGAAATAAATTGGATTAATAATTATCATCGAATAATCTTTCATATTCTAAAACCTTTTATGAGTAATATTGAACTTAAATTATTATCCAATGCTTGTTCAGCTATTTCTTGAAAACTTTAACCACTCTTTTTCTTCTATAATTCTAACACCTAATTCTTTAGCTTTATCAACTTTGTTCTTTGTTGGTTTAGACATGCCAATAACTAAATAATCTAATCTTTTATTAACAGAACTTAATATTTTTGCTCCTAGATTTTCTGCTAATGACTTCGCTTCAGATCTGCTCATACTAGAAAATCCTCCTGTAAACATAATGTTCTTGCCTGAAAAAAAACTATCAATCTTCTTTTCTAAAAAGTCTTGAATATTTAAAATTTTACTTAATTCATTTATGACTTTATTATTTTTTTTATCTTTAAAAAAATGTATTAAAGATTCAACTTGAGTTTCTCCGATTCCGTCTATTTCATTTATACTATTAATTTCATTCATTAAAAGTTCTGGATTACAAAGTTTTAAAAAATTTTTTATTGAAATAAAATAACGTGATAAATTTTTAGCATTTTCTTGTCCAATATGACGTATACCAAGGCTGTATATAAATTTTGCAAGGCTAATATCTTTGCTTTTTTCAATTGCAGCTCTCAAATTACTAACTGATAACACTCCCCAGCCTTCTAATTTTTCTATTTTTTTATAATCAAGTGTAAAAATGTCTTGGGGTAAACGAATAAAATTTAAAGACCAAAAATCTTCTACAATTTTTTTTCCAAAACCATCAATATCAAGAGCTTCTTTTGAGACAAAATGTTTAATTTTTTCTCTGGCCATGAATTCGCAATTAAATCCAGTGTCTGTGCATCTTTTAACTGCATCCAATTTTTTTGAGGTTTCGTTATAATCTTTAACTGCAGGCCGTCCACAGAGACATTTGTTTGGAAAAATAAATTTTTTACTATTTTTATCTCTTTTAGATTTAACAACTTCAACCACCTGAGGAATAACATCCCCAGCTCTTTGAATAATAACTGTATCGTTTAACCTAATATCTTTTCTATTGATTTCATCTTCATTATGTAATGTTGCATTAGATACTAAAACACCACCTACATTCACAGGATCTAATTTTGCAACTGGTGTTAGTGCTCCTGTTCTTCCAACTTGGATCTCAATCTTACGAATAACCGTTGTAGCTTTTTCAGAGGAAAATTTATGAGCAATAGCCCATCTTGGAGATGATGATAAACTGCCAAGTCTTTTTTGTAAGGTTAAATCGTTAACTTTATAAACAATACCGTCAATATCATAATCTAATGAAGATCTTATTTCTTCAATATGTAGATAACTCCGGATTAATTCATCCACTGAACTAAAAATTTTTGTAAGAGGATTTATTTTAAAACCAATTCTTTTACAAAAATTTAAAAAATTTATGTGTGTTTTAAATTTTTTTTCATCTATATCACCAATACTATGTGCAAAAAACTTTAAAGGGATTAACTTTGTTTTTTTTGAATCTTTCTGTCTTAATGATCCTCCTGCTGCATTTCTAGGATTTGCAAAGTCATTTTTAATTTTTTCAAAATCTTTTTTTCCAATATAAACTTCGCCTCTGATCTCAAATTCGTTATCTATGCTCTCCCCATGAAGAAATTGAGGGATATCTTCGATCGTTAATAAATTTTCTGTTATATCTTCTCCATACTCTCCATCTCCTCGCGAAAGACCCCGAACAAGCTTATTATTCCTATAAATTAACGATGCAGAAATACCATCAATCTTGGGTTCTGCTGTTAACTCTATTGGGGTATTTTTTTCAAAATTTAAATAATTTCTAATTTTTTTTAAAAAATCTTCAACATCATTCTTTGTAAAAGCATTATCTAAAGATAACATTGGCACAAGATGTTTAACTTTAGAAAATTTTTCTGAAGGTGCAAAACCTACTTTTTTTGTTGGGGAATTTTTATCTATAATCTCAGGATTTTTTTTTTCAAAATTTAAAATATCTTTTTTAATTTTATCATACTCAGCATCTGAAACTAATGGTTTATCATTTTGATAATAAGCTTTGTTTAGTTTTTCAATTAATATGATTTTTTCTCTGTACTCTTTTAAAGATAAAAACTTCATTAAAAGTTAATTAATTATTTTTTTAAAACTATCTAAAAGAGATTTATCTTTTTTAGGTAAAGTTGTAAGATTTGTTGAAACTAATAAATAACTCTTTTTATACCATTCACTAGAGTTAAAATTATAACCTAAAATTGCTGCAGTTTTATTAGCGTCTTCCACTAACCCAAGTTTGTGATAAATCTCAATAAGTCTATATAAAGCCTCTTCGATATAAATTGTTGTTTGATATTTATCTACAATCGTCTTTAATCTATTGATTGCCGCGGCCCATTTTTGCTTATTCATGTAGTATCTTGCAACGTACATTTCTTTGCCTGCCATCAAATCATTCAGCAGGTCCAACTTATATTTAGCATCATCCGCATACTCAGTATTTGGATAACCTTTTATTAATGATTTAAATTGATCAATTGCTTTAACAGTTTTTTCTTGATCTTTGGAAAATTCGCTCACTTCTTCAAAATAACAAACACCTTTTAGATACTCTACATAAACTCTTTCAGGGTTGTTTGGATAAAATTTTATATAACGCTCAAGCACAGAAAGTGTATCTGGACAACGATTTGCCTCGTAGTAAACATACGCCATCATTAGTAACGATTTTGGAGCCCATTCGGTATAAGAGTAATCCTTTTCTACCATTTTAAACTTTTCAATTGCACCTTCTGCCTTGCCTTCATTAAAATCATCCATGGCATAACCCCATAACTTAGGCAGACTAACTTTTTCTTTGGGAGGAGCCACTAAAGGCTTATCATTCGATGAAGAACAGCCTAACAAAAATGTTATAATTAATAAAATATGGAATATTATTTTTAGCTTAAACATTAAAATTAAAAGTTTTTATTAATTCTTTTAATTAAGTTTTACCACTAAAATTATAAATTCACTACAAGTTGATTTGGCAAATATGAGCTTATCGAAGAGAAGTTTTTTGTTTTTTGAGTTGTAAAATTCCATGCATTTTTATTTTTAATTAGTGTATCTAATAACTTACGAGTCATATCATGACCCCCTTGATAACAATTTACTTTTCCAATAATACAGTGACCTGCCAAATATAAATCTCCGATACAATCTAAAATCTTATGTCTCACAAACTCATCTTTGTATCTTAGACCATCTTGGTTTAAAACTTTATCTTCAGAAACAACAATTGCATTATCCAGGGAACCTCCTTTTGCAAGTCCCATCTTAAAAATATTTTCAAGATCTTTTTGTAAACAAAAAGTTCTTGAGTCATGAACTTCCATATATCCATTTTTTTCAAGATATATTTTTTTTCTTTGTTTTTTAATAACTCGATCATGAAAATCAATTTCATAATCAATTTCTAATTTATTTTTATTTGTTGGTTCAATTGAAATAGATTTGTCTTTATCTTTAACAATAATTTTTTTTAAAATTTTAATATATTTTTTTTCAGAATTTTGAACTGTTGCACCAACATCTTGAATAGCAATCGCAAACTCTTTTGAACTCCCGTCTAATATTGGTATTTCTTCGCTGTCAACTTCTACTAGGGCATTATCAATTCCCATGCCCGATAAAGCGGACATTAAATGTTCGATAGTTGAAATTGAAACATTTTCGTTAGAAATTTTAGTACACAACTTTGCAGGCAAAGCATTACTAATATGAGCATGAATAATTTTTTCTTTTCCTTTGTAATCAGTTCTTACAAAGGTTATTCCAGAATTTGGTTCTGATGGTTTAACTACAAGATTAGCGACTAACCCACTATGTAATCCCACTCCTTTAAAATTAATTTTTGACTTTAAAGTCTTTTGGTACATATTTTTTATAAAACAGATATTTAGTAAAATTCACATCAATAGCTAATCACCTTTTGTTACGATTTCTACTTTTGAAAAATAGATAAAAATCTTGAAAATAAGCCTGTATTTTTAAATTTAATTGGCAAAGCCTCGGAGGTAAATCCATAAAAATAGTTTTTAACTATTCCATAACAAACTAAAAAATCTTGCGACAAATTATTAACTAAATTTTGATCCTCATGTTTTTTTTGTAAAACAAGTTCTGTTCTTTGTGAAAAATATTTTTTTATTAAATTTGATAATCCAACTAAATTTGAGCCTCTTCCAGAGAGATAAATTTTCTTATCTTTTATATCAATTAGATTATATGATCTGATTTTTCTATAAATTAACTGCAGAATCTCTTCTATTCTAGAATTGATAATAGTATTAATCATTGTCTTAGAAATTTTTCTGAAATCATCGTCCGGAAATAAATGAACCGGCAAATATTCAATCTTGCCTATAATATTTTCATTTAATATACATTCTCCACACTCAATTTTAATTCTTTCTGCAACCTCTGTTTTAATATCAAGTATTTTAGCTAAGTCCTTTGTAACCTGATTTGATCCGTATGGAATAACGCCCACATAAAAAAGTGAATTATTTTCAAATATTGCAAAACTTGTCTTATCTTTGCCAAAATCAATGCAAATCACTCCCTCGTGTAAATCATCTTCATTTAAAAAAGATAAACCGAGGGCATAAGTGCCAAAAATATAATTTTCAACTGATAATTCGCAGGAATTGATAATATTTTTTAAATTATCAAGCGTAGAACGTTCAACTGTAATCGCATGAATATCAGCTGAAAAAATATTTGCTTTAAAACCAACTGGATTATCAACGACAATTTTTTTATCAATTTTATAATTAGAAGAAAATATATGTAAAATTGCTTTATCTTTATTATTTTTAATAATTTCATCTACAGCAATTTGTATAAGTCCCTGAATATCTTTTTCATGTTCTATCTGATCACCATACACATTTTTATATTCTGTTAATAAATTACTGGAAATATTTTCAAATTCTGCACTTACAATAATATTATCTAAAGAAATACCAGCTTGTTTTTCTGCAATTTCTAAACATTTACGTACTGCTAAATTTGCTTCGTGAAAATTTGTAATTAGACCTTTTGTAATTCCTTTTGATTCAACAATCGACTTTCCTAAAATTTCAATTTTATTATTTTTAAATTTTGCAATCAGGCACTTAATTTTAGATGAACCAATATCTATAGATGCGATTAATTCATTTTTTTGAATCATTAACTATTTTACAAAAATTTTGTTCTTAAGTCTTAAATCAATATATGTAAATTTCTCTTCTTTGGACTGAAGAAGTATTTTGTTTAGATTGTTAATTTGTTGAATATAATCATGTCTACCAAGCATAATTTTTTTATTACCTTTTAGAAATAAATCCCATCTTTCAGAATTTACAAATTCAAAACTAGAGATACTAGATAAGTCAAAATTATTGCTAATTAATGCTTTATAAAGTTTTTTTAGATCTTGAATATCAAAGTTGCCTTTAGCTTGAATTTGATTAGAAAAATTACTTAAATTAAATTTTTCTATTAATGTAAATTCCTTAGTAATTATTATGTTATTATTACCTTTTTTCCAAAATACAAATGGTTCGTGCTCAACTACTATTACATTAATTGTTGATGGAAATTTTTTTTTAATATTTACAAAATTTATCCACTCATTTTGCAATACTATCTCATTCAGTTTTTTACGATCTAGACTTAAAATACTTGTGTTAACGAAGTAATTAAATTGTTTTTTAATTTTTTCTAAATCACTATTCTTTGAACCAGAGACATTAACAGTTTTAATAATAAATAAACCAAGTTTTAATAAAGGTAATTCTGGATTAAATGTTGTAAGAAAAATTAATAAAGTGAGAAAAATATATCTCTTGGTTTTGATCATCTATTAATAGAAGCATCATTAATTATCCATCTTACTAATTCATTAAAAGATATTCCGTAATAATTAGCAATCTCTGGAACCAAAGAAAGACTTGTCATGCCTGGTTGAGTATTTACTTCAAGAATATAAATTTTATTATCCTTGTCAGACTCATTATATCTAAAATCAGATCTCGTTACTCCTCTACAACCCAAAATATTATGAGCCTGCAAAGCTATATCTAAAATATTTTTATAATCATTTTCATTTATTTTGACAGGAATAATATGCTGCGTTTTAGCGTTAGCTGAATATTTTGCCTCATAATCATAAAAAGATCTTGTCGGAACAATCTCTATTCCGCCCAAAGCTTTTGAGCCCATGACAGCAACCTGTATTTCTCTTCCTGGGATATATTTTTCTAAAATTAAAAAACTATATTTCTTTAATAAAGACACAATTGTCTCTTCATCTTTTTTTTTTGGTTCATTAAAAACATAAACATCTACGCTTGACCCTTCATTATTTGGTTTAACAACGCAAGGATATCCAATTTTAGAACTTTGAAACTCATCTAAATTTTTAATAACTTGATAATCTGGAGAACTAATTTTGGCATCTTTAAAAATTCTTTTCGATGTTAATTTATCCATAGCAATTGCTGAGGATAAAATTCCAGAATGTGTGTAAGGTATTTTTAAATGCTCCAACAATCCCTGGATAGAACCATCTTCTCCAAATCTTCCGTGCAGAGCATTAAAAACTTTATCAGGTTTATTCTTAATTAATTTTTCTATAAAATCATCTTTTGCATCTAAACATGTCACATCAAAACCAATTTCTACAAGAGCTTTTGCACAGGCTTTGCCACTATCTAAGCTTACCTCTCTTTCGGCTGATATTCCGCCCATCAAAACTGTGACTTTTTCTTTTTTCATTTTGTTCCCACAACTTCTAATTCTAATTCTAGGTTTATATTAGTTTTTTTGAAAACTTCTTTTTGTATTTTTTCAATTAAATTTTCCGCATCCTCTGAACTTGCTTTACCTAAATTCTCTAAAAAATTACAATGTAAATTAGATAGTTTAATCTCACCAATTTTTAAATCAGCACAACCAGATTCTTTTATTAATTGCCAAGCTTTTTTTTTTGAATTATGTGGATTTTTAAAAGTACTGCCTCCTGTTTTAATCTTTTGCGGCTGTTCAGTATCTTTTTTATTTTTTAAATTCTTCATAATTTCTAATACTTTATCCTTTTCAAGAAAAGATCCCTTCATCTCAATATTGGTAATAATTTGATTTTTAGTAAGAGAACTATGTCGATAAGAAAAATTTATTTCTTTTTTATCAATAATTTTAATTTCTCCATTCATATCGATTGCTGAAATGTTCAATACTACTTTGGATATATCGCTATCATAGCAGCCTGAGTTCATAATAACACCCCCCGCAACAGTTCCTGGAATGCAATATAAAAATTCAAAACCAGTTAAATTATTATTAGCGGCATATTCAGCCAAAAAAGATTTTTGGGTTGCTGGTCCACAATTAATAATGTCATTATTAATCTTTATATAATCAAAATCTTTTCCAAATTTAATAACTACGCCATCAAACCCCTTGTCTCTAATTAATAAATTTGAACCAGAGCCAATTGCAATAACTGGAAGATGTTGGTTATTATTTCTTAAAAATATTTGTAAATCTTTAAGATCCTTTGGCTTAAAAAAAAATTTTGCTTTTCCGCCAATTCCTAGCCAATTAGATTTAGATAAATCAAAATTTTCTCTCAACTCTCCTTGAATATTTTTTTTTAGTTGTGAATAAAAATTAATGTTCATTTTTTAAATTAACAGCAATTTCTCTAATCCAACTACTAATACTTCCTGCTCCCATACAAACAATAACTTCATTTCCATAAGTATGACGTTTTATAAATCTTTCTAAATCAAATTGATTTTCTATGCATATAACATCTTTTTTTGAACTCTTTTTAATAAGCTTAGCCAATTCATAATGATTAATATTTTTTATTGGTTTCTCACTAGCTGCATAAATAGGACATAAAACAACTAAATCACTATCTTTAAATGCATTTGCAAATTCTTTTCTTAAAGAAGCAACTCTTGAATATCTGTGGGGCTGAAATATTGTTACAATTTTCTTATCCTTAAAACCCGATTTAATAGCATTTAAAACCGATGTAATTTCTGTTGGATGATGGGCATAATCATCATAAATTTCACTTCCTCTAAAATTAGTGATTTTAGTTAATCTTCTTTGTACCCCTAAAAAATTTTTTAAAGTTTTTTTTATAATATTATTTTTAATACCTAAACTTTTAGCAACACCTATGGCAGCAGTTGCATTGAGCACATTGTGTCTACCCAATAAATTTAATTCAATATTTTTAATGTGTTCAACTTTATTATTAAGTTTTACAGATATATTAAAACACATCAATTTTCCTAAATTTTTCACATTGTAAGGATGAAGATCTGATCCATTTTCAAAACCATAAGTAATGATGTTAGACTTATTCTTATTTTTTAAAATTTTTTTTAAGAATTTATCATCAGTGCAAACAAATGATTTACCAATTAAAGGCGTCTTATTTATAAAAGTTTCAAAACTTTTATACAGATTATTAAAATTTTTATAATAATCTAAATGCTCCTTATCAATATTACTGACTACGGAATAGGTAATTGGTATTTTTAAAAAACTACCATCAGATTCATCTGCTTCGACAACTGCCCAATCTCCTTTTCCAAATAATGCATTTGAATTAATTGAGTTTAATATGCCTCCATTAATAATCATTGGGTCTAATTTTGCTTTAAATAAGAGTGTTGATATCAATGAAGTAATTGTAGTTTTGCCATGAGCTCCACTGATAACTATATTTTTTTTTAATCTAACAATTTCAGAAAGCATCTCTACTCTCTGAATAACCGGTATTTTTTTTATTTTTGCCTCTCTTAATTCTGGATTATCTTTGCTAATTGCAGATGAAAATACCACCAGTTTAGAATTTCCTATATTTTTTCTTGCATGATTAAAAAAAACTTTTAATCCAAGCTTTTGCAATCTTTTTATATTTTTATTATTTCTTGATGGATCACTACCTTGAACTTTGAATCCGATATTGTGCATAATTTCAGCAATACCGCTCATGCCTATTCCACCTATGCCAATAAAATGAACCTGATCATTAGTTGTAATTTTAAAAGTCATGATAAAAGGTTATTAATTTCTTTTTCAAAAATTTCATTAACATTTGTTTTTGTTAATTCTTTTAATTTGCTCTTTTTTTCAAGTAACTTTTCTTTGTTAATGATCAGATCTTTTACTAAATCAAATAATTTTTCGCTGTTTAACTCTTGTTGATCAATAAGCCAACAAGCGCTCATTCTAAAAAAATACTCTGCATTATAAAATTGATGATTATCTAGAGAATTTTTAAATGGGATCGCTATGAATGGGATCTGTAAAAAAGCCAATTCTGATAATGTTGAAGAACCAGCTCTTGTAATAACTAAATCTGATAGCATCATATATTTTTCAATATTTGGTTCAAAATTAAAAATAGTAACATTAGAATTATTTTTATAAGAAAAATCTATTTTTGATTCCTGTTCTTTATTTCCTGCTTGATGAAAAATTCTTATTTTTTTATTCAAACTAAATAATTTAGTTAATGACTGGGGTAATATTTTACTAAAAATTTCTGCGCCTTGACTTCCACCAATAACAAGTAAAGTAAAATCAAAATTATTATCTTTTTTAAAATCTTTTTTTTCTTTTGCTGTATAAATTTGTTCTCTAATTAGTTGTCCAACAAAATTAATTTTATCATTATTTATATTTAAGTTTTTTAATGGATATCCAGTAAATATTTTTATCGAACTATTTAAAAAGAACTTATTCACTCTTCCGACTACAGAATTTGTTTCATAAATAATAAATTTTTTTTTTAGTAATTTTGCTGCTAACAAAATAGGAAAAGAAGCATAACCTCCTGAGCCAATAATTAATTGTGGTTTTTTAAATAAAAGAAAAAAAATTGAATATAAAAATGTAATAAATATTAAAAATAACGAATAAATTAATCCTAAACCTTTTTTTCCAGTAGGAGTCTTTACGTTAATAAATGTAATATTTCTTAAATCTGGATTATTTATAAATCTTTTCGCTCTATAATCAGTAATAAGATCTACATTAAAATTTTTTTTTTCTAAATATTGAGCAAGTGATATTGCTGGAAATATATGTCCACCAGTCCCACCTGTGCAGATTAAGATCTTTTTCATTAAGATAATTTTTTCTTAGTAAAACAAAGTAATATTCCAAATATTATTGCACAGCCAATCATGGATGATCCTCCATAACTTATAAATGGAAAAGTCATTCCTTTGTTTGGAAGAATATTTAAAGTAACTCCTAAGTTAATAATAGATTGTAAATAAATTAAACACGATAAGCCTATTAACACTAATTTTCTAAATGGATTGTTTTCACTATTAAATTGAGAAAAAACTCTTAAAAAAATAAAAGTTATTATTAAAAAAATTATTAATATCATAAAAATACCAAACTCTTCTCCAATCACTGCTAAGACAAAATCAGTATGTGCCTCAGGAACTCTCTCTTTCAATATCCCTTCGCCTATTCCTCTTCCCGCAAAGCCACCTTGTTTTATTGCCTCTAATGCTTTTTGTGTTTGCAAGTTATCTCCTTTATTAGGATCAATAAAAGTTCTTAACCTTCTAAAAATATAAGAAAACCTCTCATTAAATAATAATATTGCTGATGCGATGCCTAAAAAAATTGCAGAACCTAAAGAAATAAGAAGAACAATACTAACTCCAGAAATAAATATTAAAATTAACCAAACTGAAAAAATTAATAAACTTTGACCAACATCAGGTTGGTTAAGTAATAATAATAAAGAGAAAAATAATACACAAAAACTATAAAAGATTCTTAATTTAAGTTCTCCTATCTGTGAATTAGAAATAATTAAAGAACATAATAAAACAAAAAAAGGTTTATAAATTTCTACTGGTTGAAATCTAAAAAAGATTAAGTTTATCCATCTTTTAGAGCCCTTAACTTCCACTCCAAAAAATAAGACAGATAACAATAAAAAGGAAGTAATAATAAAACCTAAAATACAATATTTCTCTATTTGCTTTGCATCCAATAAAGATAGGGAAGATAAAATTAACAAACTAATAAATGCAAATAAAATATGTTTTGCAATTAAAAGATAATCTGTCTTGTATATTTTTTCTGAAGCAATATTAGAAGTAGAAGTATAAGCAAAAAATATCCCCATAAATATTAAAGAAATTATTAAGATAAAAAGTAGTTTATCAATATTTCTCCACCACAGCGCCAGTTGATTTGTATTAGTTCTGCCAAAATTAATCATGAATATTTTTTTACTAGCTGTTTAAAAGTATTGCCTCGATGTTCAAAATTTTTATATTGATCAAAAGAAGCAGCTGAAGGACTTAATAATATAACTTGTTTTAAATTAGGGTAATTTTTGGCCTCAGTTAAAGCTGATAAAAATGCCTTCTCAATAGAGTAGCTAATATTACATTTTACAGTATTTTTAATTTGTCTTAAAAAAAAATTTATATTTCGTCCTACAATATAAGCTCTTATTATAGATTTCTTATATTTATGAACCATTATCTTGTCTTTTGCTTTAGGAAGACCACCAACTATCCAGTGAATGTTTTTATAATTATTTAAAGCTACCTCGGTTGATGAAAAATTTGTTGCTTTAGAATCGTTTATAAAAGTCAAATTATTTTTCGTTTTTATAATTTCTTGTCTATGCGAAAGTCCTTTAAAATTCTTAATTGTTTTTAAATAAATATTTTTTGAAATTTTAAACAATTTTGTAATTTGCAATGCAATATAAAGACAATTTTTAAAATGAAGTCCTTTTAACTGAGGGCTAATTAAATCATCTTTAATATTGTGGTTAATATTTTTTCTAATTAACTTAATATTTCTTTGATCATATTTTTCAGACTTTAAAACTTTAAATATTTTAGATTCTTTGTCATTACTCAAATCTAAAAAACCAATGCCTCTACTTGTTAATCCTTTAAAAATTTTAAGCTTAGCTGAAATATATTTATTAAAACTTACATGTCTCTCGATATGGTCTGGACTAATATTTAATAAAATTGAAACAGAGCTCGGTAAACGCCATGAGTAGTCTAACTGATAAGATGAGAGTTCTAGTACAAAAATTGCCGATTTTTCTTTGTATGGCAAATGCATAACGGGAGTTCCGTAATTTCCTCCTATATAAACTTTCTTTTTTGAATTTTTTAATAAATCATAGATTAATTTTGACATGGTAGATTTGCCATTGGTACCCGTTACCATGATAACTTTTTGATCTTTAATGGAGCTGCAAAACAGATCTAGATCAGTAATAATTCTGTTTTTATTTTTATGAAAAAAAAATTTTTTTGGATGAGTATAAATGTTAATTCCAGGAGATATGACTATAAAATCATAACTATTTTTAAACCAATTTTTGCTTACTCTATATTTATTCTTAAATTTTTCTCTTAATTTTTTATTATCATCCCAGCATTCGATGTTAGCATTATTTTTTTTTAATTGAGATAAAGTTGCATCGCCACTAATACCAAGGCCAAAAACTAAAAATTTTTTTTGGCTACACTGTTCTAGTGAGAGCATTATCTTAATTTAAGAGATGCAAGACCTACTAAAGCAAAGACTATCGCTATAATCCAAAATCTAATTACAACTGTAGATTCGCTCCAACCTTTTTTTTCAAAATGATGATGCAGTGGTGCCATTTGAAAAACTCTTTTTCCTGTTAATTTAAAAGACGCAACTTGTATAATAACTGACAAAGATTCTAATACAAAAAGTCCGCTCACAATCGCTAAAACTATTTCATGTTTAGTTATAATTCCAATTGCTCCAAGTGCTGCACCTAAAGATAAGGAACCTGTGTCTCCCATAAAAACCTTTGCTGGGGGAGAATTAAACCATAAAAAACCTAGGCCTGCCCCTATCATTGCCCCTAAAAAAATGCAGATTTCACCTGTATTTTTAATATAAGCTAATTGGAGATATTTTGAAAAAATAATATTACCAGAAACATAAGCTATAAATGCAAAAGTTAGTGCAACAAGAATTACTGGAACAATCGCCAGTCCATCTAAGCCATCTGTTAAATTAACAGCATTAGACGATCCAACAATAACTACTAAACCAAATATAAAATAAAAAATTCCAATATTTAAGATAAAATTCTTAAACAATGGAAAATAAATTTTATAATTTAATTCCGGCTCAGTATTTAAAATTATTAAATATATAACAATTATTCCACTTAAAATTTGAAAAAATAATTTTTTTTTAGCACTAATACCTTTAGAATTATTTTTTATAACTTTTAGATAATCGTCAACAAAACCAATTGTTCCAAAGCTTAATAAACAAAAAATTAATATCAAAACATATTTATTTGTTAGATCAGCCCATAACAAAGTTGAAAATAAAATACTTAAAATAATTATTAATCCCCCCATAGTAGGAGTACCTGATTTTTTTATAATATGCGATAAAGGGCCATCATTGCGTATAGGTTGACCATCCTTTTGAAATGTTTTTAACTTAGCAATTAAGCTCTCTCCAATTAAAAGTACAAATGTTAATGAAGTGGCAACTGAAATTCCAGTCCTGAAGGTAATATATTTAAAAACATTAAAAATACTAACTTCAGAAGAAAAATATTTAAAAAAAAAATAAAGCATTATTAAAATTTATTAAAAAAATTAAACAAACCAATTCTATTTGATGATTTGACTAACAAAATATCATTATTCTCTAAAAGATTGAAAATATTTTCTTTAAGAAAACTAATGTTTTTAACTAATAACCCTTTTTTACTATGATTTAGCTTTTGATAAGTATGTCTGACTTCTGAACCAACGCAAAAAACTTTGTCTATATTAGTTTTATTTAATATTCTTGCTGCTTGCTGATGGTAATATTTTGATTTTTTTCCAAGCTCCAACATATCCCCGATAATTACAATTTTTCTCTGCTTGTTTTTTTTTCTTATTGAAAAATTATAGATTGCTTCATTGAGAGACACTGGATTAGAGTTGTAGCTATCATTAATTAAAAGAATCCTTTTGTTTTTAATTTTAATATTTTTTTCATTTCCTCTTCCTTCTGGAATTTTAAAATTTTTAAAGTTATTCTTTAAAAAATTTATATTATGATTTAAGTAATAATGAACACATAATGTTGCTGCAACATTATATAAATAAGATTTATTGAAATTATTTATTTTAAAATTAATTATTTTATTCTTTATTTTAAAAAATACTTTTGCTGAACTTTTTATAATCTGAATGTCGGATTTTGAAAAACCAAAAGTTAGTATTTTAATATTTTTTTTTTCTGCAATACTCTTTAAATATTTAAAAAATTTATCATCTTTATTTAAAATAATGACTCCATTTTGATAAATGCCATTCATAATTTCTGCTTTCGCTTTGCAGATTCCATAAATATTTTTAAAATTTTCCAAATGCGCTGGACCAATATTAGTTATGATCGCAATATGTGGCTTTACTAAATTAACAAGGTTATCAATTTCGCCTTTTGAACTCATTCCGAGTTCAAAGATTCCATATTTATTATCAGAACTTAAATTAGCTAAAGAATAAGGAACTCCGTAATGATTATTAAAAGATTTCGGCGAGCAGTGCGTTTTTCCAACTTTGCTTAATGAACTATTTAATAAATTTTTTAATGAAGTTTTTCCACAGCTGCCAGTTATGGCTACAATCTTTGCTTCGCTTCTTTGTCTTGCATAAGAAGCTAAATTTCTTAAATTCTCTAAAGTATTTTTAGTCCTTATTGATCTTTGATTTTTAGGTCCTTTGCTAGTGATGGATAAATTATTTTTATTTTTTAATACAGCTTTAACATATCGATGACCGTCGTCATTTTCTCCTTTTATTGCAAAAAAAATTCCTCTATTTGAAATTTCTCTACTATCTATTGCAACTTTATTAAAGAATAACTTTTTATTTATATTTGAATTAAAAACTACGTTAATTTCATCGCTTGTATAAAGCTTCGTTGTCATTTTAATTTAAAAAAATTTTCGATACTTTTTGATCTGAAAAGTACTTTTTTTTATTATTTATAATCTGATAATTTTCATGACCCTTTCCAGCAATCAATAAAATACTGTCAGTTTTAAGATTCTTGATAGCAGATTTAATTGCTGTTTTTCTATCTAATATAACCTTTGATCTTAAGCACCCTTTTTTAATTTCTTTAATAATAGAAATAGGATTTTCAGATCTGGGATTATCATTTGTTAGATATATTTTAGAAGCGAATTGTTTTGCTATTTTGCCCATTTTATATCTTTTCCCTTTATCTCGATCGCCCCCGCAACCAAATACAACATCTACTTTTTTATTAAATTGCTTTGCCAATGTTTGAAGACTTTTTTTTAAAGCATCTGGGGTATGAGCGTAATCAACTACTACTGCCGATTTTTTTTTATTGCCAACATACTGCATTCGACCAGTTGCAGATCTTATCTTTGATAAAATGCTAATAATTTTATCTGAATTTTTAATAGATAAATACGAAGCTAACATTGCAGCAAATAAATTTTTAATTTGAAAGTCTCCTATTAGATCTAATCTAATATTATAAATTTTATTTAAAAAGTTAATTTTTATTATTTGTTGTTTGCCTAAAAAATAATGAGAGATTAATTTGATTGTATTTCCTCTGGATCCAAAAGATAAAATTTTTATTTTTCTTTTTTTACAAATTTTATCTAATACATAATACTCGGGGATATCCGTGTCTATAATAGCACAAGAATTTTTCTTTAATAAAGAACTAAAAAGATAAAGCTTAGCTTTCAAATAATTTTTTAAATTCTTATGATAATCTAAATGGTCTTGTGTAAAATTTGTAAAAATTCCCGCCTTAAAACTAATACTATCCAATCTATTTTGATGAAGTCCATGGCTAGAAGCTTCTAAACACACGTTATCAATTTTATTTTTTTTTAAAAAATTTAATTCTTTATGGATTGTAATAACATCTGGTGTTGTAAGATTTGTTTTTTTAAATTTATTTTTATAAAAAATACCAAGCGTACCAATAGCTGCTGAATTTATTTTAAGATTTTTTAAAATCTGAAAATAAAAATGAGCAACCGAAGATTTTCCATTTGTTCCGGTAACAGCAATTATATTATTAGGTTTTTCATTATATTTTGCGCAACAAGCTTCTGCTAAAAATTTTCTTACGTTTTTTACTACTAAATAATTTTTATTTTTTATATTTTTACTTGTGACAACTTTAAAGGCACCTTTTGATAAAGCTTCTGATGAATATGAATTCCCAGATTGTTTTGAGCCATCAATTGCAAAAAAAATTTCATTTTTTTTTACTTTTTTTGAGTTGATAGAAAAATTTCTATTTTTATATTGTAAAAATTTAATTTTATTACTTAGCATTAAGAACAATATTATAATTTTTTGAAGCTAAAATAGGTCCAATTCTTTTTATAATAGTTCCCGCCGTAGGAACAGCATTCCATCCTGAATCTGATTTATAAAAACCTTTGCTAGGAATAGCTTTTGGCTCATCAATCATAACTAACAATAAATACTCAGGTTTTTCTTCAGGATATGCTGAGACAAAAACAGTCATAACATCCTTAGAATAACCTTTGGATATTTTGGAAACTTTAACAGCAGTTCCTGTCTTTCCTATAACTGAATAACCTTTAATATCTGCTTTTTTTGCTGTTCCTTGCATAGGATCATCTTTGTCGACTACTTTTCGAAGCATTTTAACCATTTTTTTACTTGTTTCTTCACTAATAACTTTTTCTTTTTTAATATTCGTATTTTGTTTTACTAGTGTTGGGTAAACTTTATATCCACCATTTACTAACGCTGCATAGGCTGATGCTAATTGAATTGGTGTAGTACTTATTCCATGACCATAAGACGCCGTTGCTAAAGTGCAGTTATCCCATTTCATAGACAAAGATTTTCCCTTTTCTGGGATCTCAACAGTTGATCTTTCAAAGATTCCAAGTTTTGTTAGAAAATTTTTATGATTTTCAATTCCAATCTTTTCTATTATTTTTACAGTTCCTATATTTGAAGATTTCACTAAAATTTCTGTAGTAGTTAGGTCTCTTTTTAGATTTTTATCGTGCTCATTAATAGGTTTTGAGGGACCACAATTATATACTTGTTTTTCTAGATTTTTAAATAAAGTGTTCTCATCAATAAGTTTCAGCTCTAGTGCATTAGCAATTGTTAAAGCTTTAAATACAGAACCCAATTCATAAACACCAAGAGTAATTTTATTTAAATATTTTTCATCATTAACTAATGTTCTTCTATTAATGTCAAAATCTGGCAGAGAAACTAAAGATATTATTTCTCCAGAATTTACATTCATAAGAAGTGATGCAGCGCCTTTTGCTGAATAATCAGAAATAGCATTCTCTAATATATCTCTCACTTGTGATTGAATCATCGTATCCAGAGTAATTTGAAAAGAATTTTCAGAAAATTTTGTATTTAAAATTTGATTATTAAAATAATTTTCAACCCCTGAAATTCCATTATTATCCTCATCTGTTTGGCCTAGCACATGGCTAAATAAATTTCTTTGAGGATATATTCTAACTTGTCTTCTACTTAATTCTATTGCTGGCTCACCTAGCATTATTGCTTTCTTATACTCAATATGATCAAGTTTTTTTTTTAGTACCAATCTTTTTTTTTCGATAACTTCTTTTTGAATTTCGTTTATATTTAATCCAGGAAATTGCGATTTTAATTTTGCCAAAAGTTGGGGCAAATTATTTGTATTATCTACTTTTAAAACTAGGTCGTAAATATCAATATTTTTAGCTATCAATAAGTTTGTTCTATCAATTATATCTTTTCTTTGATTGTAATCCTTGTTGCTAATAAAATTCTCAAAATTAATATCACCGCTCTTGTTAATTCCTAGATAAAAGAGTTTTGATAAAATTATTAAAAATACAAAAGAAAAAAATTTTAATACAAAATTTGCTCTAGAACTGAATAAAAAATTATTTTTATTATCATCATTAATAAAATTCTGAAAATAAAAACTTTTTTGTCTATTATTATTTAATTTATTTTTCATTTAGATATTTAAAATTCCCTTTGTCTATTTCTATATAATCTTGTGATAAATGCTGTTTGGCTAATTTTTTAACTCTTTCTGGAGATGCAAGATAATTATTTTCTAACTTTTCATTTTTTAATTTTTCAACTAAATCTGCTTGCTCTTGCTTTAACTTTAATATTTC
>NZ_JAYQPI010000008.1:16938-31244 GCF_038145245.1 Candidatus Allofontibacter sp. | reverse complement strand
TTTCTCTTGATATTCTAAAAGAATCTTTTAAAAAAAATTTTTTTTTAACAAATTGTAATTTTAAAAACATAAATTCACTGTTATATGATCTAAGGTTTTAAATAAAATGCCAAAAATTACTTATATAGAACATAGTGGAAAAGAACATCAAATTGAAATGCCGACTGGTTACTCAATAATGGAAGGAGCTATAAAAAATTCTATTCCAGGAATTGATGCTGACTGTGGTGGATCCTGTGCTTGTGCAACTTGTCATGTTTATGTTGATGAGAAGTTTTTAGATAAAATTCCTAAAGCGCAAGAGGCAGAGCAAGATATGATCGACTTCGTTCAAGACGCTAACAAATTTAGCAGATTAAGTTGTCAAATTGTCATTACAAATGAACTTGATGGTATAGTAGTTAGAATGCCAAAAAAACAAAGTTAATATGATCATTAAAACTGACGCAGTAATTATAGGGGCAGGACCTGTTGGATTGTTTTCTGTCTTTGAACTAGGCATTTTAGGTCTTAATGCACATGTTATAGATAATTTAGATAAAATTGGAGGACAGTGTATCGAGCTTTATCCTGACAAGCCAATTTATGACATTCCTGGAATTCCAAATTGTACTGGGGAAGATTTAATTAAAAAATTAATTGAGCAAATAAAACCATTCAAACCAGAATTCCATCTTAATCAGAGAGTTAACGAATTAAAAAAAAATAACAAATTATGGCAAGTAGTTACAAGTGACAAAAAAATTTTTGAAACACCCAATATTATTATAGCTGGAGGCGTTGGATCTTTTGAACCAAGAAAAGTAGATATTAAAAATGCTGAAAAATTTGAAGGAATAGGTTTTTATTATTCAGTAAAAGATAAATTTAAATTTAAAGATCAAATAGTTGCGGTATTTGGAGGAGGAGATTCTGCTCTAGATTGGACTTTAGAGCTTTCTAATATTGCAAAAAAAGTTTATTTAATTCATAGACGAGAAGATTTTAAGGGTGCTCCACATACTTTAAATAAGATTAAAGAGATTGCAAAATCAGGAAGGATCGAAGTAAAAACATTTTATCAACTTAAAGGCATTAACGGGGATAAAAAATTAGAAAATATTGAAATACAAAAAAATAATGATGCAATAGAAACTTTAAAATTAGATTCAGTGATTGCTTTTTTTGGACTTAAAATGGAACTTGGACCAATTGCAAATTGGGGTTTAAATTTAGAAGAAAAATGTATTTTAGTTAATACTAAAGATTTTCAAACTAATGAACATGGTATTTTTGCTATTGGGGATATTTGCACTTATCCAGGAAAATTAAAACTAATTCTTTCTGGATTTCATGAAGGCGCCCTTGCAGCAAGAGAATGCTTTGCAAGAGCAAGACCAAATGAAAGTTTTGTTTTTCAATACACAACTTCCTCTACTCAGATACATAAACGATTAGGAATTAAATAGTTTCTTTAAGAAGAGTTTCTTTTAAAAAGAAGAAAAAGAGTAAAAATAATAAACGTGCTTATAACCGCGACTGGTAGTAGAAATAATAATAAAAAATTTTTTAAAAAATAAAAAATCAAAATTGAATAGATTATAAAAAATATAGATAATCTAATAGTAACTTCCGATCTAAATGTAGAGATGATTAGCAAAGAGTGTCTAATTAGTTTTAAAAAACTCATTTTAGTAGGGCCATGGTATCGAACTCCTCTTATGGATGGTATGTGTCTTTTGTTTTTTATAAATTTTGCAATTGTTCCTGAAAAACTTACAAAAAGATTTTTATTTTGAACTATTAAATTTAAATCTTTTTTAGGAATACACATAAAATTTCCAAATTTAATAGAATAACCAGTCAGAACTAGAGTTAATATCTTATGTAAAAAATATGATAATTTAAAAAAAATATTCTCAGAGCGTTTAATTCGATTTGCAGTTATGGTTTGAGATGGAAATTCAATAGATTTTAATATTAATTCTTTCACTTCCTCTGGCCTGTCTTCACCATCACCATCCATGACGATCAAATAATCAAAGTCATTATTTTTAATGAGATAATTAATTCCGTTAGCAATACTTTTTCCATGGCCAATGTTTTTTGAATTTTTAATTATTTCAATGTCTTTAAATGAATTAAATTCAATTGTTTTATTAAATTCTTCCGTTGAACAATCATCAACTATTAAAATTTTTAATTGAGCAATATTATTAATTTGCAAAGCTTGGATATTACTTAAAAGATTTGAAAGTGAGTTCCAATCATTAAAAACTGGAATTAATATTTTATAAGTTTTCATTTATCTATAAAAGAAAACATACATCATGATCATCTATTTTTTTATATAAAATATTTTTAATATTTGCATTTTTTCGATTGCATAAATTGGGACCAACATTTTTTGCAATTATAACACCAGGTTTTTTATAAAAATCATTATTTTCATCTAAAAAAACTTTTGGTTTATTACTTAAGTGATAGGATAAATTACCAGCGTACCATTCTGAGAAGCCAACATTAGATATTTTATCTTTAGAAAAATTTTTCCATTCTTTTTCAATTTGTGATGCTACAATTTTACCTTCGTAACCAGTTTTACTGTCAAAATATATTGATCTTAAAGAATATAAACTTGGTGAAATAATTAAAAATATAATTAATAAAATATTAAAATTTTTTAATTTTTTTAAATTTATTTGATCTTCATATAAAAATATAAAAAAAACTCCTATTAAGAAATAAAATGGAATCATCCACATTGTTCTTATTCTAGAACCAGTAATTATTGTCGTTATCAAGATTAAAAAGAATGGCAGTAAAAAAGAAAAAAATAAAAAAATAAATTTTTCATTATTTTGAGGAAGTTTAATTTTTATTTTTTTTATTAAGAAATAAATTAATAGAAGAAATGGTATTAATATTACAATTTGATTTATTAAAAATTTAAGCGGGTTTAAAAAATGATTGTAAATATTAAATTGATTTAATCCCCCACGTTTAAAAGCATAATATATAGTAGTAAAATCATTTTTTACTAGCCATTGCAAATGAGGCGTTACAATTAAAAAAAATATTAATAAAGTGTAAAAAAAATTTAAATTTATTTTATTTTTTTTAATTGTGATAAAAATTAAATAACAAAATAGAGATATTAATAAATAAACAAAAATGTATTTTGTTAAGAATCCCAATGCTGAGAAGATACCTAAAAAAATCCAATCGCTAATTTTATTATTTTTAATAGATCTAAAAAAAAAATAAATTGTTCCAATCCACAAGGGAATTTGACAAATATTTACGTTAAATTGGGGAGTTTCAAATGTATAAAAAGCAATACCTTCTATTGTTAAAATTGATAAAAGAATTTGAAATTTTTTTTTTAAAAAAAAAGAGGAGAATTTCCATAAAAAAATAAATGAAATAATAATAAATACTTGGCTTAGTAAATAATAGATCCAATCTTTATTCCCAAATATTTTATAAAGCAAACCAGGAATCCATGCGCTTAATGGTGGATGTTTTATATAACCTAACTCAAAATCTTGTCCCCATGCCAACGCTTCAATTACATCTAAGGGTAAATTTTTATTTGAAAAATATGGGACAAGTGTCCAAATAATTAAATGGTAAAGACATAATAGATAAAAAATTTTTTTTTCTTTACCGTGTTGCTTCATTAATGATGATTTAATTGATTCAATGCAACTTGACACTATAAAAAAGCCTCTTATATTCCACATCCTAATGGCTACAAAATTACCAAAAAATTACACACCTAGTGCTAAAGAAAAGTACATGTGTGCAAAACATAAAGAATATTTTAGACGAGTTTTAGAGGAATGGAAAAAAGAATTAACTCTTCAGAATGATAAAATACTTTTTAATGAATTAGATGATAATGACACTTCTGCAGATGTTGTTGATCAGGCTACATCTCAAACCGGTAAAGCAATTGAAATGAGAACAGTAAATAGAAACAAAAAACTTATTTCTAAAATAGAAAAAGCTGTTAAGAAAATTAAAGATGATACTTACGGATATTGTGAAGAAACAGGTGAAGAAATAGGTTTAAAAAGATTAATAGCTAGACCAATTGCAACTTTAACAGTTGAAGCTCAAGAACGACACGAGAGAGAAGAAAAAATATTTGCTGATAGTTAAGATATCAGAGGTATCTTTTCTCCTAAGTTTTCAGCATCGTAACCTTTTATAACAGCAGGTCTTTTAGAGATTTCTTCGTACCATCTTGACAAATTTAAATATTTTTTTATTCCAATTCCATGCCATTCATGGCGACACAACCACGGGAAAGTTGCAATATCAGCAATTGTATATTCATCACATGCTAAGTATTTGTTTTTTCCAAGTTGTATATCTAAATAATTATAAATTTTTTTTGTAATATCTAGAAATCTATTTTCAGCATATTCGCTTTTACCTTTATTAAATTTATAAAAATGATGTAGCTGCCCTAACATAGGTCCAACGAAACTCACTTGAACCATTAACCATTCATTAATATTTTTCTCATATTTTTGAGGGTAAAATTTAAAATTATTTTTTTTTGTTAGATAAATTAATATAGCTCCAGTTTCAAAAACTATATCTTGGTCATCAATTATAACTGGAATTTTGTTTAAAGGGCTAATTTTTGAGAATTTTTCAGAGAATTGCTCATTTTTATTAATGTCAATTCTTGTTAATTTATATTTTAATCCTAACTCCTCTAATAAAATAGAAATTTTTCTACCGTTAGGGGTTGGGTAATAAAACAAATCAATCATATAGCCTATTGGTTTTATTTAAATAGTTTATATAAGTACATATGAAAAAAATTTTGTATTTTTACAGCGTTGCTTCTCCATTCGCATATTTGGGAAATAAAAGATTAGTAGAAATTGCTAAGAAATATTCTGTAGAAATAATTGAAAAACCAATCGATTTAGTAGGAAAAGTTTTTGTAGCAACTGGAGGGGTTCCTGTGCCGCAAAGACATATATCAAGGCAAAATTATAGATTATTGGAATTAAAAAGATGGGGAGAATTTCTAAATATTAAGATTAACCAAAAACCAAAATTTTTTCCACCTAAAGACCCACATACACCGGCACTATTCTGTTTAGCAAGTATAGATATGGGAATAAAAATGGAATTTAGTTTTAAAGTATTGGAACATTTGTGGGCAAAAGAAAGTGATATTTCTAATTTAGAAACATTAAAATTAATTGCAAATGATTTAAAAATCAGTTTTGAAGATTTAAGCAAACTTGCAATGTCAGATAAAATTAAAAAAATTTACGAAACCAACACCCAAGAAGCAATCAATATGAATATATTTGGAGTTCCAACGTATGTTTATAACAATGAAATGTTTTGGGGTCAGGACAGATTAGAGTTATTAGAATATTCTTTGAAAAAGAAATAAGATTATTTTAAATGAATGAAAGTTTAATTAATAAACTTAATAAACTAAAAAATTCCTTTTTTATAAAAGATAATTTAAATAAAAATTTTAAAAATATTTACTCTAAAATTGCAGAATTAATTTTTATTAAAAAAAATTTTTTAAATAAACCTGTAATTATTGGCTTGGCTGGCGGTCAAGGATCAGGAAAGACAACATTCGCTCAGTTTTTAAAATTAATTTTAGAAAAAAAATATAGTTTAAAAACTATTACTCTCTCACTTGATGATATTTATAAAACAAAAAAAGAACGAATAAGAATATCAAATAAAATTAATAAATTATTTCTTACTAGAGGCGTTCCTGGTACTCACGATGTGAATTTTTTGATTGAATTTTTTAAAGTATTAAAAAATAATAATCTTAACAAATCTTTTTTAATTCCAAAATTTGATAAATCTATTGATGATAGGTTGCCCAAAAATAAATGGTATAATCTTAAAAAAAAAATAGATATTTTTATATTAGAAGGATGGTGCGTTGGAGCTAGACCAGAAGAAAATAATCAAAATTTAAAAAAGCCGATTAACTTATTAGAAAGTTTAGAGGATAAAGATTGCAAATGGAGATTTAATGTTAATCGACAGTTAAAGAATAATTATAAAGAATTATTTTCGTTCATTGATTTAATGATTTACTTAAAAGTGCCTAATTTTAATAAAGTTTTGATTTGGAGAACATTGCAAGAAAAAAAATTAGCTTATTCAATGAAAAAAATATCTAAGAATAAAAGTAGCATAATGTCAGAGAGCGAAATTAAAAGATTTATAATGTTTTATGAAAGAATAACTAAAAAGATGCTCTTAGATATGCCAAAATTTGCTGATATAATTGTACCTATAAATTCAAATCATCAACCTAAAAAAATTATAATAAATTAGATGACTTTCTTTAAAAGAATTTATTTTTTGTTTTTTTTTATAGGCACAAGTGCTTATGCAGTTGAGAACATAAATAAATCTTTAATATCTGCTTATTTAAACAATCCTAAACTAAATGCGGAAAGAGAGAGGACCAAAGCTGTCGATGAAAATTTAATTCAAGCCTTTAGTGCATTTAAACCAACAGTTACAATCTCTGCTTATAAAAGTGATACAGATAGTTCTAATATAACAACATCAACAGGATCTTCTTCACCTTCAACCAATGCACAAACCACAGCCAAATCAATTACAATTGAACAAAAGATATTTAATTTTGATGATATTTATAATTATCAAAAAGAAAAAAATTCTGTAGAAATTGCTAGATATACTTTAAAAAAAGTTGAACAAGATGTTCTTTTAGAAGCAGTAGAAGCCTATGCTGGAACTTTACTTGCGCAAAAAAAAGTTATTTTTAGTAAAGAAAATTTAGATTTGTCTGAAAAACAAGTTGAATTAGATAAAAGTAGACTGGAGCGAGGAAATATAACAATTTCAGATTTGGCACAATCAGAAAGTTCATTAGCTGCAGCTCAATCTAGTTTATTAAATGCTGAAAATGAATTGTTGATTACTAAAAAAAATTTTAAAAATATTATAGGATATGACCCTGTAGATTTAGAAGAAATAAATAATCTAAATTTAAGTTTACCTTCTTCTTTAGAAGAAGCATCATTATCTGCTCAAAAAGAAAATCCTATTCTAAAAATTTCTGAGTTTTCTCTTAAAAAAGCAGAAGATGAGCATAAAATAGCTATAGCTGAACTTTCTCCAAAATTTACTTTATCATTAGGCGTGACTGATTATGATGGATATAGTTCTAGTGTAGACAAAACAAAACAATCAGTTGCAAAAGCTCAAGCTTCAATCCCTCTTTATCAAGGTGGAAAACAGACTTCATTAATTATACAAAAAAAATCTTTGTTAGATAGCGCTGAATTAGATCTACAGAATTCTAAAAATATTGTTGAAAGAGATTCTTATTCAGCATGGTCGAATTATAAACTTTCCATAAGTAATTTTGAGTTAACAAGATTAAGAGTAAAGGCTTCTGAAATTGCTTATGAGGGTATTATTCAAGAATATGAATCTGGATCAAGATCAACTTTAGACGTAATTACATCAAGATCAACGCTGCTTGAATCAAGAGTGAGTAATGCAATATCTGATAAAGATAGAATTGTTTCTCAATTTAAACTTTTATCTTCAGTAGGAAGTCTTACAGCAAAGAATTTATCTTTAGAGACAAAACTATACGATCCTAACGATTATCCAAATAAAAGCTGGATAAGACATATTTTTTAGTAAAATATATATATATTTCAATAACTTATTAATATAATTGAAAATAAGAACAAAATGTGTACATTTATTTTATTGAGTCGTTAGACCATAAAATAAATTAAAAAAGGAATAAAATGACTAAAAATACTCTCAAAGTTGTAAATACTGAAAAAGCAGAAGATAAAAAAGAAAAACAGAAAGCATTAGATGCTGCAATAAGCCAAATAGATCAGAATTACGGAAAAGGTTCTGTAATGAGGCTAGGACAATCTAGAGTTCTAGATATAGAATCTATATCAACAGGATCATTAGGATTAGACCTTGCACTTGGAATTGGTGGTCTTCCAAAAAGTAGAATTATAGAAATTTATGGTCCAGAGTCTTCAGGAAAAACTACTTTATCATTACAAGTCATTGCTGAAGCGCAAAAAAAGGGTGGCATCTGTGCATTCATTGATGCTGAACATGCTTTAGACCCTGTTTATGCAAAAAAACTAGGCGTTAATACAACAGAATTATTAATTTCTCAACCAGATACAGGTGAACAAGCGCTCGAAATTGCTGATACTCTAGTTAGATCAGGATCTATCTCTGTTTTAGTTGTAGATTCTGTTGCTGCTTTGACACCAAGAGCTGAACTAGAAGGAGAAATGGGTGATCATCATATGGGATTGCAAGCTCGATTAATGAGTCAGGCTTTAAGAAAATTAACAGGCTCAGTTTCTAAGACAAACACTATGATTATTTTTATTAACCAAATAAGAATGAAAATAGGAGTTATGTTTGGTAGTCCAGAAACGACTGCTGGAGGTAACGCTCTTAAATTTTACTCTTCTGTAAGATTAGACATTAGAAGAATTGGAGCAATTAAAGACAAAGAAGAAATAATTGGCAATCAAACACGAGTTAAAGTTGTAAAAAATAAAGTGGCCCCACCATTTAAAGTGATTGAATTTGATATCATGTATGGGGAAGGAATTAGCAAAATGGGAGAAATTGTTGATTTAGCTGCCAAGGCAAATATTATAGAAAAAGCTGGCGCATGGTATTCCTATAAAGGTGAAAAAATAGGACAAGGTAGAGATAATGTGAAACAATATCTTAAGCTTAATCCAAAAATTGCAGCTGAAATTGAAATGGCTGTAAGAACAAATGCTAAACTAATTTCAGAAAAATTAAGTGATCATTCCGACAATATTTCGGAAGAAAAAGAAGACAACAAGGAAGATAAATAAGTTTAGTAAATTTTAACTAAATATTTTTAATACGTTAATTAAAGGCGCTTTGAAAAAAGCGCCTTTAGCATTCTAGACATATATATAAAAAGTTGTATCTATAAGTAAATGGGTACAAAAACACTTACTGAATGTCGTAGTATTTTTAAGAATTTTTTTTTTAAAAATTCTCATCAGATTGTAGATTCTAGTCCTTTAGTTCCTCAAAACGACCCAACATTAATGTTTGCAAACTCAGGAATGGTTCAGTTTAAGAATGTTTTTACAGGATTAGAAAAACTACCTTTTAAAAGGGCAACGACTTCACAAAAATGTGTTAGAGCCGGAGGAAAACATAATGATTTAGAAAATGTAGGTTATACGCCAAGACATCATACTTTTTTTGAGATGCTTGGAAATTTTTCATTTGGAGATTATTTTAAAGAATCTGCGATTAAATTTGCTTGGGAATTGATTACTAAAGAATATAAAATTCCTAAAGAAAAACTAACAGTCACTGTTTTTCATGATGATGATGAAGCATTTAACTTCTGGAAAAAAATTTCAGGCTTGCATGATAGTCGGATAATAAGAATTAAAACTAATGATAATTTTTGGTCAATGGGAGATACAGGCCCTTGTGGACCGTGTTCTGAAATTTTTTATGATCATGGCGAACATCTAAAAGGCGGACCTCCTGGTTCATTGGATCAAGACGGTAACAGATTCGTAGAAATTTGGAATCTCGTATTTATGCAATTTGAGCAAATTTCAAAAGATAAACGAGTTAATTTGCCAAAACCATCTGTAGATACCGGTATGGGCCTAGAACGTATCGCAGCTGTATTACAAGGAACGCACGATAATTATCAAATAGATTTATTTAAAAATATAATTAAGTCTGCAGAAAACTTTATAAATGTAAATGTTTCAGAAAAAAATATATCTAGCTACAGAGTTATTGCAGATCACCTAAGAGCTACAGCTTTTTTAATTGCAGATGGTGTTTTACCTTCAAATGAAGGAAGAGGTTATGTTTTAAGAAGAATAATGCGAAGGGCTATGCGTCATGCATTCACATTAGGATCTGATCTTCCAGTTCTTTATAAGATACTTCCAACTTTAATTAATGAAATGAGTTCTGAATATCCTGAACTTAGAAGAGCGGATTCTTTAATTTCTGAAAATCTAAAATTAGAAGAAGAAAGATTTTCTTTAATGCTTAAAACTGGAATGAAAATATTAAATACAGAGATTAGTAGTGTAAAAAATAATAAACTTTCCGGAGAATTAGCTTTTAAATTATATGATACGTATGGATTTCCATTAGATCTTACTCAAGATTTTTTAAAAGATAAAAAGATATCTGTAGATGAAGATTATTTTAATACTTTAATGTTAGAAAGTAAAAAAATTGCAAGAGCTTCATGGAAAGGCTCTGGTTCTGATCAGACATCTAAAATATGGTTTGAGCTTAAAGATAAATACGGTCCAACAGAATTTTTGGGTTATAATTCCGAGTCTTCACAAGGAGTTATTTTATCAATTGTTGATAATGATAATGAGATAGAAAGTTCAAATAAAAATTTAGAATTAGCACTTATTTTAAATCAAACACCTTTTTATGGAGAGTCTGGTGGCCAGATAGGCGACAAAGGTTATATTTCTAATAATAATTTTAATTTTGAAGTAACTGATACTAAAAAAATGTTTGGTGATTTTTATATTCATTACGGAAAGCTTATTTCTGGAAAAATTAAAAAAGGTGATGAGGTAGATTTGAAAATTAACTCAAAAAGAAGACAAGACATTAGAGCTTATCATTCGGCAACGCATTTACTTCACGAGTCGTTAAGAAGAACTCTTGGAAAACATGTAACCCAAAAAGGGTCATATGTCGGACCAGATAGACTAAGATTTGATTTTAGTCATAATAAACCAATAAACGATGAAGAAATGATCAAGATTAATGATTGTGTTAATAAAATTATTGAACAAAAGTCTGATGTTCAAACTAGACTTATGACACCAAAAGCTGCAGTTGCAGAAGGGGCTTTAGCTTTATTTGGTGAAAAATATGGTGAAGAAGTTAGAGTTTTAACAATGGGTCAAGATGGCAATAAACCTTTTTCTATTGAATTGTGCGGAGGAACGCATGTTAAAAATACATTTGAAATTGGAAAATTTTCAGTAGTCAGTCAATCACCTGTAGCTGCAGGCATAAGAAGAGTTGAGGCTTTAAGACAGGCTCAATTAGAGGAATTTTTAAAAAATAAAGCAAATCAACAAGATGAAATTAAGCAAAATAAAATAACTCAAATTAATGAGTTAGAAAAAAAAATAAAGGATTTAGGAGGCGATATTAAGGATTTAAAAGAAGAAGATTTTTCATTAAGAGTAATTAGTTTAAAAAAAATATTGGAAGATTTAGAAATAAAAAACATTCTATTAGATAAAAACAAAAATATAATTAAAGATATTAATCACAATAATATTAGTATTAGATTTCAAAAATTATTAGACTATCCGGTAAAAAGGATTCAGAATCTTATTGAAGACCAAAAAAGACAATTAATTAAAAAAATTATTATTTTATATTCTTTAAACGAAGGAAAAGTAACAGTAGCAGTTGGTATAACCAATGATTTAATTAATGAATTTGATGCATCAAAAATAGCTAAAGAGATTGGGATCATTCTTGGAGGAAAAGGAGGTGGTGGAAGAAAAGATTTTGCTCAAGCTAGTGGAGGAACTGATAGCTCTAAAATTGAAAGTTCTTTTGAAGAAATTTTAAAGAAAATTAATTAATTTAATTCTTTTTTAAGATTTGAATTTATGGTTTCTAAAAATTCAGTAGTAGTTTGATATTTTGCATCTTTATTAATTAAAATAGCAAGATCTTTTGTCATGTATCCTTTTTCTACACTTGAAACACAAACTTTTTCTAAAGTATTTGAAAATTTTATTAATTCGTTATTCTCATCCAATTTACCTCTATGAGCAAGTCCTCTTGTCCATGCAAAGATAGAGGCTATAGGGTTAGTAGATGTTTGTTTTCCTTTTTGATGTTCTCTATAATGTCTAGTTACTGTTCCGTGAGCTGCTTCAGCTTCAACGGTTTTACCATCTGGTGTCATTAATACGCTAGTCATTAGACCTAATGATCCAAATCCTTGCGCTACAGTATCTGACTGAACATCGCCATCATAATTTTTACAAGCCCAAACATATTTTCCGCTCCATTTCATTGCGCATGCAACCATGTCATCTATTAATCTGTGTTCATAAGTAATTCCGATTTCATTAAATTTAGTTTTAAATTCTTTTTCGTAAACTTCTTGGAATAAATCTTTAAATCTTCCATCGTAAGCTTTTAGAATTGTATTTTTTGTAGATAAATACACTGGCCATTTTCTTAAAATTCCATAATTCATACATGCTCTTGCAAAATCTTTAATTGAGTCATCCAAGTTATACATAGCAAGAGCAACGCCTGGACCTGTAAAATTAAAAACTTCATGTTCGATTGTTTGTTTATTATCCTCTGATATCCATTGAATTTTTAACTTACCATTTCCAGGAATCTTAAAATCTGTAGCTTTGTATTGATCACCAAAAGAATGTCTTCCAATCACTATAGGATCTGTCCAGGAAGGTACTAATTTTGGAATATTTTTACAAATAATAGGTTCTCTAAATATAGTTCCTCCTAATATGTTTCGAATGGTACCATTTGGCGATTTCCACATTTTTTTTAAACTAAATTCTTTTACTCTTTCTTCATCAGGTGTAATGGTTGCGCACTTAACTCCAACCCCATATTTTTTTATAGCGTTAGCAGAATCAATTGTAATTTGATCATTGGTTTTGTCTCTACTTTCCATTCCCAAATCAAAATATTTAAGATCTATATCAAGGTAAGGAAGTATTAGTTTTTGTTTAATAAAATCCCAAATAATCCTTGTCATTTCATCGCCATCTAGTTCAACAACTGGATTTTTTACTTTAATTTTAGACATGGTTTTTTTGATATTAATAAAAAATGTTTTTATATAGTATGTTTTTAACTAATTAAATAATTATGTTAGATATTATTTTTCCACCACTGCATAAAGAAGGCTATAGAATGTTAGCAATAGCAGTAATAATTACTATTTTATTAATTCTAATAAATAAAATCTTGGGACTTATTGGTTTTATTTTGACTATTTGGGTTTATTATTTTTTTAGAGACCCCGAAAGATACTCAATCAACGATGATAGTTTTTTAGTGAGCCCGGCCGATGGAGTTATAAGTTTAATAGCTAATGTCAGAGGTCCAAAAGAGCTTAATATGGAAAATCGAGAGTATCAAAGAGTAAGTGTGTTTATGAATGTTTTTAATTGTCATGTTAACAGAGTCCCTGTCTCTGGAAAAATAGATGAAATATTTTATAAGCCAGGAAAATTTATTGATGCTTCCTTAGACAAAGCAAGCGAAGATAATGAAAGAAATTTAATTAAATATTCTAATAGATCAGGAAAAACTTTTGCCATCGTGCAGATAGCAGGCTTAATTGCCCGAAGAATTGTTTGTGAGGTTAAAAAAGATCAGAATTTAAATCAAGGTGATAGAATTGGGATTATAAGATTTGGCAGCAGAGTCGATCTTTATTTTGAAAATGATTATAAACTTTTGGCAAAAGAGGGTCAGACTGTAATTGCTGGCGAAAGTTTACTTGCAAAAATTTAGACAATATATTTTTTAAGATGATCCACCCGCGATATATAATTCCAAGTATAATAAGTATATTAGGTTTGTGTGTTGGTTTAAGTTCAATAAAATTTGCTCTTAATTCTCAATTTGATTATGCAGTCATAGCAATTACTATTGCTTCAATTATAGATACAATGGATGGTAGAATTGCGAGATTAATAAAAGGTACATCAAAATTTGGAGCTGAATTAGATTCTTTAATTGATTTTATAAATTTTGGGGTTGCACCAGCAATTACAGTTTATATTTGGATTTTAAAGGATTTAACTAATATTGGTTGGTTGTTAGTTCTGTTCCATTCAGTTGCATGTTGTTTAAGATTAGCAAGATTTAACTTAGGATCTAAAATAACAATCGAAAAATGGAGAGAAAATTTTTTTACCGGGGTGCCTTCGCCTGCTGGAGCAGGAATACTACTCTTGCCGTTAATTTTATCATTAAGCGATGTTTCATTAGATTATGATTACAAAAGATTATCAATAATTTTTATTATAGCCTCAACTTTTTTAATGATAAGTAAAATTCCAACTTATTCTTTGAAAGGAATTAAAGTAGGCAGACCTTTTCTAATATTTATATTATTATTAATTGCTGCTTATTTTGCTCTTTTAATAAATTACCCTTTTAACACTCTATTATTCACAGGATTTATTTATTTATTCTTAATTCCTATTAGTTTT
>NZ_JAYQPI010000008.1:0-16596 GCF_038145245.1 Candidatus Allofontibacter sp. | reverse complement strand
CAGGATTTAAAAAATATCTTTGGATTGATGCTGACGCATGGGTAAATGATTGGTCAGCTGTTGAGCTGTATTTTCGAGGAAGTGACAATAAAACTTTGTCAATTTCTACTTCTGCTGATCGAGCTTATGGAAGAGTTTTAAGAGCTGATTGGATATTTAGCAACATTGCTTTTATAAAATCACAAAACTATAAGCATGCTAAAAGTTCCGGTTTTTCAAATGAGATATCAAGAGAAGTCGCTCTCAAGCCACATTTGAATATTGGAGTATTTTGCTTAGAAAATGATGCTCCTCATTGGTTAGTTTGGCAAAAAAATTTAAGACAGGCTTTAAAAAAAGGAAGAATTTTTGGATCAGAACAAGTAGCAATGAATATTTCTGTGTATGTAGATAATATGAAAGTTGAGATATTACCCGCTTACTGTAATTGGTATGCGCTTGATAAATTAAAATATGATCATATTAATAAAACTTTTGTAGAAAATTATTTACCTAATCATAAGATTGGTATTATTCATTTAGCAGGCAAACATAATGACAAATATAGACTTTCAAGTAATAGTTTTATCGAATTAGTTACACTTGATAATAAAATCGTAAAAAAAAATATAAGATTTGTTAAGTAGTTTTGAAAAAATTTAAAAATAAAAATTTAACAGCAAGTTCTAAAAATTGGATCGCTCGACAATTTAATGATCCTTACACTAAGTTAGCTAAATTAAAAGGCTACAGATCTAGATCGGCTTTTAAACTTATAGAAATTAATAAAAAATTTAAATTTTTAAAGAATAATTTAAATATTGTAGATTTAGGAAGTGCGCCAGGAGGATGGTCTCAGATTTGCGCTCAGATTAATAAAGATGGTAAAAATTTATCTATAGATATCTTGGATATGAATAAGATTGATAATAATTTTTTTTATAAGAAAGATTTTAATGAATCTGACTTTTTAGATTTTGTTAATAATTTTTTTGATAAAAAAAAAGTTGATGTGGTGTTGTCAGATATGGCAGTGAATACAACAGGTAACAAAGACTTAGATTCTATAAAAACAAATTCTATAGCGTTAGATGTTATTATTTTATCTAAAGCGATTTTGAAACCAAAATCCTTTTTATTAGTTAAAATTTTTAGTGGAAAAGATGAAAATATCTTAATTACAAATGCTAAAAATTATTTTAAAAATATTGAAAGAATTAAACCAGAATCTAGTAGAAAAGAATCTAGAGAAATGTATTTATTATGTAGAGATTTAAAAACTATTTGACTTCTAGTTTTTAATATAATAAATTTATACATGGAAATCCCCGAAGCATTAACTTTTGACGATGTCTTACTTGAACCTAGACATTCTTCAGTTTTGCCTAAAGAGACTGTAGTTTCGACCCAATTATCATCATCAGTATCGCTTGGAATACCTCTTATTGCTTCAGCAATGGATACGGTTTCAGAATATAAATTGGCAATTGCTATGGCTCAATCTGGAGGAATGGCATGCATTCATAAAAATATGAGCATAGCAGATCAAGTTAATCAAATTAAATTAGTTAAAAGATTTGAGTCTGGAATGGTAATCGATCCTATAACGATTGATGCTGAAGCATCGTTGTTTGAAGCAACAGAATTAATGAAAAATCATAAAATTTCAGGAATCTTAGTTGTTAGTAAAAATCATAAATTAGTTGGAATTTTGACTAATCGTGACGTTAGATTTGTAACTGATAAAAAAATTAAAGTTAAAGATCTAATGACTAAAAAATTAGTCACAGCAAAAGTTGGTACATCTTTAGCAGAAGCAAAAAAAATATTATTTAAAAACAAAATAGAAAAATTAATTATTGTAGATAACAATTTTAAATGCAAAGGTTTGATTACTGTAAAAGATATTCAAAAATCTCAAATTTATCCAGAAGCAGCAAAAGATAAAAATGGATCTTTAGTAGTTGCTGCTGCAGTTGGAACTGGATCAGAAAGTTTTCAAAGAGCAGAACACTTAGCGGAGGCTGGAGCAGATGTAATTATTTTAGATACTGCTCACGGACATTCAGTTTCGGTACTAAAAACATTAGAAAAGATTAAAAAAAATATTAAGACAACAATCATAGCTGGAAACATAGCTACAATTGAAGGAGCAAAAGCATTAGTTGATTATGGAGCTGATGCGGTTAAAGTTGGCATCGGTCCAGGATCAATTTGTACAACAAGAATTGTTGCTGGAGTTGGAGTTCCTCAGTTTACAGCTATATATAATGTTGCAAAATCAATAAAAAATAAAAGAATTAAAATTATAGCTGACGGCGGAATAAGATATTCTGGCGATATTGCTAAAGCTATAGGAGCAGGAGCAGATGCTGTAATGATAGGATCATTATTTGCTGGAACAGAAGAGAGTCCAGGAGATGTTTTTTATTATCAAGGTAGAAGTTATAAATCTTATAGAGGCATGGGATCTATAGGAGCAATGTCCAGAGGATCAGCTGATAGGTACTTTCAACAAGAAATTAATGATTCACTAAAACTTGTTCCTGAAGGTATAGAAGGAAGAGTTCCTTATAAAGGACCTGTCAGAGCAGTTATTCATCAATTAATTGGAGGATTAAAGGCATCAATGGGATATGTTGGAGCTAAAAATATTTCAGAATTAAAGAAAAAAGCAAGATTTGTTAAAATTACTAATTCAGGATTAAAAGAAAGCCACGTACACGATATACAGATTACAAAACAATCACCTAACTATCCGTTCGAGAGTTAAAATGAAAAATTCCATTAAATATTTTTTAACAATAATTTTATGTATTCCAGCATTTGAATGTTTTGCGGCTAATTTTGATTATTTTAATCAAGGTCAAAAGTTTTTTAATGAAAATAATTTTAAGGATGCAAAATATTATTTTGAGAAAGATATTGTATTTAATACTAAAAATGAAAAATCGTATTTATATTTATCTAAAATATCAGCGATTAATAAAGATAATAATCAACAAAAAAATTATTTAGACACAGTTTTAGTTTTAAATCCAAAAAATGAAGAAGCTTTATATTTAAAAATTTTATTAAACATTGAAGAAGGAGACTTTAAAAAAGCTCAAGAAAGTAATTTAATTTTTACAAAAGTATGTAAAGAATTATGTTCAAAAAAAAATGATTTATCAAAAATGATCATAATCGATAAGAAATAATGAAAGATATTTCTTATATTGATAAAATAGTCATAATAGATTTTGGATCTCAAACTACACAACTTATTGCGAGAAGGATAAGAGAGCTTGGCGTTTATTGTGAAATTTTAAGTTGTTATAAAACTAAAAATTTAAAGAATGAACATAATTTAAAGGGAATTATTTTATCAGGTGGTCCATTATCAATTACAAAAAATTCTTATTTAGGTGTCCCAAAACAAATATTAGATTTTAATAAACCAATTTTAGGTATTTGCTATGGACATCAACTATTAGCCAAAGAGCTTGGAGGAATAGTAAAAAATTATAAAAAGAGTGAATTTGGAAGATGTGATATTTTTAGTAATAAATCATCTATTTTAACTAAAAATTTTTTCAATAAAGATAAAAAAACTCAAGTATGGATGAATCATAATGATGTGGTAATAAAAATACCAAAAGGATTTCAGGGTTTAGCTTCAAGTGCTGACTATAAATATTCAATTATTCAAAATCTTAGTAAAAAAATATTTGGCGTTCAATTTCATCCTGAAGTAATTCATACTAAAAATGGGAATATTTTATTTAAGAATTTTTTATTTAATATTTGCAAGTTAAAAAGAAATTGGAATTCAAAAAATCAAATAAATTATCTAATAAAAAATATCCAGTCCGAAGTTAGAGATGAAAATATTTTATGCGCTTTATCCGGTGGAGTAGACAGTAGTGTTTTAGCTGCATTATTATACAAAGCCATTGGAAAAAAATTACATTGTTTTTTTATAAATACAGGGTTGTTAAGAAAAAATGAGGCATTAGAAGTAATTAATGTTTTTAAAAAGAATTACAAAATTAAATTAAATTATGTTGATGCATCATCAATTTTTTTAAATGCCTTAAAAAATATCACTGATCCCGAAACTAAAAGAAAAATTATTGGTAAAATTTTTATAAAAATTTTTGAAAAAGAATCCAAAAAATTTAAAAAAATTAAATATTTAGCCCAAGGAACGTTGTACCCAGATGTTATTGAAAGCCAAAGTCATCATGGAGGTCCTTCTTCAGTAATAAAATCACATCATAATGTTGGAGGTCTACCAAAAAAAATGAAATTTAAATTAGTTGAACCTTTCCGAGAGCTATTTAAAGATGAAGTTAGAAAAATAGGACTTAGCCTTAAATTGTCTAAAGAAATTATTTTTAGACATCCTTTTCCAGGACCTGGTTTAGCAATTAGAATTCCAGGAAAGGTTGATAAAATTAAAATAAAGATTTTACAAGAAGCAGATAAAATTTTTATTAATGAATTAAAAAAAAGAGATCTTTACAAAGAAATTTGGCAGGCTTTTACTGTTCTATTGCCAATCAAAACTGTAGGTGTAATGGGTGATTCTAAAACATATGAATTTGTTTGCTCGTTAAGAGCGGTAACTTCACAAGATGGAATGACAGCTGATTTTTATAATTTTAAGAATAAAGATTTAGCTGAGATTTCTAATAAAATTATTAATAATGTAAAAGGGATCAATAGAGTTGTTTATGATATTACTTCAAAGCCTCCAGCAACTATTGAGTGGGAGTAAAATTTATGAAAAAAAATTTCACAATAAATAATCTTAAATTAAAAAAATTTAAAAAACCATTAGTATGTTTAACAGCGTACACAACTCCTATGGCAGAAATTTTAGATAAATATTGCGATATTATTTTGGTTGGAGATTCATTAGGTATGGTGTTGCATGGTATGAAATCTACAAGAGAAGTTACATTAGATATGATGATTATGCATGGAAAGGCGGTAAGGAAAGGAATTAGTAAGAGTTTATTAGTAGTCGATATGCCTATTGGAACTTATGAAAAAGATCCAAAATTAGCATTAAAAAATGCAAGGAAAATTGTTAAAGAAACAAATTGTGATGCAGTTAAAGTTGAAGGTGGTGTCAAAGTTTATAAAACTATTAAATATTTAGTAGATAATAATATTCCAGTTATGGGCCATGTAGGATTATTGCCTCAAAGTGTTAAAAAGAATTCAGATTATAGAGTTAAAGGTAAAGATGATTTAAGTTTTAATCAAATTATTCAAGATTCTATTTTTATAGAAAAAGCAGGAGCTTTTTCAGTAGTAGTAGAATGTGTAATTAAAGCTTTAGCGGATAAGATTAATGAAAGTATAAATATTCCGACAATAGGAATAGGTGCATCCAATAAATGTGACGGGCAAATTTTAGTAACAGAGGATTTATTAGGCTTTTCAGAAAAACCGCCTAAGTTTGTTAAGATGTATGATAATTTTAGAGAAAGAACAGAAGTTTCAATAAAAAAATTTGTAAAAGATTTAAAGAATAATAATTTTCCTAATATTAAAAATATGTATCAAATTAAATGAGTCAAATTTTTAGTGAAATTGAAGAAGATCTAAAAAAAGATAAATTTCTAAATTTATACAAAAAGTATAAAGTTTTAATTATCATAACTATTTCTTTAATTTTTTTAACAATAGTTTTTATAGTTAGCAAAAATATTCTTTTTGAAAGTAGATCCAAAAAAAACACCCAAGAGTATGTAATAATTTTAAATCTTATTTATGATAAAAAAATTGAAGAAGCAAAAAAAAGACTCAATCTTTTAAAAGAATCTCAAATTAATTTATATAGAGTATTAGCTATTTCCAAACTTCTTGAATTATCTAAAGAAAATAAAAGTGAACAAATTTTATTATTAGATTATGCAATTAATTCTAATATAGAGAAAAATGATAAAGATTTATTTAAAATCAAAAAAGCATTATTAAATTTTGATAATTTAGATGAATCGCAATTCTTAAATTTATTAAATCCAAGTGATTTTAAAGATTCTCCATGGAGAGTTTTGTCGTTAGAAATATTAGGTGATTTTTATTTAAATAAGGGCCAAAAAATAAAAGCAAAAGATATATATGATCAGGCTATTAGAATTTCAGATATTCCTGAAATTTTTAAGAAGGATTTAGAAAATAAAATTAAAAATATAAAATAGATGAAATTAATTATAATATTTTTTTCTTTATTAATATTTTCATGTTCATCCGATAAAGATAAGAAAGTAGACTTGGAAGTTTTTAAAAAACAAGGTGAAAAGATTAATGTTTTTGATACAAATAATATTTTTGATAAAGAGATAAATTCTAAATCGATACTTCAATTAAATCAGCCACAACTTAATAAGAAATGGTCATATGAGCATTTTTCTTCTAATAATTTCTATGAACATTTGGTTTATGAAGGAAAATTTCAAGATCTTTTTAAAAAAAATTTAGGAAATTATATTAATAAAAATAACGATAGTGGATCGTTACTAGTCTCAGAAAAGTTTGTTTTCTTTAGTGATGAAGAAGGAACAATTTATAAATTTGATTTAAAGAATGAAAAAATTATTTGGGAATTAAAGATATATGAAAGATCTTATAATAACTATCCAAAGAATATTGCGTTATTTTTAAATGATGATGTTTTGTATGCTGCAGATAATTTAGGATTTTTATACTCAATTAATACGGAAACAGGAAAGACTATTTGGCAGCAAAATTATGGTATTCCATTTTCATCACATCTTAATTTTTATAAAGGAGTTTTATATGTCGTAAATCAAAATAGTCGACTATATGCTTTCAATCCATCAGATGGTTTAAAAATATGGAGTTTTGAATCTTTGTCAGGTTTAATAAAGCCATCTCGATCAAGCAATATTTCAATTTATGAAAATAAATTATTATTTTCTAATGATCTGGGTGATATAACTGCAATTGATCTAGACCAGCAAGTTATTATTTGGACTAAAAATATTTTATCTCAAAATACTATTTCTAATAATTTAATTTTCAAAATTTCTAATATCTTGATTGATAAAAAAGATGTTTATGTTTCATCTAATAGTGGCGATTTATATAATTTCAATCTTGAAACGGGTGAAATTAAGTGGACGCAAAAAGTATCATCAGTTCAAAATCATATTAGCACAGATAAATTTTTATTCACATTAACTGATAATGGTTTTGTTATTGCTTTCAATAAAATTAATGGAACCATTTTATGGTCTTTAAATATTTTGAAATTTAATAAAGATATTAAAACTACACAAGATTATTATGGTTTGGTGCTTGCATCTAATAATTTGTATGTAGCCACTTCGAATGGAGAAATTTACAAAATATCAGCAATTGATGGTAAATATATTTTTCATAAAAAAATTAATAATGTTCTATCAAGAGCACCGATTATAGTTGATAATAAAATATTAATTCTTAATCGATCTTCTGAATTAATTATACTTAATTAATGGAAAAAATATCATCAGGAGTTATCACTGTTGCAATTGTTGGAAAACCTAATGTGGGTAAATCTACTTTTTTTAATAAAGTTTTAAATAAAGAAATATCTCCTGTTAGTGAAGTTCCTGGAACTACAAAAGATCTATTTATAAATAACATTTCTTATAAAAATAAAATTTTTAAATTAATTGACTCGGGAGGATTAAAACGAAAGGGAAAATCAAAGTCCGATGAGCAACAATATATTACTAAAGAAAGTTTAAAAGCTATTTATCTTGCCGATGTTGTTTTGTTTATGATTGAGGCTGATAAAGAATTTACTAAAACGGATAAACAAATTTGTAGATTAGTATTAGAAAAAGGCAAAGGATTAATTTTTATTATTAATAAAATTGATTTAGTTGATGAATTAAAAAAGATTAAAAATGAATATATTTATTATATAAAAAATTTATTTTCAGATGCATTATTAACTGACCCTTTTAGTATCTGTTCCCTAAAATTAGATTTTCCAAAAAAAATATTTGATGAAGTTATTAGTATTCATACGCGTTTAAGAAAAAATTTTGATAATAAAGATTTAAACCAAACTTTGCAGGATGCTATAAATAAAAATAAAATTCCTGTATATTCAAAATTTCGTCCAAAAATTAAATATATTAAGCAAGTAAGTACAAGACCAATTATGTTTAAAATTTTTGGCAACCAAGCAAATAAGCTTTCATTAGATTATAGAAAATATTTAGCAAAAAGTTTAAGTAAAAAATTTAATATCAAAGGTTTTAAAATTTTTTTAAAATTTGTTGGAGCAGAAAATCCTTTTAGATCGAAAAAATATTAAAATTATCTAATATTGCTCAAGAGAGATAATTGGTTATCTTTCACGTTTCTATTGGATTGATCTAAAGGTGGAATTGGATAGTCTCCTGTAAAGTAATGATCTGTAAACTCAGGATTTAAATTATTACGTTTTTGATAACCCATAGCTTTGTAAATTCCATCTATAGATAAGAATTTTAAAGTTTTAACGCCAATATATTTAGTCATTTCATCTAATGACATAATAGATGCTAAAAGTTGATCTTTGTCCGGAGTGTCAATTCCATAGTAATCTGGATACATGATAGGAGGACATGAAATTCGCATATGGACTTCTTTTGCACCTGCATCATACATCATTTGAACTATTTTTTTAGATGTAGTGCCGCGTACTATTGAGTCATCAATTAGAATAATTCTTTTATTTTTAACTAAAGATGCTGTTGGATTGTGTTTTAATTTAACACCCAATTGTCTGATTTGTTGAGTAGGTTCAATAAAAGTTCTCCCTACATAATGATTTCTAATTAATCCCAATTCAAAAGGAATTTCGGATTCTCTAGAATATCCAATTGCTGCGGGAACGCCAGAGTCTGGAACCGCAGATACAATATCAGCATCAACGTTAGATTCTTTTGCCAATTGTTCCCCAAAATTTTTTCTAAATTCATAAACACTTTTTCCAGACATCAAACTGTCGGGTCTTGCAAAGTATATATATTCAAATATGCATGGGCGTGCTTTCATTTTTGGAAACGGCTTGATGCTTTCAAGTCCTTCATTTGTAATAACTATAATTTCTCCATTTTCAACTTCACGAACAAAAGTTGCGCCAATAATATCTAATGCACAAGTTTCAGATGCAAGCACATATGATTTTTTTAATTTACCAAGAACTAAAGGTCTTATTCCATAAGGATCTCTTACACCGATAAGTTTTTTATTTGTAAGCATTACAAGTGCATAACCACCTTGTATTTGAAATAAAGAGTCTATTATTTTATCTATTGTTTTAATTCTTTTGGAACGTGCGATTAATTGAACTATTGTTTCTGTATCAGAAGTCGTTTGAAATATTGCTCCATCTTTAATCATTTTTTCTCTTAGCATTATTGAGTTAGTAAGATTTCCATTATGCGCAATGCTTATACCTCCAGTATACAGATCAGCAAAAAATGGCTGTATATTTCTTAGTACAGGAGCTCCAGTTGTAGAATAACGGTTATGACCAATTGCAAAGTTTCCAGGAAGTTTTTGTATGGTAGTTTCTTTTGTAAAATTATCACCGACAAGTCCTAATCTTCTTTCGGAATAATAATTTTTACCATCGTAAGAAACTATGCCACAAGATTCTTGACCTCTATGTTGTAAAGAATGTAATCCTAAAGCAGTTAAAGCAGAAGCATCAATATGATCAAAGATTCCAAAAACGCCACACTCTTCTTTTAATTTATCAGCGTTTATATCTATAAACATAAATTATTTTTTTAATTTATCTTTAGTTTCATCGAGATATTCATTGCTAAACAGAATTTTTTCATCAAATATTTTTCTTCCAAACTCAATGGCATTATAAGAAGAGCCGTTTTTGAGGAACAATGGCCACTTATCATAGGTATAAATGTAATTTGATAGACTCAGTATTATAACACAATATAGATACCCCGTAATCCCTCCAAATATAAAACCAAATAATTTATCAATCCCACCTAAACCTATCCATTTTATTGATTTTCCTAAAGCTTTACCCAAAACTACAATTAAAAAAAGACTTAATAAAAACACAGTTACACCAGAGATATTTTTAGCTGTTGTTTCATTCTTAATTATTTCATTAATATAAGGAAGTACGTAAGGAATTGAAAATTTAGCGATTACAAAAGCAATAATCCATTTTAAAAAAGATATTACGCTTAATACAAATCCTTTTTTAGTTGATGAGAAAAGATTGAAAATAATTATTACAAATACAATAGTATCAAATGTGTTTATTTTAATTGATTGAAAAAAATTTATAAAATTATCCATTTTTAAATGGTTTTATAATTAAAATTAATTGTGGCATTAAAGTTAACACAAGAGTCATTGCTGTTATCATTGCAAGACCAGTGAAGATTCCAAAGTAAATTGATGGAATAAAATTTGAAAGTATTAATATTGAAAATCCAAAAATAATTGTTAATGATGCATTTACAATAGCTTTGCCAACAGTTTTGTGACAAATTTGTATAGTTTTTTTATAATTTTTATTAATTTTAAATTCTTCTCTAAAACGATAAATGTAATGAATACTATTATCAATGGCTATGCCAACAGTAATTGATGCAATTGTTATCGTCATCATATCTAAAGGAATATTAAACAAACCTAAACTTCCCAAGATAAAGAGCGCGGCAGTAAAATTAGGTATGGCTGCAACGATTGACCACCAAAAAGATTTAAAAAGTATTAGTAACAAAACAAATATGCCTGCAAAGGTTATACCTAAAGTCTTAATTTGTGAGTCAAATAAACTTTGTAATAAATTATTAAATATTACTAATATACCAGTAATTTTAAATTCATCTTTTTTTAATTGCAATTTGTTTTCAAGATCATTTTGAATTTTTATTAATAATTCCTTTCTATTAAGTTCTGGATTAGAATCTATTATTCTTAAGGAAATTCTTGCTTCATTATTATCGATAGAGATGTAAGGAGTTATTATATTTTTCTTAATATCCTCTGGTAATTTACTGTGTAAAATAGCCATTTCTAAAGCTCCTAATTTTTTATTGTCATTTAGTTTTTCACCTAGTTGCAAAACAGAATAAAAAGATAAGACTTTTCCAATTTCTGGCAATGTTTCTAAGTATTTGTGCACATTAACAATGTTATTAATTTTAAAATTTGTAAACCAATAACTATCTTTATATTCATCTGAAGATGAACCTTGAAAAAATTCATCATCAGCTGAGGATGATTTATTTTCCGTTTCTTTAAATTTTAAAATAATATCTAATGGAGTAGTTCCTCCTAATTTTTCATCAATTAATTTCATCCCTTTATATATTTCAGTGTTTTTATCAAAATAATTAATAAAGCTATTTTCAACTTTAAGTTTTGTCATTCCATAAATGCTTAAAATTAAAATAATAGTTGAGAATATAAGAATTAAAAATTTTTGCTTTATTGCAATTGACTCAAAAAATTTAGCTATACTAGATTCATTATTGTTTCGAATAGGTGAAGGTTTTGGTCTAAATTTAATTATTAGATAAGGCAATAGTACGATCGATACAAATAATGAAATAAATAATCCAAGCGTCATCATTAATCCAAAATCTATGACTGGTTTAATGTCACAAAAAATAAATGATAAGAATGCTAAACCAGTTGTTAACACAGCATATAATATAGGAGTAAAAATTTTACTTGTTGTTAGGTAAGTTAAAAAACCTTCTTTTTTTTTCGGAAATTCAGCCTGTAACTGTTTATATCTTTCCACATAGTGAATATTAATTTCCATAGTTAGTATAAGCATAAGAGAAATAAAGTTCGAAGATATAACTGTGACTTTCCAATTAAGATATCCTAGCATTCCAATCATAATCGCTATGGATAAAAAGCAACTTAGAAGCGGGAATATTATCCATCGAATATCTCTAAAAATAAACCATAATGTAATTAGAATAAAAATAAAAACGCCTGATCCAAAAACCTTAATATCTTTTTTAACAAACGATATTAAGTCATCTGCTATCATAGGAATGCCAGAAAGTTTTATATCTGCAATATTTTTATATTTAAAAATATGAGATCTAATTTCTATATTATATAATTCTAGATTTTTATTTTGTTCTTTTTTGAGTCTTTCCAAAACTAATTTATGATCTTCAAATTCTTTTGCATCATTACTAGTAAGTTTGTTGATTTTTTGTTTATTAAGAAAATCTTTATTTATGTTTAATGCTGATAAATATTTTTTATTATCCTTAATATAAACGACCACACCAAAGATTGTTGCCTCATCATTTATTATTAATCTTTTATAGACCGGACTATTTTTTAATTCATTTAATGCTCTGTTAATTTCAATTCCAGAGGTAGTAATATATTGAATATTATTAATCTTTTCGATTAAGGATTGATCTGAACTCTCAAACAATGGAGCATTTAGAATACTGACTGTTTTGCTAACCCAAGAAAAATTTTCAATTTCATTAACAAATTTTTTTAGTTCATTTATTGTTTCACCATTAATATTTTTTTTAGGAGAATATGTAATTACAAAAAAATCTTCAGATGAGTATCTTTCATTTACAGATCTTAAATAATTTAAATCCGGATCATTTTCTAACAAAAGAGAATCGGCAGATGCATCCAGTTGAAAGTTTTTTGCATTATAAATTGATAAAGAAAATGTAAGAATTAGTAGAATAAGTATAAACTTAGGTTGTTCTAAAAGTTTTTTATAAACTAGATTTATAAAATTCATCTTTAATTTAAATAAACCCTCTCACATCTTTCAGAAACAGATGTGATAATATCATAAGGAGAAGTATCCGAAACTTTTGCAAAACTATCTAAATTTAAATTTTTTCCAAATACTTCTAAGTGCTCTCCTATTTTAATTTTATTTTTAACTTTAGTAATGTCTATAATCATTAAATCCATAGATATTCTACCAATCATCGGAAGTTTAATATTTTTGTAAAAGACATGACCTTTATTAGAGATTTTAATTTTAATTCCATCAGCGTAACCAAGAGGAATAGTTGCTGTAACAATATCTTTATTTGCTTTGTAAGTTTGGTTGTAACCTGCTGTTTCTCCTTTTTTAAGAGTATTTATTTGAATTACCGGTGATACTAAAGAAACAACATTTTTTAATTTTTTGTTAAAGAATAATTTTCCTCCATATAAAGCAATTCCAGGTCTTACCATATCAAAATGATATTCTTTACCTAAAAATATTCCACCCGATGCAGCGAGACTAAATTTACAATTTGGAAAATTAAATAACTTTTTTATTTTTAAAAATCTATTTTTTTGAATTTTATTATAATTGCTTTTTTTTTCATCAGCACTCGCAAGGTGAGTGAGTATAATTACTTGTTTAAATCTTTTAATTATTGATTGTTCTTTATAAATTTTTAAAATTTCTTCATTTTGCATTCCAGATCTGCACATTCCAGTATCAACCTGAATAAATAATTTATTAAAGGAATTTCTTTTGATTAAAAAATTTGTCCATTTTTTAAATTGTTCATAAGTATTAAGAACAGGGGTAAAATTATTTTTAAAAAAAATATTTTCTTCATTTTTGTTTAACCCATTTGCAACATAAATATTTATATTTGAAATTTTTTGTTTTATTCTTATAGCTTCTGATATATTTGCTACCCAAAAATCTTTGCATTTATTCTTAATTAAAAATCTCGCAATTTGAATATCGCCAAGACCATAAGCGTTAGCTTTTATAACTGGACAAATAATTGTTTTTGAAAATTTTTTAACAATATTAAGATTATTTTTAATATTATTTAAATTGACTATTAGTTTTGAATGCGAATATTGCATTCAGGGTTAATTATCAAATTTTATATTATTTGCATCTTTAAACTTAGTATAAGCGCTTTCAAATTCTAGATTAATTATACCTGTAGGGCCATGTCTTTGTTTGCCAATTATTACTAGTGCCTGATTATGTACCTGACTCATCTTTTCTTGCCATGTGATGTGTTCAGCTGTTCCTGCTTGAGGTTCGCTTTTTTCTAAATAATATTCAGGTCTATATACAAACATTACTACGTCAGCATCTTGCTCAATTGAGCCTGACTCTCTTAAATCTGATAACTGAGGTCTTTTATCATCTCTTTGTTCAACAGCACGAGATAACTGAGATAACGCTAAAACAGGAACACTAAGTTCTTTCGCTAAAGCTTTTAAACCTTGAGTGATCTCACCAATTTCTTGAACTCTACCTTCGTATTTAAAATTTCCTGTAGTCATAAGTTGTATGTAGTCGACAACAATTAAATCTAAACCATGAAGTCTTTTAATTCGTCGTGCTCTATTTGCTAATGTAGAAATTTTAATTGCTGGTGTTTCGTCGATATAAAGAGGTAGTTCATTAATATTTTTTGATGCCTCAATAAATTTTTCTAAATCTTCCTGAGTAATTTTACCTCTTCTTATATCATTTGATCTGATTCTTGATTGCTCAGCTAATATTCTTGTTGATAATTGTTCAGAGGACATTTCTAAAGAAAAAAACGCGATAGAAGATTTTCCGTCTTTTTTTTCCATAATTTCTTTTGCTGCATGAAAAGCGATATTAGTTGCAAGAGCAGTTTTTCCCATTGAGGGTCTTCCAGCGATAATTATTAAATCTCCCTTATGCATTCCTCCAAGTCTTTCATCAAGATCACGAAGACCTGTCGGAACACCTACAATCCCTTCATCATTTTTAAAGGCTCGCATTGCCATATCAACAGTTTCGCCAAGAGCTTTCTCAAATGACATATACGATCTGTCGAATTTTCCTCTTTCAGCAAGATCAAATAATTTTTTCTCAGTTCCTTCTATTAATTGTTCAGCAGTATGTTCTAAATTTTTATTATTTGCTTCTGTCAGTGTATTTTCTGACAATTCAATAAGTTTTCTTCTTAGGTGGAGATCGTAGATTACTTTTGCATAATCCTTAGCTTGAAAAGCAGATGTTGAAAGTCTTGTAAGTTTTGCAATGTATTCATTTCCACCCAATTCCTTTAAAGATTGATCGTTTTCTAGATAATTTTTTAAAGTAATAGGACTTGCAAGCAATCCTTTGCTGATTAATTTATTTAAATAATGAAAAATTTTTTGATGAATAGGGTCAAAGAAAATATTTTCATTAACAATTGTAGATATTTCGTCAAAGATTTCGTTATTTACTAGAATTGATCCTAATATAATTTGTTCAGCTTCTATATTATTAGGTAATTCTTTAGTTGTATTTAAAATTCTAATGTTTTCCGCACTCATGGAAATATTTAAATTTATTTATGATATGAGTATAGAATAATTTTTAACTCTTAAAATGTGGATAAGTTAATAACTCTGCACTTAAACTATTTTTTCAACCGAAACGACTTTTATTTTAATTGATGCTTGAACATCGGCATGTAAATTTATTATCACGACATAATCACCAATTTTTTTAATTTGCTCTTTTAGCTCAATCATATTTGCCGAAATATTTTTAAAATTATGTGTTTCTAAATTTTGAATAATTTCTTTTATAGTTAAAGAGCCATATAAAGCTCCACCTTCCATGGAATTTTTTGTAATTTTTAATTCAAAGTTGTTTATTTCTTTTTGAATCTTTATTGCCTCATTTTTAAGATCATTATTTTTTTTGTTTAATTCTTCTTTTCTTTTTTCAAATATTGCTAAATTTTCTTTTGAAGCAACTAAAGCTTTATTATGTTTTAAAAGATAATTTCTGGCAAAACCATTGGCAACTTTTACTTTACTGCCGATTTTTCCTAATTTTTTTATATTTTCTAAAAGAATAACTTCCATGATTAGTCCGCCACAAATGGTAATAAAGCTAATATTCGTGCTTTCTTAATTTCATTAGATAACTCTTTTTGTTTTGCATAACAAACAGAAGTTATTCTGCTCGGTAACATTTTTCCTGTTTCTGAAATATATTTCTGAAGTAATTTTAAGTTTTTATAATTAATTATAGGAGCATCTTTTCCGCTCAAAGGACAGTCTCTTGTAAATTTGGTAGTTGCTTTTTGAAAAAGCATTAAATTTGAATTACTGTTTTTTTTAGTTTTTTTAATATTTTTTCTTTTCATTATTTACTTTCATCCTTTTGAACTAATTCTGAATTTTCTTCAGGTATTTTTTTTATTTTAATGGTCATAAATCTTAAAATGTTTGAGTCAATTCTTTCAATTTTTTCTAGTTCTTGAATAATTATTGGCTCTCCAGAAAAATATAAATTGGTATAATAACCTTTTTTAAAATTTTTAATTGGATAAGCTAATTGTCTAAGACCCCAATTTTCTTTTTTTTCAATTTTACCTTTATTTTTTTTTATTAAATCTTCAATTTTTTGGTGAAGATCAGAAAGATCCTTATTATTTAAGCTTTGAGAAGCTATATATGTGTGCTCGTAGTAATTCATTTTAACTTATGGTTGCTTTTAGTTAGCATCCCAGCTTTTATATAAAAGCCGAGAAAGTCTGAGCAATATATAATTTTTTTTTTTTAATACAACAGTGTTAATTTTGTTATAATTACTTACTTAATTATGAAAGCAATCGTATTTCC
>NZ_JAYQPI010000007.1:16547-32208 GCF_038145245.1 Candidatus Allofontibacter sp. | reverse complement strand
GGCCACGTGGCGGAATGGTTACGCAGAGGACTGCAAATCCTTGTATCCCAGTTCGATTCTGGGCGTGGCCTCCAAATTAATATTGTTTTTAAAAAAAAAAATCGTATTGTGCTTTTTTATTCCCCGATAGCTCAGCTGGTAGAGCAGTTGACTGTTAATCAATTGGTCGCAGGTTCGAGTCCTGCTCGGGGAGCCAAATAAAAATTACGCTGACTTTGATAGTTTCTTATTTGAGTTTAAAATGTTCAAAAGTTTATCTTTTTCAACTTCAGTTAAGTTTGCAACAAAAGATTCTAAAGAGTTTTCATTTTTAGTTTGTGTTTCTAAATTTTGAAAATCTTTAAATTCTTCAAAAAAATACTTCACAGGAACTTTTAAGAAATTAGCTAACTGTAATAATCTGCTAGAGCTAACACCATTAGTTCCCTTTTCATATTTTTGTATTTGTTGAAATGTAACATTGATTGCTCTTGCTACTTGTGTTTGTGTAAGTCCAAGAGCTGATCTTCTGGCTCTTAACTGTTTGCCTAAATGTTGATTTAATTCTAGTGACATTGATCCCTTTATTTAAATAATAAAATCTGATTAAACTTATTTTTAATTATAAAATCAAGTTATAAAATAAAAAAAAATTATAATGCAATGTTCTATAGTTTGGTTAAAAGACGATTTTAGAATATCAAATAATCAAGCATTAACAGCCTTAATTGAAGATCAAAATATTAATAAAATTGGTATTTATATCTATGAGGAAGATTTTTATAAATATTCTGAAGCTCAGCAATGGTGGCTTGCAAAATCTCTAGAAATATTCAAAGAAAAGTTAAAAAATTTAAAAATTTCTCTTGACGTAATTCATGAAAAAACTCCAAAAATATTTAAAAAATTAATTGAAGATAAATCTTTTAATAGAATTTATTGGAATAAATCATGTCATGCAAATGAAAATAAAATTGAAGAGAACATAAAGCGAATTTTAACCGATAACAATATTTTTTTTAAAGAATTTAATGCTAATTTGCTCAACCCAGTTGAAAAAATTAAGAAAGATGATGGGATGCCGTTTAAAGTATTTACTCATTACTGGAAAAAAGCTGAGCAAATTTATTTGAAAGATAATTATAAATATAATTATAAAATACCTAAAAATTCTTACCAAAATTTATCAAAAGATAAAAATATTCAAGCCATTTATCCAAAAAAAAATTGGTATAAAAAATTTGAAAAATATTGGGTGCCAAGTGAAGAAAATGCGGAAAAAATATTAAATGATTTTGTTAAAAATAATATTGAAACATATGCTGTTAATAGAGATATACCATCGATTAATGGTACATCAAAATTATCTCCTTACTTAAAATTTGGGCAAATTTCAGTTCACCATATAATACAAAAATTACTTGAAATTAAAAATAAAAAAATCGGATACAGAAAATATATTAATGAGATTGGTTGGCGTGAATTTTGTCACTCACTCCTTTATAATTTTCCTGAAATGGAAAAGAGTAATCTTAGAAGAGAATTTAATAACTTTAGATGGAATAAAGATGAAAAACTATTTTCAAAATGGAAAAAAGGAATCACAGGTTATCCAATTGTAGACGCTGGAATGCGTGAACTTTATGAAACTGGATGGATGCACAATAGAGTAAGAATGATAACAGCTTCATTTTTAGTAAAGCATTTAAGAATTCACTGGCTTGAAGGGGAAAAATATTTTAGGAACACCTTACTCGATTTTAATACTGCAAATAATGTTTCTGGCTGGCAATGGGTCGCAGGCACTGGTGCGGATGCAGCTCCTTATTTTAGAATCTTTAATCCTATTTTGCAGGGTGAAAAATTTGACAAAAAAGGAGAGTACGTAAAAAAATGGTGCCCTGAATTAAAAAATATACCAGATAATTATTTACATAAACCGTGGGAAATGCCCGATACATTACAAAAAGAAAAAAATATTATAATTGGAAAGACTTACCCATTTCCAATTGTAGATCACCAACAAGCAAGAAATTCAGCATTAAAGGCTTTTCAAGATCTAAAAAAGTGAAAAAAAAAATTGCAATCATAGGAAGTGGAATATCAGGATTAACTGCTGCTCTAGAATTACAAAAAAAATATGAAGTGCACGTTTATGAAAAAAATTCATATCTTGGTGGACATACTCATACTCATGAAATTTTTGAGGGAAAAAAAAAATTTTTAATTGATAGTGGTTTTATTGTTTTTAATAACAAAACTTATCCGAATTTTATTGAAATGATTAAAAAATTAAAAGTAAATGAACAAAATACAAATATGAGTTTTTCAGTAAACTATCCAGCGGAAAATTTTGAATGGTCAGGAAAAGATATCAATAGTTTAATTTTTAAAAATAAAAATTTTTTTTCAATTAAATTTTGTAAAATAATAATAGGAATTATAAAGTTTAATATATTAGCAAAAATGAATAACCAACTATTTAATGAATTGACCATAGATAAATTTCTTAAGAGATATAATTTTAGTAATGAATTTATAAAATATTATTTATATCCAATGTGTTCATCTATATGGTCTAATCCAATTAACAAAATAAAGCATTATAAAACCAATTTTTTAATAAAATTTTTTATTAATCACGGTCTAGTAAATATTTTTTTTCGACCTCAATGGAAGGTAATTAAAGATGGAAGCAATCAATACGTAAAGAGAATTATAAAAAATTTTAAAATTAAATTTTTTTTAAATCATAACGTAAATTCAATAAAAATTAATAAAAATAAGATTTTTATAAAAAATAATAGAAAGATGTTAAAATATGACTTTATAATTTTTTCTAACCATACTGATGAAATTAAAAAAATACTGCCAAAAATATATAAAAAACAAAAAAAAATTTTATCTTTGGTTGACTATCAACAGAACGAAGCCTGCATTCATACAGATAATAGTCTAATGCCAAAAAATAAATTTAATTGGTCGAGTTGGAACTTCATTAATTCAAATGACAATATTCCAAGACTTACGTATTGGATGAACTATTTACAAAATTTAAAAAGTAAAAAAGATTATTTTGTATCAATTAACTCAAGTAAATTGATAAACCGAAAAAAAATAATTAAAAAAATTAAATATTGTCATCCGGTTTTTAAATATAACAAACAATTTGTATTTACGAAATTACAAGAAATACAGGGGGTAAGTAATATTTTTTATTGTGGAGCTTGGTGCGGCTATGGTTTTCATGAAGACGGAGTTGTTTCAGCCAAAAATGTTGCAAAATATTTAATGTAATGGACAGCTCTCTTCATCCTGGTAGAGTTTTCCATCAAAGAATAAATCCAATTAATTATAATTTTAACTATAAAACTCTTTCTATATTAATTAACTTAGACGAATTAGAGATTATCAATAAATTACTGTTTTTTTCAGTTAATTCATCAAATCTCTTGAGTTTTCATTTTAAAGATCATGGAAAGAGAATTGCAAATAGCAACCCAAAAGATTTTATTAAGGAAAAAATTTCTAGAAAATATAAAGATAAAAATAAATATTCAATTTATTTATACTGCACACCAACATTTCTTGGCTATGTGTTTAATCCTATATCCGTTTATTTATGCAAAAATTCAAAAAATGAAATTAAATATATTTGTTACGAAGTAAAAAATACTCATCATGAGCAACATTGTTATTTTTTAAAAATAAACAAAAAATATAATAATAAAATATACTCAAAACTTAATAAAAAATTTTATGTATCTCCTTTTTTGCAAATGCAGTTAAAATATAAATTTTTTTTAACTAGTAATAAAAATAATTTTTCACTTAACGTTGACGCTTATAAAAAGAATCAATTGATTCTAAAAACTGGAATTAATTCCAAATCAAAACCACTATCAAATTTATCGATAATTTATGAACTCATAAAAAATTTATTTTTTTCACAAAAAATTATGATTTTAATACATTATCAAGCAATAAAAATATTTAAAAAACAAAAAACTTTTTTTTCTAAACCCAAAAAAAAACATGATACAATAACTTTTTATGGATAGTTTATTAAAAAAATATTTAAATTTTAAATTTCAACAAATTAAATGGGGAGAAATTAAAGTAAATTTTAAAAACTCTTATGAAAAAGTTTTTAAAGGAAATCAAGGAGATTTAACATCCAATATTGTAATTAAAGATAATACTTTTTTTAGTGATATATTTTTAAAAGGTGAACTTGGATTTGCTGAAGCATACATTAGCGATAAGTGGGAAACTTCCAACTTAACAAATCTTTTAAAAATATTACTTAAAAATCAACAAATAAAAAAAAAGAATTGGGCAGATAATTATTTATCTTTATTGATTGAAAAGTTTAAATTTTTTTTAAAATCTAATTCCATAAATCAAGCAAAGAAAAATATTTATTACCATTACGATCTAGGTAATAAATTTTACTCATTTTGGTTAGATAAATCTATGACTTATTCCTCTGGAATTTTTAACAATGAGAATGATGATCTTTTTACATCTCAAATTAATAAGTACGACAATATAATAAAGAATTTAAATATTGAAACTTCTGATACTGTTTTAGAAGTTGGTTCAGGCTGGGGTGGCTTTATAGAAAGAAATTCTCAAACTGTTAAGTCTAAAATCGAAGGACTGACAATAAGTCAACAGCAATATAAATACATTGAAGATTTAATTAATCAAAAAGAATTAAGTAAAAGTTCTAAAATTTTTTTTAAAGATTATCGAAAACTTAATTTAAACAATACGTACGATAAAATAGTTTCTATTGAAATGTTTGAGGCGGTTGGAAAAAAGTATTGGGATATATATTTTAAAATACTAAATAATGCTTTAAAAAAAAATGGCAAAGCATGTTTTCAAGTTATAACAATTGATGACAAAGAATATGAAAATTACATAAATCAAGTTGATTTTATTCAAAAATATATTTTTCCAGGGGGTGTTCTGCCATCAAAAAAAATTTTATATAAACTTTTCAAAGATAATAATTTTGATTTATACGAAGAAAAATCATTTGGTCACGATTATGCAAAAACATTAAAGCTATGGAAAGAAAGCTTTAATAGATCTTGGGATAAAATTTCAAAACTAAATTTTGATAATAAATTTAAAAATTTGTGGAATTACTACCTAAGTTATTGTGAAACAGGATTTGCAACTGGACATACTAATGTTAGCCAATTTTTTGTAAAGAAGGTTTCGTGAATTAATCTAAACTCTTAATTTTATACTCCCAGTCTCCTTTAAGAGTAAATTTCATATCAACCCACTTGAGATCTTTTTCGGTATAACCAATATTTATATCAAGATTATCGCCTTTTATATTATAAAAATTTACTACTTCATTTTTTTCATTAATTTTTTTTGTTTCTTTTTTTAAAAAAGTTATTTGTGTTTTTAGATTTCTGCAGCCCTGACCTAAAACGTAATTACTGTTTATCAACGACTCATGATTCCACCAAAGCGCTGGATAAAATTTATCAGTTAATTCATAAACATGTTTTTTATTTTCTGTCATTCCATTAAATAAATACTTTCCATCTGAATTTTTTTTAATATTACAATAGTCATTGTCGCTACCATCTTGTGTTTTTGATTTAAATTCTATTAACTCTTCGTTTTTATAAGTCTCAATCCCATAAGATTTATATGTATGAACCTTTATTCCAAGGATTTTGACTTCAATTAATATATCTGTGATTACCTCTTTTGTATTATCACTTTTTTTTTTAACATTTACTTTATGATACCCCACAAGATCATTATTTCTATAAATATCAAATTCAACACGTTGTAAATCTTTGTAATGCTGAACGTGAGAATTTGTAATTGTAGGAAATAAAATAAAACTTATAAAAAAAATTAAATGACGAAACATTAAGTCTATCGAATAATTTGACTTAAAAAGAGTTTTGTTCTGTCGCTCTGTGGTTTATCAAAGAAATCTTTGGTCTTTTGCATTTCAACAATCTTTCCTTCGTCCATAAAAATTACTCTGTCAGCAACGGTTTTTGCAAAACCCATCTCATGAGAAACTACAATCATTGTCATGCCAGCCTTTGCAAGATCAATCATAATCTCCAGAACTTCTTTTATCATTTCAGCATCTAAAGCTGAAGTTGGCTCATCAAATAACATGATTTTTGGTTCCATACATAAGGCTCTAGCTATTGCTGCTCTCTGTTGTTGCCCTCCTGATAACTGGCCTGGATATTTTTTTGCTTGTTCAGAAATTCTAACTTTTGTTAAATACTCCATGGCAATTTCATCTGCCCTCTTTTTAGGTATTTTTTTTACCCATGCTGGAGCTAAAGCACAATTATCTAAAATAGTTAAATGAGGAAATAAGTTAAATTGTTGAAAAACCATACCTACATCGCCTCTTATTTTTTCAACATTTTTCAAAGTTTTATCTAGCTCGTTACCTTGAACAATAATATTTCCATCTTGATGCTGTTCAAGACCATTAATGCATCTTATTAATGTAGATTTTCCTGATCCAGAAGGACCGCAAATAATTATTTTTTCACCCTTGTTTACGTAAAGATTTATATCTTTAAGAACGTGAAATTTACCATACCATTTATTTACATTTTTAAATTCAATTACTTTTTCATTCATTATCGTTTTTCTACACTATATTTTTTTTCCAAACTTTGAGTGTATCTACTTAATAAATAAGAAAAAACCCAGAAAATAATTCCAACAAATACATAACCTTCAACTGCAAAACCCAACCAATACGAATTTGATTTAGCTAAATTTACCATGCCTAATAACTCTAACAGACCCACTAAAATAATTAGAGGGGTATCTTTAAATAAAGCAATAAACGTATTAGTAATTCCTGGAATTACAGTTTTAATTGCTTGTGGCAAAATAATTAAAAAATTCATTTTCCAATACCCCATGCCTAGTGATTTTGCAGCTTCATATTGACCTTTAGGTAATGATTGTAATCCACCCCTTACAACTTCTGCAATGTAAGCTGATTCAAAGATACTTATTCCAATAGCCACTCTTAATAATTTATCTACGTTAGCATTTGCAGGTATAAATAAAGGAAACATAATTGCAGCAGCAAAAATAACAGTGATTAAAGGAATTCCTCTCCAAAATTCTATAAAAACAATGCAAAAATATCTAAAAACTGGAAGCTCAGATCTTCTTCCTAAAGCAAGTAATACACCAAGAGGAAATGCAAAAATTATACCAAAAAAAGTAAGCATAAATGTTAAAGCAAGACCTCCCCACACTCTTGTCTCTACTTGATCAAGTCCAAAGCCACCCCTTATTAAAATAAAACCTATAAATGGAAAAATAAAAATTATAAAAAATAAAATATATATTCTAAATTTTTCTTTAACAAAAAAAGCAAGAGAAATGCTGAAAATTAAAGTTAAGAAAGTTAAATTGACTCTCCACAAATCTTTTTCAGGATAAAAACCATAAATAAGTTTATCAAACCAAACTTTAATAAAAACCCAACAAGCACCGCCAGATTTACAATCAGATTTAGCATTACCTAGAAAAGTTGCCTTAAAAAATGCCCAATCCAAAAAAGTAGGAATAGTTGAAAAAAGAACATATAAAATAAAAATAGTTATTAAAGAATAGTACCAGTTTGAAAATAAATTTTTTTTAAGCCAAATTTTTAAATTTTCCATATCTCTTTTTTATCTTTCAACTAAAGCTATTTTTTTATTATACCAATTTAAAATAATAGAAATTATCAAACTGATAGTCAGATAAGTCATCATGACTATAAAAATTATTTCAATTGCTTTCCCTGTTTGAGATAAAGCTGTGCCTGCAAAAACACCTGTAAGATCAGGATACCCAATAGCAGCAGCTAATGAAGAATTTTTTGTTAAATTTAAATACTGATTAGTGGTTGGGGGAATAATAACTCTCAAAGCTTGAGGTATAACAATTAATTTTAAAGTTTGTGAGTTATTAAAACCTAAAGATTTTGATGCCTCTTTTTGACCTTTGCTAATAGCTAAAATTCCAGCTCTAACATTTTCAGCTATGAATGCAGATGTATACAACGATAAAGAAAATAATAGAGCTAAAAATTCTGGAACTAGTTTAACTCCACCTAAATAATTAAATATTCCAAAATTCTTAACTAATTTAGGATATTCAATTGTAATTTTTACATCTCCTAATAAAGCAAATATTATTGGAAAAATAATAACTAAAATTAAAAAAATTTTAAATACTGGTATTATTTTAGCGCTTTCATAAAAAACTTTTGTAGCATAATATTTTAAAAAGAAAGTGACAGCTATGGCTACAATAAAACCATAAAATATAAAAATGAAATTACTAAAAATAAATTTTGGAATGTAAAAACCTTGAAGATTTATTATTAAAAAATTTAAAATGATGACACTTTTTTCAGTACTTGGCAGAGATCTAATAACCACGAAATACCAAAAAAAAATCTGCAAAATTAGTGGCAAATTTCTAAATAACTCAACATAAATTAAAGACAACTTATTTAACATCCAATTTGTTGATAATCGGGATATACCAACAATAAATCCTAAAATAGTTGCAAAAATTATTCCAAAAAAAGCTACTAATAATGTGTTTAATAAACCAACTAAATAAGATTTTGCATAGCTAGAAGAGCCATCATAATTAATCAAACTAAACTGAATATCAAAACCTGCGTTATTACTTAAAAAATCAAATCCAAAATTTAAATTTCTTGAGACTAAATTTATTTCAGTATTCTTTGAAAAAAAATAAATAATATAAACAATTAATAAAATTAAAAAAACTTGAGGTATTAGGTTTAATGGCTGTAAATTCTTTTTTAAATTTGTTTTAAACTGAGACGTTAAAAACATATTGGTGATTTTTAAAGGGCCAAATAAATTGGCCCTTTAACTTAATAATTTTAGAAATTATCTTACAGGAGGTGCGTATAAAATTCCGCCTTTTCTCCAAGAAGCATTCAAACCTCTAGCTAAACCAACTGGTGTTTTTGGTCCAACATTGGCATCATAACTTTCGCCATAATTTCCAACTTGTTTTATGATATTATAACTCCATGTATTTCCTAAGCTAAGATTCTTACCAGTTTCTCCTTCTAGACCTAGCAATCTTTTAATTGCTGGATCATCAGTTGATTTTAGAGAATCGATATTAGCCTTAGTAATTCCATACTCTTCTGCTTCTATCATTACATTTAAAGTCCATCTTACAATGTTTGCCCAATTTTCATCATTCCCACGAACAACTGGTCCTAATGGTTCTTTTGAAATAGTTTCTGGCAAAATCAAGTGTTCAGCAGGATTTTTAGTTTTAGTTCTATTTGCTGCTAAACCAGATTTGTCAGTGGTATAAACATCGCAACGGCCTGCATCATATGCTGCAACTGCCTCATCAGCCTTTGTAAAAGCTACTGGTTCGTATTTTAACTTATTTGCCTTAAAATAATCTCTAAGGTTCAGTTCCGTAGTAGTACCAGTTTCAACGCAAACTTTTACGTTATTTAGTTTTTTTGCTGAGTTAATGTTTGCAGCTTTTCTAATCATGAAACCTTGTCCATCATAAAAATTAGTTGCAGGAAAATCTAAAGCAAGTCCACCATCTCTAGATAAAGTCCATGTTGTATTTCTTGCTAGAACATCAATATCTCCAGCTTTTAGAACTTCAAATCTATCTTTTGCACTTAAAGGTGTATATTTAACTTTAGTTGCATCTCCAAGAACAGCAGCTGCAATAGCTCTACAAACGTCAACATCTATACCTGTCCATTTTCCCGATGCATCAGCATTAGAAAATCCTGGAACACCTTGAGAAACTCCACAATTAAGAGATCCTCGTTTAATAACGTTTTCTCTAGTTTGATTTGCATTAGCACTAAAAGTTGTAAATATAAAAGTTACAACAAAAGCTAAAACTGCAAATAAATTTGTTTTGATATTTTTCATTTTTTTTTTTTGTTAAGTTTAGTTATAGATTTATACTTAAATTAAAAAAAACTTAAAAGTACATAAAGTAAGTTTAATCAATTGTAAGTTGTATTAATAAATTTATTGATTAAATTCTTTCTAGTTTTGCGATCTTTTTTTAATCTATATTCAAATTGCATAGCTACTTTTTTTGAAGACATTTTTTTTTTAAAGATAAGTATCCATTTTCTACCTCTTGTAAATTTTGCTCCTTTACCACTGTTATGAAGTTGCAATCTTTTAATTAAATTATTTGTCCAGCCTACGTAAGTAATGATTTTTTTATTATTTAAATTTGCAATTATATAAACGTAAAATTTTTTTAACACCTAGGAGAAAAATTTTCTATCAATTTTAAATTTAGTGTTATTAATTAAAGCTTTAATAAAAGAAGTCATAAGCGGTAGTTCTTTAACTGAAAAATCTTTAATAATTTTTTTTCCAATATCAAAAATAAGATCAGCTCCTTCAACTGTTTCTTTAGGCATTTTATTCTTTTTGGCTTTTTTATATGTCATGCCCATGCCGATTAACTTTCCCATTTTTGAATTTCTCCCGCCAGTGCAACTGACATATAAATCACCTATACCTGCCAAGCTCAAAACGGTAGATTCTTGGCCACCTATCTTTTTAATAAAATAACACATCTCTTTTATTGATTGGTTAAATAAAGCAGCTGCTGTATTAAGATTTTTATTATCTTTTTCACTTTCTAAATTCATACCCATAGACGTTCCCACTATCATTGAATAAATGTTTTTAATCCCTCCGCAAGCAGCTACACCAATTACGTCGTTTGTATATTTAATCCTATAATAATGAGTTGATAACATTTTTGATAATTTTCGAACAATGGAAATATCTTTATTTGCAAAAATAACATTGGTTAGAATTCTATTTGATAAATCTGATGCCAAACAAGGTCCTGCGGCTACAGAGATTTTTAAATTTTTATTTTCTTTTTTTAAGAGAATATTTTTAACTGTATCAGAATATATTTCGTAACGGTTTTTTTTATTAACATTTAGTCCTTTAGTTAAAATTAAAATTTCTTGATTATTTTTAATTTTTCTTAATTGCTCAGATGCCCAATAAATTCCTTTTGAACTTACGCCTAAAACTATTAAATCAGTATTTTTTAATAAATTATTAAAACTTTTGAATTTATAAAGTCTAACATTATTAGGAATTTTAGATTTTAATGTTGGATGAATATTTCTATTAAACTTAATTTTATCTATAAATTTATCTTCTAAATGCGTTCCTACAATTGAAACTTGGTGATTATTATCGCTACAAGGAAAGGAAAAAGCAGTACCCATCGAGCCTGCTCCTAGAATTAAAATTTTAGCCATAATTTAAAAAATTGGCGCGCCCTAAAGGATTCGAACCTCTGACCCTCGGTTTAGAAAACCGATGCTCTATCCAGCTGAGCTAAGGGCGCAACTAAATTTAAAGTATTTTTAACAATTATTTTTTTTTAATCAATTTGTTAATGATTTATGCTTTCATTAAAGCAATAGAAGTATCTAACATTCGATTAGAAAAACCCCATTCATTATCATACCAAGCTAATACTTTAACTAACCTACCATCACTTGATACTCTTGTTTGAGTTGAGTCAAAAATAGAAGAATAAGGATTGTGATTAAAATCTATAGATACCAATGGTTCGGTATTAAACTGAATAATATTTAAATAATCAGTATTTGCAGCAACATTAATAATTTCATTAATTTCTTTAACTGATGTTTTTTTCTTAGCCATAAAAGTTAAATCTACTAACGAAACATTATTAGTAGGAACTCTTACTGATAATCCATCTAATATTCCATCTAACTCAGGTATAACTAATCCAATAGAAGTTGCTGCGCCTGTCTTTGTCGGTATCATAGATAAAGCAGCTGCTCGAGCCCTTCGTAAATCATTATGATAAGCATCATTTAAAACTTGATCATTGGTATAAGCATGAATTGTATTCATAATGCCAGATTCAATACCTAATTTATCGCTTAATACTTTTGCAATTGGAGCTAAGCAATTAGTTGTACATGATGCGTTCGATACAATTTTATGATTTTTATTAAGTAGTTTATGATTAACACCATAAACTATTGTTGCGTCTGCTTCTTTTCCAGTTCCTGGTGAGTATCCAGGCCCTGAAATAAGCACTTTTTTAGCTCCAGCATTTATATGCAATAGAGCATCATCTCGTGATGTAAAACGACCTGTGCATTCTAAAACCAAATCTACACCCATCGCTTTCCAAGATGGTAAATTTTTAGGATCTTTTTTATTTAGAAATTCTATTTTGTCATTATTGATAAAAATAAAATTTTCTTTTGAAGAAATTTCTGCGTTAAATTTTCCATGAGTAGAATCATATTTTAATAAATGTGAATTATCTTTTGCATTTCCAGAACCATTAATAGCAATAATTTCTAAATCATGTTTTTTTTTATTTTCATAATGAGCTCTTAAAACTGTTCTACCGATTCTACCAAAACCATTAATTGCAACTTTGATTGTCATAATTAATTAATACCTAAAGATTTTAACTTTCTATGTAAAGCACTTCTTTCCATACCAATATAATCTGCAGTTTTAGAAACATTCCCGTTATGTCTATTAAGTTGAATTTCAAGATAATTTTTTTCAAATTTTTCTCTAGCTTCTTTTAAAGGAAATTGAAATGCATCTTCATTATTATTTTCTTTAACTAATGAAATTTTTAAAGATTCCGAGATTATTTTATCCACATCTTCATTCTTGCCCGAAGCTAAAATTACAACTCTTTCAATTAAATTTCTTAACTCTCGAACATTTCCTGGCCAATCATAATCATAAAAAACAGTATTTTCTGCATTTATAATAATTGGTTTTAAGCCATTATTATCTGAAATTCTTTTAATAAAATATTCAATTAAAAAAGGAATGTCTTCTTTGACATCTTTTAAATAAGGTGTTTTTATTGGAATTACATTTATTCTATGAAAAAGATCCTCTCTAAAGTTACCGTTTGCAATTTCCTCATTTAAATTTTTGCTAGTTGAACAAATGACTCTAATATTTACACTAATTTCATTAAATCCATTTACTCTATGAAATTTTTGTTCGGATAAAACTCTTAAAATTTTACCTTGTGTTTGTAACGGAACATCTGAAATATTATCGATTAATAACGTTCCATTATTAGATTTTTCAAAAATTCCTGAGACAATTTTATCATTATTTTCTATGCCAAATAATTCAAAATCAAAATGACCTGGATCCAAAATAGCTCCATTAACTACTTTAAATGAATGATTTGATCGTAAAGAATTTTGGTGAATAAGTCTGGATACTAATTCTTTTCCAGATCCAGCTGGTCCTGAAATTAAAATACGACTATCTGTTTTTGAAAATTTATCTATAGAATTTCTTAATTTAATCATTGTTGATGAATTGCCAATTAATTCATTTGATGGATATAAATTTGTCTTTAAAATTTTGTTTTCTTTTTTTAAAGAAGAAGTTTCTATAGCTCTGTTTACAAAATTTAATAATCTATCTTTATTAAAAGGTTTTTCTAAAAATTCAAAAGCTCCAAGTTTTATTGAGTTAACAGCAATATTGATATTGGCATGTCCTGAAATCATAATAACAGGAACATCACTATCAACTGATTTGATAAATTTTAAAACGTCTATTCCATCTCTATTTTTTTCATCTAATAAAACATCTAAAATTACTAAATCTGGTAACTTTTTTTTTATTTCAGATAATGCATTTTCAACTGTAGCTGCTTCGCGAACAGAAAAATTATTTTCTTTTAAGATTTCCTGAACAGCAAATCTTATATCTTTTTCATCGTCAATTAATAAAATTTCATTTTTCATTAATTAATTTTAATACTTAATTTAATTTTAGCTCCATTTTTTTTCGCTATTAAATCTAGATCACCACCATGTTCATGTAAAATTTTTGATGCAATTGACAATCCAAGTCCTGAACCATGCTGTTTAGTTGTAGTTAAAGGGTTAATTAAATTTTTTGGTTCAGTTTTAAAACCTACACCATTATCTTCAATTACAATATAAATAAAATCATTATTATTTTCTACAAAGATATCTATTTTTCCTTGCAAATTTTTTTCAAACTCTTGTTTTTCATAAATTGACTCTAAAGAATTTTTAATAATATTAATTAATACTCTTGAAATTTGACTTAAATCAAATTCATAAACTTCTCTAGAGCATTTATAATTAAAATTAAAAATTATTTTTTTATCAGATAATTTGTATAAGCTTATATTATCTTCTATTAATCTTTTTAAATTATTTGATTTTTTAATAGGTCTTGGCATTCTTGCGAAATCTGAAAACTCATTTGCCAACTTACCTATGTCTGCAACCTGTCTTGAAATTATATTTAGATAATTCTCAAAATCTACTTTATCAACATTAATTTGTTTTAAATATCTATCCTTAATTCTTTCTAGTGAAAGTGTGATTGGAGTTAAAGGATTTTTAATTTCATGGGCAAGTTTTTTTGCTACTATTTCCCATGCTTGATACCTCTCGGCTAAAACAATTTTATTTTTTTGCGCTTGAATTTCTTGAGTCATTATATTGAATGTTTGATATAATTTTTTAAAATCATCATCTTCTTTTTCGTCTCGTAATTTTACTTCTAAATTACCAGCAGAAACTTCTTTTGCGGCATAGATTAATTTAATAATTGGTTTTGAAATTTTGTTTGCTATGTTAATTGCATATACGCTTGATAACATAATTAATGAACTAACTATTATAACGTAAACTACAGCAAAAGTTATTTGAAGACCTAGACTATTAGATTTTAATTTATAATAAAAATTAGAAGCTTCACCAGTTTTTTTTAAAAAATTTACTGTCTCAGGGTCTACATATCTAATTGTGTATAGAAAAATATTTTCATTTAATTTAACTAAAGCATTTGTTTGATTCTTATTGGCATCTGAGATTAAGATTGTTTGTCCATTTTGAGCCATATCAATAAAGGTTTTTAATGGTGCAATAAAATTATTTTTATTAGTAAAAGATGTTGAAAATAACAGAGTGCCTTCTTTATTTATTAAATAGGATTCTTCAATTTTTCTAAATCTTGTTTGCTGATCAAAATAATTTTGAAAGACAGACTTGTTTTCTGAGTATAAAATAAAATTACGATTTAAATCGTTTGCCATTGCTAAAATTTCACCTTTTATAGAATTCTGATTTTCTTCAAGATAATTTCTTGCGACTTCAACTGAATTATTTACAACATCGTTAACTTTTTTATCAAACCACTTTTCAATACCTAGGTTAAAAAGCATTAATGAAAAAATAGCTACAAAGATTGACGGAATAGCAGTTACAAAAATAAAATATTTTATAAAATTTAAATTTGTTCTTAATCCTGTTGTTTCTTTAGATTTGTAAAAAAAAAATGTGAGCTTTCTAATAATTAAGAAGAGCAATAAGCATATAATCGATATGTTAATTATTAATAAAATCTGAATATTATTTTCATCTAACTGAACAAAACTTGTTCCAGAAAAAGTATAAAGCGTAAAAATTCCAAAAACGATTGAAAGAAAAGTGCCAAAGTATAAAAGTAAATTTGAACTTAATATTTTTTTAATCATTTCTTATGAGTTATTGCGCAATAATTTTAGC
>NZ_JAYQPI010000007.1:0-15925 GCF_038145245.1 Candidatus Allofontibacter sp. | reverse complement strand
ATTGGTTATGACATTCATAAATTAGAAAAAAATTATAAATTATATTTAGGAGGTATAAATATACCATATTCAATGGGCACCGTTGGTCATTCCGATGGCGACCCGGTAATTCATGCTTTGATAGACTCTCTATTAGGTTCTAAAAAACTAGGAGATATTGGAACAATATTTCCAAATAATAAAAAATTTAAAAACAAAAGATCTACATTTTTTTTAAAAAAAATAATTAGTCTTCTTAAAATAAAAAATATTAAGATTAATAATATTGATATTAATATTATTGCTCAAAAACCAAATCTAAGAAAATATAAAAAAATTATAGCGAAAAATCTTGCTAAAATTTGTAATATTAGTGAAAATAAAATAAGCGTTAAAGGAAAGACAACTGATAGACTTGGTAATGTTGGAAAAAATAAAGCTATTGCATGTGAGGTAATATCGTCTGTCTCAAATAATTAATTTTAATAAAAAAATATTTACTTTATTTGGAATTGGATTTTTACCTATTCCTGGAACTATGGGATCGCTTATTGCTATAATAATTTATTATATATTTTATAATTATCTTAATATTATCTTATTTATATTATTTATTATTCTTATTTTTTTTTATTCATTTTATTTTCTAAATAAAACAATAAATCAATCTTTTTCATCTTCTGACCCAAAGGAAGTTGTAATAGATGAATTTATAGGTCAATCATTACCACTTGTTATATGTGAAAATAATTTTTTTTTAGTAATTCTATCTTTTTTATTATTTCGTTTTTTTGATGTTACAAAACCATGGCCAGCGAGTTACTTCGACTCAAAAGTAAAAAATGCAACTGGAGTATTAATGGATGATATTATTGCTGGTATATACACATTTTTGATTATTTATTTATGCATATAAACAACCAATTAAAAAAATTATCTATTATTCTTAAAAAAAAAAAAATTAAAATTTCAGTAGCAGAATCATGCACGGGAGGATTAATTAGCTACAATTTAACAAAAATCGCAGGTGCTTCGAAGTACTTTATGATGGGTGTAGTTGCTTATTCTAACAAATCAAAAATTGACATTCTTAAAGTAAATAAAAAGACCTTGAGAAAATACGGTTCTGTTAGTGCGGAAACGTGCAAAGAAATGTGCAAAAATCTACTTAAACTCTATAAAACAAATATATCAGTCTCTGTAACTGGAATAGCAGGACCAGACGGTGGAACTAATAAAAAGCCCATAGGGCTTGTTTATGTAGGAATTTGTAGCAAAAAAAAGATTGAGATAACAAAGCTAAATTTTAATAAAAGTTTATCGAGAACAAATATTCAAAATAAAACTTTAAGTAAAACTATTAGATTAATAAAAAACCATATTAATATTTTATAGTTTCTTTTGCTCGGAGTTCAAAAGAATTTAAAATTTTTTCAAAACCATAATTAAAAAATTTATTAAATATAATATTAATAATAGGATTTTTTAGCTCGATATCTATAAAAAAAATAACATTGCAAGATTTTTTATCAATTATTTCAAATTCCCAAATATTTAATAATTTTTTTATGTTTCCATTTATTGAAGTTACTTCAATTTTTGAATTTTTATCATCATAAATTACTTTGCTAGTATAAGTATCTCTAAAAGTTTTAAAACCTATTTCTAAATCGGCTGTAATTTTTAAGTCTTTATTATTTTTATCTAATGTTAAAATTTTTGAATTTATACACCAAGGTAAAAAATTTTTATATTCATCAATCTTTAAAACTAATTTTACAAGATCTGATTTAGAATAATTAAATTTTTTTGAAATTTTTTTAATTGGCAATCTAAATTAATTTGTTAATTCTTTTTTTTTTTAAAATATCAAAATCTTCTGACGCATGATATGAAGAACGAGTTAATGGACTTGATGAAACTAATAAGAAACCTTTCCCTTCCGCTATTAATTTGTAATTTTCAAATTCTTCAGGAGTTATAAAATCTTTTATAGGATAATGTTTTGTACTCGGTTGTAAATATTGACCAATAGTTAAAAAATCTACTCCTGCTATTCTCAAATCATCCATAACTTGCATTATTTCCTCTTTAGTTTCTCCAAGACCCACCATCAAACCTGATTTAGTAAAAATTGTTGAATTATAATCTTTAACTTTTTTTAATAAATCTAAAGACTGAAAATAACGAGATCCAGGTCTTACTTTTAAGTAAAGACGAGGAATAGTTTCTAAATTATGGTTAAAAACATCGGGTTTTGCGTCGGCAACTACTTTATAAGCATCGCCCTTTCTTAAGAAATCTGGCGTTAATACTTCAACAGTTGTTTTATTATTATATCTTTTAATTTCAGAAATAACATCAGCAAAATGTTTTGCACCTCCATCTTCTAAGTCATCTCTATCAACTGAAGTTATAACTACATGTAATAAATTTAAATCTCTGACACTCTGAGCAATTTTTTTTGGCTCAAGTAGATCTAACTTTTGAGGTATTCCAGTTTTAACATTGCAAAAAGCACATGCTCTAGTGCAGGTATCACCCATAATCATAAATGTAGCATGCTTTTTACTCCAACATTCATTAATATTAGGACACGAAGCCTCTTCGCAAACTGTAAAAAGATTGTTTTTTTTTAAAATATTTTTAGTTTCAATATATTCTGGAGAGTAGCTTGCTTTTACCCTTATCCATGCTGGTTTTTTTTGAATTGGATATTCAATATTGTTAACTTTTTCAGGGTGCCTAGCTGTCATTTTTGATTAATAATATAAATCTTTTCACCTTTTTTTCCTAATACAAAGTAATCTCTATATATTTCATCAAGATAATCTTTATTTATATTTACTGATAAAAAATTATTCTTTTTAACCAAAAAATTAATTTCTTTACTTATCTCTGAATTTTTTTCTTTAAAATCTTTTAATAAATTCTTTTTTTTAAAGTATTCAATTAAACCTCTATCGCCACCAAAAAAATTAAAAACTATATATAGTATAATTAAAAGTATTATGAAAAAAAATTTTTTTTCAGAAATCGAATTAATCAAATTACTCATTTTAATTTTGACATGTGAGACTTTTTTCCAATCTCCTCTTCTATTCTCAATAATCGATTATATTTAGCAACTCTCTCAGACCTAGCTAACGATCCAGTCTTAATTTGTGAGGATTCGGTTGCAACTGCTAAATCAGCTATAAAAGTATCTTCGCTATCACCGGATCTGTGAGAAATAATTGTACTAAAATTATTTTTTTTAGCAAAATTAATAACTTTTAGAGTTTCTGTAACTGTGCCAATTTGATTTGGTTTAATTAAAATTGCATTAGCAGCTAACTCTTGAACTCCTTTTTTTAAACGAATTAAATTTGTTACAAATAGATCGTCACCGACAATTTGAATTTTTTTTCCTAATTCTTTAGTTAATTTATTCCAAACATTCCAATCATCTTCAAATACAGGGTCTTCTATAGAAACAATTGGAAATTTATTACACAGCTTTTTATAATAATTAATTAATTCCTCTGAACTTACAGCTTTTTTAGTTTTTTTAATTTTATATTTTCCAGAACTGTAAAGTTCATTTGCAGCAACATCTAAACAAATATTAATGTCTTTACCAATTTTTAAACCTGATTTTTTAACTGCTTTAATTATATATTCTATTGCTTTTTCATCACTATCAAATGAAGGCGCAAAACCACCTTCGTCACCAAGATTTGTATTAAATTTCCTTAATTTTAATTCTTCTTTTAAATTTTGAATAACCAAAAAAGACATTCTTAAGCATTCGTTAAAAGATTTTGCCCCATCAGGCCTGATCATAAACTCTTGTATTTGCAAAGAATTATTAGCGTGCGCTCCTCCATTAATTATATTTAACATTGGAAATGGTAATTTGTTTTTATTGTTTCCTCCTAAATATTTATATAATGGAATTTTACTATGTGCTGCGGCTGCTTTAGCGTTTGCAATGGAGACTGCTAAGATAGCATTAGCACCTAATCTATTTTTATTTTCAGTACCATCTAGTTTAATTAAAAAATTATCTATTTTTGTTTGATCAAGAACTGAAAGACCTAAAATCGTTTTATTAATTTCTAAATTTATATTTTTTACAGCGTCTGAAACGCCTTTTTTTAAATAATTTTTACTTTTATCTCTAAGTTCATGTGCCTCATATGTTCCAGTCGAAGCTCCTGAAGGAACTATCGATTGACCTATGGATCCATCAGTTAATATTACCTCGGCTTCTACTGTTGGAAAGCCTCTGCTATCAAAAACTTGTCTCGCTTTAACTTTTTTGATGTATGACATTAACTATTTTGACTTAATTAAATTATCAATTCCTATTAGATCTTTAAGTAAATTTTCTAAATTACTAAGTGGTATCATATTTAGCCCATCAGACGGGGCTTTTTCAGGATTATCATGAGTTTCTAAAAAAATTGTGGAAACGCCAACTGCAACAGCGGCTCTTGATAATGAACTAACAAATTTTTTTTCTCCTCCGCTACTGTCTCCTTTGCCTCCAGGTTGTTGAACAGAATGAGTAGCATCAAAAACTACTGGATAACCAAAATCAGCTAAAATTGATAATGAACGCATATCAGATACTAAAGTGTTATATCCAAAACTAACACCTCTTTCAGTGACTAATATTTTATCATTGCCACTCTCCTCTATTTTTTTAATAACATTTTTCATATCCCAAGGAGCTAAAAATTGACCTTTTTTAACATTAACTACTTTATTTGTTTTAGCAGCAGCAACTAATAGATCTGTTTGTCTACATAAAAAAGCTGGAATTTGAATAATATCTACGACATCAGAGACTATTTTGCATTGTTCTTCGTTATGAATGTCGGTGAGTATAGGAACATCTAAGTCTTTTGAAATGTAATCAAATATAGATAGAGACTTATCAAGCCCAACTCCTCTTTTAGAATTTAAACTTGTTCTATTAGCTTTATCAAAAGAACTTTTGAAAATAAATCCAATCTTTAATCTATTAGTTATTTCTTTAATCTTGGAAGCAATCATGTGACAATGATCTTTACTTTCAATTTGGCAAGGGCCAGCAATTAAAGTTAAAGGGAGATTATTTCCTAAATTTATTTTTTTGATCTTAATAATTTTATTTTTCATAAATTTAAATTTTTATTTTTAATTGCAGCATCTATAAAAGAAATAAATATTTTATGAGGGGAAAACGGTCTTGATTTTAATTCCGGATGAAATTGAACCCCAAGAAACCACGGGTGATCTTTAAGTTCAATAGCTTCTGGTAGTTTTCCATCTGGCGAATTAGCTGAAAATATAACCCCTTTATTTTCTAACATTGATTTATAAGAACTATTTACTTCATATCTATGTCTATGTCTTTCATGAATTAAGCCTCTGTTACCATAAATCTTATAAAGCAATGTACCTTTTTTAACTTTTGCAGGATAAGAACCTAATCTCATTGAACCACCAATTTTATATTTTTCTCCTTTTAAAATTTTTTTTCCTTTTATCCATTCTTCCATAAGACAAACAACGGGATTTTTTGTTTTAGATAATTCTGTAGAATTTGAATCTTTTAGACCTAATAAATTTCTTGAGAGCTCTATAACAGATATTTGCATACCAAAGCAAATTCCAAAAAATGGAATTTTTTTAGTTCTTGCTAATTGTACTGATAAAATTTTACCTTCAACACCACGTTTACCAAAGCCTCCTGGTATTAATATTCCATTAGAATTTCCAAGTTTATTCTCTAAATCTTTTAAATTTTTAATATTAGAAGACTCAATCCAATTAAGATCTAAATTTATATTATTATAAACTGCAGCATGAATTAAGGCTTCATTTAGAGATTTGTAAGCATCTTTTAAATGTGTATATTTACCTACAATAGAGATTTTAATTTCATTTTTTTTACTACTAAGTTTTTTATTAAAAGATTTCCAATTATCTAATTTTGGATTTTTTTTATTAATAATTCCAAAATGATCTAATATTTTTTTGTCTAATCCTTCTTGTTGATATTTAATAGGAACTTCATAAATTGAATTTACATCGATTGATTGGAATACGTTTGATTTTTCGACGTTACAAAATAATGCAATTTTAGCTTTTTCCTCTGCAGGAATTAAACTTTCAGAACGACATAAAATCATATCAGGCTGAATACCTATGCTTCTTAATTCTTTTACTGAATGTTGGGTCGGTTTTGTTTTTAATTCAGAAGCGCTTTTAATATATGGAACTAATGTTAAGTGAATAAATAAGCAATTTTTACTCCCTGTTTCATTTGAATATTGCCTAATAGCTTCTAAAAATGGCAAACTTTCGATATCGCCTACTGTTCCCCCTATTTCGCAAATTACAAAATCTTCATTACTCAAATCACTAGTAATAAATTTTTTTATTTCATCTGTTACATGAGGGATAACTTGAACTGTTGAACCTTTATAATCGCCATTCCTTTCTTTGATAATTATATTTTGATAAATTTTTCCAGTAGTAATATTATCTGACTTTTTTGAATTTATTTCCGTAAACCTTTCGTAATGTCCAAGATCAAGATCAGTTTCTGCTCCATCTTCAGTAACATAAACCTCTCCATGTTCGTAAGGATTCATTGTACCAGGATCTATATTTAAATAAGGATCTAACTTTCTAATTCTTACTTTATAACCTCTAGATTGTAATAAGGTTGCTATAGAAGCAGAGGCTATTCCTTTACCAAGAGATGAAACCACGCCGCCAGTAACAAAAATAAAACGGACCATGGAAGTTCACTATAGATTATTTAGCAATAATCACAAAGAAAATATTGAAAAAATTATTTTGAATTTGGAATTTTTGGCTGGGAACTACTATTCTTATCTAATTGTTCAATCTTATCAATGATAGATTTTTGGGAGATATCTTTTTTATTAATAAGCGTTAAAGAAATACTTGTTAAAATAAATAAAAAAGCAACAATTGCTGTAAATTTAGTTAAAAAATTTCCAGCTGTTCTTGATGACATTAAATTGTCACTATTGCCTCCAATGCCCAAAGCTCCACCATCTGACTTTTGAAGCAATACTGATCCAATAAGAAGTACTGCTAGAGAAATGTGAACTATTAATAATAAAGTCTGCATAAATTATTTAAAGTAATTTTTTATAAGTTTAATAAAACTTGATGCTTTTAATGACGCTCCTCCAATTAAAAAACCTGATATTAAACTAATATTTGCTAATGTTGCAACATTATCTTTAGTCACAGATCCACCATACAACATTATAGGTGAATTAACATTGTATTTTATTTTTAAAAAATTTTTTAAATCTTTATAAACATTGTTTAAATAATTATTCGTGGGAACAATTCCTGTGCCAATTGACCAAATTGGTTCGTAAGCAATAATTAAATTATTAAAATTAATTTTTTTTTCTAAAGAACTTAAAATCTGTCTTTTTAAAATTTTTAATGATAAACCTTTGTTTTTTTGCGATAAATTTTCGCCAATACAAAAAATAACTTTTAATTTATTCTTCAAAGCAACGTTAATCTTTTCTTTTATAGTCTTAAAATCTTCGTCAATTAATCTTTTTTCAGAATGACCAATAATTACATAATTAGCTCCTGATTTTTTTAACATGTTAGCACTTAACTGCCCAGTAAAAGGACCGCTATTAAAGTTAATTTTGCTAATATCCTGTGTGCCAAAATTTATTAGTCTATTTTTGATTTTTACGTGGAAGGAATTAATTAAAGTTGCAGGTGGACAAAATATAATTTTAATAAATCTATTAATTGTATTTTTTTTTAAAAATCTAAAAACTCGCTCTATTTCTTTAATAGAATTATAATTTCCATTCATTTTCCAATTGGCAATGAAATATATAGTTTTGTTCATAAATCAGTTATATCTAAACTAAAATAATCACTTTTTAAAATATTAAATGTTATCATCCTTAAGAAAATTTTCAGAAACAATTTTTGCTAAAATCTTTATTGCTTTAATTGCTTTAAGCTTTGTATTTTGGGGCATAAGTGATTTTTTTAGATCTAACAATAGTAATTCAATTGCAGAAATTGATGGTGAAGAAATATCTATTAATCAATTTTTATTCGAATTTAATAAAATAATTAGAAACAATAATATTCAATCTGAAAAAATAGCAATTAATAATAATATCCACCTACTTGCTATATCTAATATTGTGTCAGATAAACTTCTAAAAATTCATGGAAAAAATATAGGAGTTAATATTAATGATGTAACGATAGCTATACAAATAAAAAATAGTAATGAATTTAAAGATAAAGAAACTTTTTCAAGAACAAAATATGAAAAGTTTTTACTAGAAAGAAATATAAACTCAAAAATTCTTGAAGAACAAATTAATAAAAATCTTAAAAGGAAAATAATTACAGAGTCAGTTACAGGATATGTGCCAAGTAACAAAAAAATTTCTCAAGAGATTGCAAAAATTAAAATAAATATTTTATACGAAGCCTATCTTAAAAAAAAGTACAAAATTATTATTAATGAAAAGCTATTAAATAATTATCTAAAAAACATTTAAAATGATATTTAGTACTTTTAATGAATTTAAAAAAAATTTTACAAAAAGAAATTTTTCGCAAATATATGCAATTAAAAATAATCCTAAATTAGAAACAATTGAAAAATTAATTGAAATAGTTTCGCTAAGTAAAGATAGTTTTATATTTGAATCTGTTGAAAAAGTTAAAATAAGAGGTCGGTATACTATATTTGGTTTTAATCCAGATCTTGTAGTTGAAACAGATAAAAACCAAGTAATTCAAATTTTAAATAATAAAAAAAAATTAATAAAGGCAAATCCTTATAATTATTTAAATAAATTAATTAAAAATTTTCATTTTAAAACTTCAAAAAAACTGCCTTTAATGTCTGCAATGTTAGCAGGTTATTTTGGATATGACATAATTAGATTTAAAGAAAAAATTCCTAATAGTTGCAAAAATGATTTAAAAATTCCTGATGTCAAATTAATAAGACCGCAATTAATAATTATTCATGATAATGAAAAAAATAAAATTTTTTTTATACAAAATATTTACGACCTAAAAAAAACTAAAAATCTTAAAAAATTATATCTACTTAAATGTGATGAAATAAATAAATTTGTTACTAAAATTAATAATATTTTTAATTTAAATGAATATTCAAATAAAACGAACAACAAAAAAAATAATAAAATTAAAAGCAATATCACTAAAAATGCATTCTTAAATTCTATATCTAAAGCAAAAAATTTAATTAATAATGGTGAAATATTTCAGGTAGTTTTAAGTCAAAGATTTGAAAGCAAATTATGTAAAACTCCTATAAGTTTTTATAAAAAATTAAGAATATTGAATCCTTCACCATTTATGTTTTTTTTTAATTTCAATAAATTTAAAATAGTAGGTAGTAGTCCTGAAATATTAGTTAGAGTTAGAAATAATAAAATAACTATTAGACCTATCGCAGGAACAAGACCAAGGGGTAAAAATTTTAAAGAAGATATTAAGTTACAAAAAGAACTTTTAAATGATAAAAAAGAGATATCAGAACATCTTATGTTACTTGATCTAGGACGCAACGACGTTGGGAAAGTTTCAAAAATTGGAACTGTAAAAGTTGATCAAAAATTTAAAATTGAAAAATATTCACATGTTATGCATATCGTTTCAAATGTTATTGGAGATTTTGATAATAAAAATTCACTATTGGATACATTATTTTCAGGTTTTCCAGCGGGTACTGTTTCTGGTGCGCCAAAAATAAGAGCGATGGAAATTATTGATAATTTAGAAATATCCAAAAGAAAATTATATGCGGGGGGTATTGGATACTTCACGCCTAATAATGAAATGGACACATGTATTGCTTTGAGAACTGCTTTAATTATTGATAATAAAATTTATGTACAATCTGGTGCTGGAATTGTTGCAGATAGCGTTCCTTTAAATGAATATAATGAAACAGTTAATAAAGCCAAAGCATTATTTGAAGCCGCTAATTAAATGAAAAAAATTCTATTAATAGATAATTATGATAGTTTTACCTACAATATTTTTCATTCACTTTCTAAAATAGGTTCAAAAGTTGAAGTTTATAGAAATGATAAGATTTCAATAGATCAAATTTCCAAAAATAAATTTGATAAGATTGTTATATCTCCTGGTCCAGGTCATCCTAATAGTTCTGGTATCTGTATTGATTTAATTAAAAATTTTTACAAAAAAGTTCCTATTCTGGGAATTTGTCTAGGGCATCAAATTATAGGAGCAGCTTTTGGTGCAATAATTAAAAGAGCAAAGATTATTATGCATGGAAAATTAAGTAAAATTATTCATAATGATTCAAAAATTTTTAAAAAAATTCCTAAAAATTTTTACGCAACACGATATCATAGTCTTATAATTGACCAAAAAACTCTTAGTGAAGATTTTGAAATCTCTGCTAAAACAGAAGATAATGTTATTATGGCCATTAATCATAAAAAATATCATCTTTATGGAGTTCAATTTCATCCTGAAAGTATTAAAACAAGTTTTGGAAATATAATCTTTAAAAACTTTTTAAAAATTAAATGATACTGAAAAATTTAGTAAATAAATTAATTATTGATGAAGAATTATCTAATTCAGAACTAAATTTTTTATTTAATAAAATTATTAATGCAGAAATCAATGAAAATTTAATCTCTGCTATCCTAACTTTGATATCTAAAAATGGATTTAACTATAAAAATATCTTAACAGCCGCAAAAATCTTAAGAAAAAAATTAATTAAAGTAAAAGTCCCCAAAAATTCTATAGATACTTGTGGTACCGGCGGTGATGGTAAGCATACTTTAAATGTTTCAACTGCGGCCGCTATCGTATTGGCAGGTTTAGGCGTTAATGTTGTAAAGCATGGAAATAGATCAATTACCTCAAAATGTGGATCAGCAGATGTTTTAGAAAAACTTGGAATAAATATTTTAGATAGTAAAAAAAAATTAGAAAAAAAAATAAAAAAAGAAAATTTTATTTTTTTATTTGCGCCTGCATATCATTTGGCAATGAAAAATGTTGCTTCTGTTAGAAAAAATCTTCCTTTTAAAACAATCTTTAATCTTTTAGGTCCTTTAATAAATCCAGGACTGGTTAAAAGACAAATTATTGGAATTTTTGATAAAAACTTATTGATTCCATATATAAATGTTTTAAAAAATTTAGGTCATAAAAAAGCATGGGTATTTCATAGTCAAGATGGTTTAGATGAAATATCAATTTTTAATAAAACAAAAGTTTATGAATTAAATAATAAAAAAATCAAAAGCTTTATTATTAATCCAAAATCTTTAATTAAAAAAAAATATAACTTTAGATCTATTCTTGGAAAAGATGCAAATTACAACAGTAAAAAAATAATAGAAATTTTTAAAGGGAAGCATAATGCTTTTTTAGAAATTGTAGCTTTAAATGCTGCTGCGGGGTTAATAATATCAGAAAAAGAAAATAATTTAGCAAAAGCTTACTATAAAGCAAAAAATTACTTACTTACTGGAATGGCTATACATAAAATTAATCAATTATCTAAATAATGAATATTTTAGAAAAAATTATTAATTATAAAAAAAAAAAGATTATTTTAGATAAAAAAAATAAAAGATTGTTTTTAACTAGTAATAAAGCATCTTTATTTAAATCAAAAATTTTAAATAATATTAAAAATAATAAAATTTCAATTATTGCTGAACTTAAAAAAGCTAGTCCATCTAAAGGAATTTTAAAAAAAAATTTTAATCCTATTAATATTGCAAAACAATATATTGAAGGTGGCGCTACTTGTTTATCTGTACTAACTGAAGATAAATTTTTTTTAGGAAATAAAAATTATATTAAACAAATTAAAAAAAAATATAATATTCCAATTTTAGCTAAAGATTTTTTTATTGATCCTTTTCAAATTTATAATGCAAAACTTTATGGAGCAGATTGCATTATAATTTTATTATCCGCTACAAAAAATAAACTTGCAAAAGAATTATATGATGTTGCAAATAAATGTAAAATGGACACAATAGTTGAGGTTCACTCTTTTAAAGAGATGAAATTTGCTTTAAGTTTAAAAAAAAGTATCATTGGAATAAATAACCGTAATTTAAAAACTTTTGCAACAGATACAAATACTACGATTAACCTTTATAAAAAATTTAATTTAAAGAATCGTATAATTGTATCTGAAAGTGGCATTAATTCTAAAAATGACATTTTGAAAATTTGCAAAAAAACAAATATTAGAACTTTCTTAATTGGCGAATCATTAATGAAATCCAATAATATTAAAAACAAATTAAGATCTTTTCTTTAAAATATACATATATTTCAATGCTTTATTAGAGTTGTATAGTAATAAGAACTTAAATAGAACGATAACTGTTTAGGTTTTGTTCTATGCTAACTAAAAAACAAAAAAATTTATTAATTTTTATAAATGAAAAATTAAAACGCACGGGCATATCTCCGTCTTACGACGAAATGCGTATGTCATTAAATCTTAAATCTAAATCTGGAATTCATAGACTTATTTCAGCCCTTGAAGAAAGAGGATTTATTAAAAGACTACCTCACAAAGCAAGAGCGCTTGAAGTTATTAAACTTCCTGAAAATGCTGGAGCGCAGGATTTATACAATAATTTTTCTCCAAAAATTATCAAAGGTGGTTTAGATCTTAATAAAATTGACAACGAAGAGGTTTTTGTTCCTGTTCTTGGTAAAATAGCAGCGGGTGCCCCTATTGAAGCTTTAGAAAATCAAACTGAAAGTTTACCATTATCAAAAAATTTTTTAGGATCTAATGAGTATTTTGCATTAAAAGTTGAGGGAGATTCTATGATAGATGCAGGAATTAACACTGGAGATTATGTAATAATTAAAAAAACTAATATAGCTGAAAGTGGAAAGATAGTAGTGGCATTAATTGACGATCATGAAGCAACTTTAAAAAGAATGCGAAAAAAAGGACCTTCAATCGCTTTAGAAAGTGCAAATCCTGCTTACGAGACAAAAATTTACAACACCGAAAGAGTAAAAATTCAAGGTGTTTTGGCCTCTTTATATAGAAAATTTTAATTTACTAATTTAAATAAATAATATTAGTTCTGTTATCTCATGAACTAATGAATAATATTCAAAAAATTATAACTCGTTTTGCACCCTCTCCAACAGGAAATTTACACATAGGAGGAGCAAGAACAGCTCTATTTAATTGGTTATTTTCAAAGAACCAAAAAGGTAAATTCTTATTAAGAATAGAGGACACAGATATTCAAAGATCAAAAAATGAATATTACGATCAAATTTTATCGACTCTAAAATGGTTAGAAATAAATTATGATGGAGAACCGTATATTCAATCAAAGAATATAGAATCTCATATAAATATAGCTAATATTCTATTAAAAAATGAACATGCATATAAATGCTATTGCACTGAACAAGAATTAGAGGAAGAAAAAAGATTATGTTTAGAAAAAAAAATTCCTTACACCTATAGTAGAAAATGCAGGAATATCTTTGAAGATATTAAAAACAAACCTTTTGTAATTAGATTTAAATCAAAAATTGAAGGAAAAACTATACTTAAAGATTTAGTTCAAGGAAATGTTGAAATAAATAACAACACAATAGAAGATTTTGTAATTTTAAGAAAAGATAATAAACCTACTTATAATTTATCAGCAGCAGTTGATGATTACCAAATGCGGATTTCTCACGTAATTAGAGGTGATGATCATAAAATAAATGCATTTAAACAAATTCAAATATTTGAGTGCATGAAATGGAATATACCTGAATATGCACATATTCCTCTTATACATTCAAAGGAAGGAAAAAAATTATCAAAAAGAGATGATGCATCAACCGTTGAAGACTACAAAAAAATAGGTATTCTACCAGAAGCATTAAGAAACTACTTATTAAGGCTAGGCTGGTCTTATAAGGATAAAGAAATCTTTACAGAAGAGGAAAGTATAGAACTTTTTAACTTAAAAAATATTGGAAAATCTCCTTCTAAATTAGATTTTGACAGAATTAAATCGATCAATGAGTTTTATATAAAGTCTACTAAAGATGAAAATTTGATAGATAAATTAATTAGCTATGCAGAGATATATAAAACAAAGATACCAGTGCAATTTCATGAAACTATTAAAAAAAATTTATTTTTCTTAAAACACAAATCAAAATCACTGGAAGATATATATAATAATTCAAAATATATATTTTCTTATGTACTAGTAGAAAATGAAATAAAAAAAATTGATAAGTCTAAATTAACAATACTTAAAAATATTCTTTTTTTAATAAAGAAAGAAAAAAGTGTTAAAAAAGATTTTTTACAAAATATTTTTGATAAAATTATAGAAAATGAAAAAATTAAATTTAAAGATATTGGACAGCCTCTCAGAATTATATTAACAGGCTCTGAATATGGTCCAGCTATTTATGATATAGCAAGTTCACTAGGTTTTAATGAGTTTATAAATAGATTAGAATTATTCTTTGAAAAAATAGACAAAAATATTAAAAACTGATAACTAAATTTTATGACTGATAAATGTTTTATTGAAATCGATGGAAAAAAACATGAACTACCACTTAGAAAAGGTACCATCGGTCCTTCAGTAATAGATGTTCGTGATCTTTATAAAAATACAGGTCATTTTACTTTTGATCCTGGTTTTACTTCGACTGCAAGTTGTCAGTCTAATATCTGTTACATTGATGGTGATAAGGGAACTCTTTTGTATAGAGGTTATGAAATTGAAAAATTATCAGAAAAAAGTTCATTTTTAGAAGTTGTTTATCTATTAATCAAAGGTGAATTGCCAACTAAAGACCAGTACAACGAATTTTCTACTGCAATTAAAAATCACACTATGGTTCATGAACAAATAAGGTCTTTTTATAATGGATTTAGACGTGGTGGCCATCCGATGGCTATGATGTTAGGCATTGTTGGAGCCTTATCTGCTTTTTATGCAGACTCAGCAAATGTAAATGATCCAAAGGAAAGAGAAATATCAGCAAGAAGAATGATAGCTAAAGTTCCAACTTTAGCTGCTATGGCTTACAAATACTCAATTGGCCAACCCTTTGTATATCCTGATAACGAATTAAATTATTGTGAGAATTTTCTAAATATGTGTTTTTCTGTACCTACACAAAAATATAAAGTTAACAAAACAATCTCTAATGCACTAGAAAAAATATTTATACTCCATGCAGATCATGAACAAAATGCTTCTACTTCAACAGTTAGGCTTTCTGCTTCTTCAGGCGTAAATCCTTTTGCATCAATAGCTGCTGGCTTTTCAGCGCTATGGGGTCCATTACATGGCGGAGCTAACGAGGCTGCTCTAAATATGCTAAAAAAAATTGGTAGTGTAAAAAATATTCCAGAATTTATAAAACGAGCAAAAGATCCTAATGACAATTTCCGATTAATGGGATTTGGTCATAGAGTTTATAAAAATTATGATCCAAGAGCTAAGGTGATGCAAAAAGCATGCCATGAAGTACTTGAGGTTATGGGTAAAAAAGATGATGAGTTGTTAAAAATAGCTATTGAACTTGAAAAAATTGCATTAAATGACGATTATTTTGTTAAGAAAAAGTTATATCCAAACATAGATTTCTATTCTGGAATAACTTTAAGCGCTATGGGCTTTTCTACTGAGATGTTTGTCGTTTTATTTGCAGTCGCTCGAACAGCTGGATGGATAGCTCACTGGAAAGAAATGTATTTAGATGAATCAAATAAACTAAGTAGACCTAGACAGTTATATATTGGCGAAATTAAAAGAGACTTTGTAGATATTTCCAAAAGATAGTTTTAATCAATTAAATAATTAGAAATTTTATCAAGACTATTTGG
>NZ_JAYQPI010000006.1:0-39449 GCF_038145245.1 Candidatus Allofontibacter sp. | reverse complement strand
ATTAAATTATTAAATATTTTGAAATACTTATTCTTTCCATTCAGCCCAATTTGAATTCTTTTTTTATCATTTTTTTTGAAAAAAATAACTTTATCAATTAGATCTTCAACATCTTTATAAAAAATTATTTCCTTATTCGAAAAAAAATCACTATAACTAATTTTTTCATCTATTAATGTTGGCATACCATTTGCTATTAATGTTGAAATTCTGTTGCTAGAATAATATTTTACTGGTTCTCCCCTGCTTAGATTTAAGCCAAATTTACATTTGGATATTTCCTCAATAAATTTTTCTCCCCATATAGGCTGAATATTATTAAACCCGAAAATATTATAAGTGATTTGTTGAGATTTTTTTATTAACGAATTTAAAAAAATAAACCTTTCATCAATCTTATTATTTTTAAGAACACCCCTGTTAACTCCATGACTTACAGCATAAAAGATATCAAATTGATGATCTTTTGTTTTGTGTAAATTTAAATTTTCACAGTAATTAGATGCTGGTATTGGCATATAATTTACTTTATTTTTAGGAATAGAAGCTTCGACACATTGCTTAGCAGTTGTAATAAAAAACTGGTCAACATAATTTATATATTTTTCAATAAATTTTTTATTTTTAATGAAATCAGGTCCTTTACAATTAATTGAGTCTTCGTACCAAAAAGCAATTTTTATATCTGAAAATTCATCTTTAATATATTTTATAGTTTCAGTTTTTAATGAATTGGTATGACCTAATAAAATTAGGTTAGGTTTTAAGTTCTTGATAATATTTACAATTTTATCATTTATATCTACAAATATATTTTGCTTAGAAAAAAATCTATCGCTAAAATTAGTGACTTTAAAATTATTTTTTAAAAAGCCATCAGAAATTTTAGCAGCTAAATTAATATTAGATAATCTAAAATTATTTTTTTCATCAAAAGATGCAATGTGTAAAACTTTATTATTTTTTTTTTCAATATAATTAATTTTGAAATCTTTTTTTTCTATTAAATTATTTTTTATTTTTGACAAAATTTTTAAATTCTCAATGTAATTTATTTTATGGTTTTTATAATTTAACTTCTGAATTTTTTTTAATAAAGTTGGGTGTTTTATTAAATTTATAATTTCTTTTTAAATTGATTTAGAATTAACTTTTTTAAGAACGATTTGATTAAAAGATGTTTCTTTTAACCCGCCAAAACCACTTGTTATCAAAGCATTTCCCATATCTGACGACTCCATGGCAGTACGACCGAAAGGCTCATTCCAAGTTGATGGGACTATAGAAATTGACGATTTTTTATAAATATTTATAATTTTTTTATGTGATAACCAATTATAAATCTTTAATCTTTCATGAAAAAAATTGTATTTTTCTCTTTTTTCATTACCGGCGACAATAACTCTCCAGTCTTTGTATTTGTTTAAAATACTAATAACAGCTTTACCAAAATGATTATAACCTTTTGCAGAATTAAGTTTTCCAATAAAGACAATGATTTTTTCTTTTTTAATATTTATTTTAAAATTATGATTGTAATAATTTGTAGCAGGATAAATAACCCTTCCTTTTATTGGTAATAAATTTATTAAATTATAATAAAATCTATTCTTAACATAAGAACTTACAAAAATTAATTCATCACAGTTTTGTAAAATATTTAATTTTTCATTAATAGATGTTGATCCTCTTAACGTATTTGGATCGTTGTGGAATATTAAAATAAATTTAATTTCTGGAAATTTTTTTTTAAGAGTAAAAAAAAAATGAGGTCTGTTATGTATTACTATAACTTTTATTGTTTTTGGTAATTTTTTAACAAAATTTTTAAGATAAAAAAAACTATTATTTATAAAATTAACTTTTTTTAAATTTATAAAATTTTTTGAAAGAGTAGAAGAAGATGAAGAGATACCAAATATTAACTGTTTTTTTTCGATAAAACCTGTATTAAAATCTTTTACCCAAATTGAAGCAGCGGCTGCATTATTTAATGAATAGTCTTCTTTGTTAGGTAGTAATATAGCAATTTCTTTTTTTTGCTTCATTAAATAACAACCTTTAATCCATCATAACCAGGAGTTATATTTTTAGATATTTTTAACAACTTATGTTTTAGTGACAAATAATCGATGTCACTATGTAAATTCGTAAGAATAGCTTTTTTAGGTTTTAATATTTTTATATAAGATAAACATTTTTTGAAATTTAAATGTGTCGGATGATTTTTAAATTTTAAACAATCTATTATTAATAATTTTAACCCCTTTAATTTATTTAATGATATATTTGATATTGAACTGCAATCACTAATGTAAGCTATTTTGTTAAATAAATATCCATTAGAGTTGATATTGCCATGTTTAACTTTGATTGTTTCTAGTTGAATTGAGTTTTTATTTTTCTTTAGAAAGAAATTATTATTAATAATATTCATCTTTAAAATTGGTTTATAATATTTACTTTGCTTTACAAATAGGTATTTAAAGGAATTTAATAAATAGTTAGAAGTTTTTTTATCTGCATATATTGGTATTTTTTTTTTATTAATCCAAAAAAAAGGCCTAAGTTCATTAATCCCATGTGTCTGATCAGCATGATCGTGGGAATAGACAACGAAATCAATTTTTTTAATTTTATTATTTAACAGCTGATTTTTAATATCTGGTGAAGTGTCAATTATTATAGAGATTCCTTTATATTTGACAAATAAAGAGCATCTCATTCTTTGATTTTTCTTGTTTTTTTTATCAACTTTTCCCCAGCACCCATCTATTCTAGGAACTCCCAATGAACTACCACATCCAAGTAAAATAACTTCAGTTTTTTCCATTTAAAAAAAAATTTTTAAAATTAACTGTGGTAGAGCTTGCAACTTTCTCTAAAGCTAAGTTTTTAATAGCGGCAACAGTCTCTGCTACAATTTTGACATTTGCAGGCTCATTGCTTTTTCCTCTAAATGGATCTGGACTTAAATAAGGTGAATCTGTTTCTATTAACATCTTCTCCAAGGGGACATATTTAACAACATCTCTTAACTCATTAGATTTTTTAAACGTAATTATTCCACTAAATGAAATTAAACAATTTAGATCTAACAAATTTTTTGCAAAATTTAATGAACCAGTAAAGCAATGTATTAAAAAATTTGTTTTTTTATAATACTTTTTTACAATTGAAATAGTGTCTTCATCAGCATCTCTTGTATGAACAATTACAGGAACATTTTCAGAAATTGAAAATTCAATATGTTTTTCAAATGCAAAAATTTGGTCATCTTTTTGACTTCGTTTATAATAGTAATCTAAGCCAGTCTCACCAAAAGCTATAATTTTTTTATTATGTCTTTTAAGTTCAAGGATATCATTTAATTTATCAATTGCTCCTGTAGTTGAATTTGGATGTATTCCTATAGCTCCATAAACATTAGAATATTTATTAACTATATCTAAAACTTTTTTTGAACTTTCAAAACTTGTTCCAATTGTGAGCAGATTGATAACATTATTATTTTTAGCATTTAATAAGACTTGATCAATATTGTTTATTAACGGTTCATAATCAAGATGACAATGAGAATCTATTATCATTGTTTTTTAAATAAAATATTTATTTTTGTAATTTTAGTATCTGCCTTAATATAAAAATTTTTATTTATATTTTTGATATATCTTTCTTCATTATTAATATTTAATGAATCTAAAATTATCTTACTTTTTTCAGGAATAATTGGCTGCAATAAAATAGAAATTTTTCTCATAAATTCTAAAACGGTATAAATAATAATGTTTCTTTTTTCTAAATTATCATCTTTTAATGACCACGGAGCTGAGTCATTTACGTATTTATTAACCTCCGAACATAATTGAATTATATTTTTTAAATAATTATGAATCTCGTATTTATTAAAAGTTTCAATTAATAAATCTAAATTATCTTCCACTAAATTTAAAATTCTTAAATCAGAACTTTCCTTTGGATTACAATTAGGAATTATAGAATTTAATTTGTTATGAACAATTGAACTTATTCTTTGATATAAATTTCCAATATTATTAGCTAAATCACTATTTATACAATTAATTAAATTTTCAGGTGTTATTTTTCCATCTTCACCATAAATAACTTCTTTCATTAAATAATATCTTATTTCGTCTAAACCGAAATTATCGATAATTTCTAAAGGATCTAAAATATTTCCTTTAGATTTCGACATTTTTTCTTCTCCAGAAAGTATCCAACCATGAGCAAAAACTTTTTTTGGAGGATTAATACCAGCAGCCAACAAAAAAGCTGGCCAATAAACAGCATGAAATCTTATAATGTCTTTACCAATGATATGAACATCTGCGGGCCAAAACTGGTTCTTATTATCATTTTCAAAATAATTTAAAGCACTTATGTAATTAGTTAATGCATCTAGCCACACATAAATTACATGTTTGTTATTATTTGGAACTGGAATGCCCCACTTAAATGAGGCTCTGCTTATTGATAGATCTTTTAGACCTCCCTTAACAAAACTTATAACCTCGTTTCTTCTACTAAGCGGAGAGATAAAATCATAGTTATCTTCATAATATTTTAACAAAGGTTCTTGCCATTTTGATAGTCTAAAAAAATATGACTCTTCTTCCACCCATTCTACTTTGGAACCTGAAGCTTTAGAGACTTTAACATTTGACTTTATCTCAATCTCATCCTCATTATAAAAAGCCTCATCGGATACTGAATACCATCCAGAATATTTAGAAATATAAATTTCTTTTTTTTCCTCAAGAATATTCCATAATTTAGATACAGTTATTTTATGTCTTTCTTCTGTTGTTCTAATAAAATCAGTATTTGTAAGATTTAATTTTTTAGCTAGTTCAATAAAATTTTTAGAAATTTCATCACAAAAATCTTTTGGATCTTTTTTTTGTTGTTCAGCTGCTCTTTGAATTTTAAGTCCGTGCTCATCTGTTCCTGTTAAAAAATTAACATTAAACCCTTCTAATTTTTTAAATCTAGCAATTACATCAGCTGAAATGCTCGAATAAGCATGCCCCATGTGTGGTTTAGCCGATGGATAATAAATTGGTGTCGTCAAATAAAAATTTTTCATTTATTTTATACCAAGCAAAAGATTCAATTCATAAAAGTTACTTTTAACTTCATTATTGATCGAATTAATATTAAAAATAATAGAATTAATTTTATTTCTTATTCTTAAATTTTTAAAAAAATTATTTTTTTTTAAATTATTTACAAAATAATTTTCAATAAAAATATGCATTAAATCTAATACCTTATTACTTTTTTCCTCTAAATAATAATTCTGAATAGATAAAATTTTTTCAGAAAAATTTTTTTCATAAATATCTAATTCATCAAATAAAATGTTGATTTTAAGATTTATTCCTGGATTCAGATTTTCAATAATTTTATAACTAGTATCGTACTGAGAAAATAATTTTTCTTTAATAAAAGTACTTTCTTCTGAATTAATAAAAAGTCTGCAATTAAAACATCTAGATTTTATAGTCTCAAGTATAAATTTATTTTCTAGATGAGAAATGAAAAAAAAATTATTATCAGGAAGTTCTTCAAGAATTTTTAAAATTGAATTTGATGAATTTTTATTAAGATTTTCAGCTCCTTCTAAAAAAAATATTTTAGGTTTATTATTAATTGATGATTTATTAAAAAAATTTATAATTTCTCTTGTCTCTTCGATGCTTATAACCTTTTTATAATTATCAACTTTTAAATGTTTAAAATTAAAATTTACGTTGTTTATTATTTCTAGATAAGATTTATTATTCTCCATAATTTCATTTTTATTTATGTCGTATGTTTCATTTTCTTTATTTGATAAAATAAAATTTATTAAATGATAAACAAAGGTAGCTTTGCCAATCCCATCACTTCCATTAAATATAATCTTGTTTGGTAATTTGTTTATTTTATAAAGACGAATTAATTTCTTAAATAGCTCATTATGACCATACAAAAATCTTTGATACTTATTTAAAAATTCAATGTTTGAAAAATTACGATCTAGCATTTAATTTTTTTGTAATTATTTTGTTAATTTCATTTTGAATCTCATTAAGCGATTTATTTCCTTTAATTAAAATAATTCTTTTTTTGTAGGTTTTTGAGATTTTAAGAAAACCATTTCTAATTTTATTAAAGTGATGAACAGAGAGTTTATCAAATTTGTTAGTTTTTTTTGATCTTTTATTTATTCTAATTTTAGATTCCTTTTCATTCAAATCGATTAAAAAAGTAATATCTGGATGAATTTTTTTGTAAATTTTTTTTTGAATACTAAAAATAAATTTTTTATTCATACCTTCCAAGTAATGTTGATATGCTAACGTTGAGTAAAAAAATCTATCACAAACTACTATAAATTTTTTTTTGAGATATAAATTTATTTTATTTATAAGATGTTCATTTCTTGCTGCCATCAATAATAAAAATTCTGTTAACGGCTTAATATTTGTTTTTTTTTCTAATATTAAGTCTCTAATTCTTTCTGAGAATAAAGTTCCTCCTGGTTCTCGTGTTAAAATAACATTTTTAGTAATTTTTTTTTTTATAAACTTGTATAAAAGTTTTGCCTGAGTTGACTTTCCAGAGCCCTCTACCCCTTCAAAGCAGATAAATAATGGCTTTTTTAATGCCATAAGTAATGATTGATATTTTGGATGCCTTTAAAGAATATATTTTTATACGTTATATCTTTTTGAGCAAATAAATCTCTAGTGTCTATAAGTTCTTTGTTATTGTATATTCTAAGAATAGCTACTTTTTCAAATTTCTTTATAGGAATTTGTAATGGGTATTCATATTCTAATTCCATTCTAATTTTAGGATTTTTTAAATTTTTAGGTAAATTAACAAAGATTCCATCTTTATTTAATCCTTTGACATTTAGATAAGAAGAACTTCCATTCCATATTTTTATTCTAAATTTATCATCATCGTAGGATATTTTCATAAGGTCGATTTTGTTCAGAGCACTATTCAATAAGAATTTAGATGCTTCTGCCCTAGAAGACATTGTAGGTAAACCACTAATTACAGCTATTATTCTTCTATTGCCTTTTTTCTTTGTAACAGCAATAGAATATTTACTATCTTTTAAATGTCCTGTTTTAATACCATCAACCTCTTCATCATTAAAAAGTAGTATATTTCTATTTTCTTGTTTGACTGGATTTCCTCCTGTTCTGACCCATGCAAAATCTTTTTCTTTAAAATATTTATAATATTGAGGGTAGTTATTGATCAAATAAGAACACATTATAGCAATATCTCTTACCGTTGAATAATTGTCTTGGCTAAATGTTCCAGAAGAATTGCTAAAATTAGTGTTTATCATATTAATTTTTTTCGCTTTTTCATTCATTAAAACTACAAATTGTTCTTCACTACTTGATATTCCTTCGGCTAAAACAATTGATGCATCAACTCCAGAAACAATAATTAATCCTCTTAATAAATCTTCGATTGCAACTTTGTCACCTGGAACTAAAAACATGGTCGATTCCCCAGATTTAGTTGCGTTACGAGCTTTTTTAGAAACAGTAAATTGATCTGTTAATTTAATTTTTTTATCCTTAAGCTGATCAAATACTACAATAGCTGTCATAATTTTAGTCATGGATGCTGGTGATATTTTTTGATCAGCATTTTTTTGAGCTAATATAGTGCCACTGGAGTGGTCTATCACAATTCCTTGTCTAACTTTATCAGGAATAATTACTTGCGAATATGATGTTGATGAAAAGATTAATATTGCAAAAATTAAAATAAAAATTTTTTTAAAATTCATTCTATGCTTATATTATAATTTTCAAACTTAGTATTTGCAATTTTACTATAATAAATATCAAATTCATTGATATCATTTATAGTCATAGCTTTAACTCTAAATTTTTTATTAACTTTAACTATAACTGGATTAATACTTTTTATTTCTTTTTTTAATAAACTAACCATATCTAAAGCTGTATTCTTAAAAGTAAAATCACCATAATAAATTGAAACATTTTTTAAATTATCATTTTTATAATTACTGCTTTTAGAATTACTATTTTTAGATAAATCAATTACATCAACATTTGTTGTTTCTATGTTTTGTAAAACTTTTTTTTCTTCTTCAAAAATTTTTGCAATTTCTGCTTTGAATACTTTGTTTGATTTTATAGTTTCAACTTTTATTATTGGTAATTTTGGATTTAGTTCTAATAAACTAAAATATTTATTAGGGATAATTATTTCTCTTTCTTTTCCAATTTTAGAAGTTTTATTAATACTTAAAATTATATTTTTTTTATTTAATAAGTTTGTAATTTTAATTTGACTTTCTGAAGCTAAAATTGGATGTATAATGTCCTCATTTATTGAAAGTTCTGCAAAGCCAATTTTTTCATAGGGAATAACTTTTTCATATGATGTGAAATTTTGACATGATGAAATTAAAATAAAAAATAAAATTAAAATTCTAGTCTTCATTTATAATTTTATTTTATCTGAAAGAGTCCCAACGGTAATTGCAAAACGTAAAGATCTATTCCATTCTAATAATTTTAAGAAATTATCAAATACAATATAAATTGGACCATCATTTCCATCAGGTCTAATTAACCAACCTTCTTTTTTATCTGTTGTTAGGATCTCACTGTCATTTATATTTTTAAAACCTAACTGTTTTAATTTTAAAATTGAAACTTTATTTTTAAGATTTCTAGAGTCAGAATTTATTAAATTACTCTCAAAATTTTTATTAATTTTTACTTCAAACCCCCATATATCTTTATCTTTCCAACCTATTGTATTTAAATAATTTGCTGCAGAAGCAACAGAGTCTTGAAATGAATTTATTAAATCAATTTCTGAAACTTCATCAAAATTAATTCCATATTTTTGAATCGTTGAGGGCATAAATTGAAAATTTCCAATAGCTCCAGCCCATGAACCATATAAACTCTCATATTTTATAATTTTATTATCAATTAATTTTAAAAGAATAATTAACTCTTTTTCAAAATATTCTGATCTTCGGTTATCAAATGATAAAGTTGCTAAAGCTGAGATAATATCTACTCTGCCCTTGTTAGCTCCAAAATTTGTTTCTATTCCCCATAGAGCTATTAAAATTTCTTTATCAACCTTAAATTTATTGTAAACTTTATCAAGTAAAGTCGAATTATCATCTAAAAGTTTTTTGGCAGTAAATATTCTTTTTTCATCAACTCTTTTATCTAAATATTCATAAGTCTTTTCAAAAAATTCTGGCTGTTTTCTATCTAGGGCAACGATTTTTTCCAAAAATCTAACATTATTTAATGCATAATTTACAGTTTCTTTTGAAACACCCTGAGTAACTGCTCTACTCTTAAAAGCAACTATCCAATCATTAAATTTTTCGTTTGATATAGAAACATTTGGAATAAATATTAAAAATAAATAAATAATTAGAAATATTTTAAATTTAAGGTAAATATTCATCACATTTTTTAACATAGACGACATTTAAAGTCATTAATCAAGGAGAGGTGGCTGAGCGGTTGAAAGCACTAGTCTTGAAAACTAGCAACGGGGCAACTCGTTCGTGGGTTCAAATCCCACCCTCTCCGCCAATGTTTTTATAAATTAATAATTAGTAAAAATTAAAATTTTAATCTAAAATTTTTAATTTTGCTAGATATAGAAAATTTTTCAAGTTCAATATTTTTTTTTTTATCAATTAACCAAGAGCTTAGTTCTTTATCGGTATAATTTAATAAAAGTTCAAATTCATTTAATTCATTAGTATTTAAATGTTTTAAATTTTCTTTAGCAAATCCACCAATTATTAAATCCATTTCTTTGGTTCCTCTATGATTAGAGCGATATAAAAGTTTTTTTATTAAATTATTCATATCTAATATATATATCTTAATTAAAATTAGTCTTTAAATGATAGAAAAAAATTTTAATTTTTTTTTTAATCCAATTTCTAAAATTAAAGGAATAGGACCAAAAATACAAAAATTATTTAATGAAAAAAAAATAGAATCTAATATAGATTTAATTTTTAATTTTCCTTATGGAATAATTGATAGAACTCATTGTCCTAAATTAAACAACTTAGAAATAGGTAAAATTAGCACTATATTTGTTAAGGTAAAAAAACATAATTTTCCAAGATTAAGAAGGCTTCCTAATACTGTTCAATGTTATGATGACACAGGTGAAATAAACATTGTTTTTTTCAATACCAGAGAAAATTACATTAAGGAAATATTACCCATTAACAACGAAGTCATTATTAGTGGGAAAGTTAATGTTTATAAAAATAAATATCAAATAACAAATCCAGATTACGTTACCTCAATTCATAATGAAGACAAGGTTAGTAAAGTAATGCCAACTTACAGTTCGTTAAAAGGAATTTCTAATAAAACTATAAACAAAATATATGAAAATATTACTAATGAAATTCCCGATATTGAAGAATGGCATAGAGATATTTTTATTAAAAAAAATAAATGGTTAAGTTTTAAAGATTCATTAATTCAGTTGCATAATCCAAAAAAAATTGAAGATTTAGATAAAAATTCTTTAGCCTATGAAAGAATATCTTTTGATGAAATATTCTCTAATTTATTAATCTTTTCTCAGATCAAAAAAAAAAATTTAGCAATTCATAAAGATGCTAAAATTTTTTCTTCTAATTATAAATCTAAAGTAATTAAAAATTTATCATTTAAATTAACTAATGATCAGGAACATATTATTGCAGAAATTGAGGATGGATTAAAAAAAAATAAAAAAATGTTAAGACTCCTTCAAGGCGATGTTGGTTCAGGAAAAACTATAATTTCAATTATCTCTGGATTAAATGTTATAGCTGCTGGCTTTCAAGTAGCTTTAATGTGTCCTACCGAGATATTAGCATTACAACATTTAAATTTGATTAAATCCATAACCCAAGGTCTTGATATAAATATTAAAATTTTAAGTGGCAGTATTAACAAAAAAATACAAATCGAAATTAAGAAAGAACTTGCCGAAGGTAAAATTAATTTTTTAATTGGAACTCACTCTTTATTTCAAGAAAGTGTTTTATTTAAGAAATTAGGATTAATTATTATAGATGAACAACATAAATTTGGCGTTAAACAAAGAATAAATCTTTCTGAAAAAGGAGGAGCAAACTGTGACGTACTGTTAATGAGCGCAACACCTATACCAAGAACCCTAATTCTATCAACTTATGGAGATATGGATATTTCAACACTTAAAGAAAAACCATTTAAAAAAACAAAAATTATAACAAATATTATTCCTGAAAATAAAATATCTGATTTAATTAATTTGATAAAAAATAAAATTGAAAATAAACAACAAATTTATTGGATTTGTCCTTTAATTGAAGAAAGCAAAAAAGTTAAATTAACCCCCGTTATAGAAAGATATGAATTTTTAAATAAATATTTTCCAAAAAAAGTTGCAATAATGCATGGCAATTTAAAAAATGATGAAAAAATTAGTATAATGAAAGATTTCTTAGATAAAAAATTTTTTATATTAATATCTACAACAGTAGTGGAAGTTGGTGTTGATAATCAAAATGCAAATACAATTATAATTGAAAATTCAGAAAGATTTGGACTTGCTCAATTACATCAATTAAGAGGAAGAGTCGGAAGAGGAATAGATGACGGAGAATGTATTCTCATTTATTCAAAATCAATAAGCGAAAATGGAAAAAAAAGGCTTAAAATTCTTAAAGAATCTAATGATGGATTTTTTATATCTGAACAAGATTTAAAATTACGAGGATTTGGAGATATTATTGGTTACAAACAAAGTGGTGAAAAAGATTTTATTGTAGCCGATCCAATGTATCATTCTCATCTTTTTGAGTTAGCTAAGCAAGAAACTGATTATTACACTAAAGATAATTTATCAGTTGATAAATTTAACACTTTACTGAAGTTTTTTAAAAAAGATAAAATACTAAATATAATAGATAGTGGTTAATTTTTTTTATACCCTATTGCAATCTCAAACTCGCCTAAACGTTTATAAATAGATCTTAATTCAGTAATAGTAGTCCATTGGTGAATAAACAATGAAAAACTATTATGAACTCTTTGAAAAGCATTGGATACTTGGACTATAACACCTAAAGTAATTGCACCTGCAAATAGACTTGGAGCCATTACAAGATATGGAACTATTACCATAAATTGATCGTATAAATTTACCCAAATGTCAAAATAGCCATAATTATAAAAAAGTCTGTGATAATTAAATTTAATTCCCGAAAATAATTCAAATATAGTATCTGGTTTTGCATATTTTAACCTATCATCTTCTCCGTAAACTAATTCTTTTCTAAATGATGCTTCTACTTTTTGATTATTATACTCAAGACCTGGTAATTTAATTCCAACAAACCAGCTAATTATTAAACCTCCCAAACTTACGATTAAAGATACCCAAACTAAAGATCCTGGAAATTGCTTTAGGAATTCAATTTGTATCCCAGATGAAAGACCCCATAATATAGGGACAAAAGCAATTAAAGTCATAATAGCTCTAATAACCTGAAGTCCTAAACTTTCTACAATTTTTGCAAATCTGCTCGTATCTTCTTGAATTCTTTGTGATGCGCCTTCTACTTTTTCAAGGCTATTTTTCCATAAAGGAATATAGTCAAAAGTGATCGCTTCACGCCATCGTAGAGAATAAACTCTTGTAAAAAAACCTGTAAATGTCGCAAGGATTACATATGGAAAAGCTAAATAACAAAAAATATAAATTTTTTCCCAAAATTCAGAAATATTATTTTTTGCTGCATTCTGCAATAAGTCATAAAAACCTTTATACCATTCATTTATTTTAACAGTTATAGATACTTGGATTAGAAGTGAAAAAATCAATAATAAACCACCACCCCATGACCATAAAATCCATTTTTTATTAAAAAAAAAACTTTTAAACATTATTTAAAAAATTATCTGCATAAGCTTTGATTATTAGTTTACTTTTTTTATGTGTTATTAGATCAAATTCAATATTATTTTGTTTTGCATAGGCAATAGCCTGCTCTTGTGTTTCAAATTTTAGCTTAATTTGCTCATCTGTATTTAAAGATGACGTCCAACCCATCACAAAATCTTTGTTAGAATTAGATTTATTAAATTCTAAAATCCAAAATTTTGTTCGAGCTTTGCCCGATTGCATTGCAGTTTTAACAGGTTGATAAATTTTAGCTCTTTGATTCATTAATAACTTTCTTCTGAAGAGTCTTCTACTCGTGCAGCAGAAACAACTTTTTCATCTTCTGAAAGATTAAAAATTTTAACTCCTTGAGTGTTTCTACCAGTAATTCTAATATCTTTAACATTACATCTAATCATCTGGCCTTTATCAGTAATTAACATAATTTGGTCTTCATGATTGATTGTAAATGTTGAGGCAACATTACCATTTCTTTGCGAACTTATAATATTAATTATTCCTTGACCCCCTCTACCGCTTACTCTGTATTCATATGCAGAAGAACGTTTTCCGTAACCATTTTCAGTTATAGTCAAAATATACTGTTCTTTATTTTTAAATTCTTCAATTTGCTTTTTAGATAACGATATTATTTTAGTTGTTTCATTCTCATCGTCTGAATTTACTTCTGCATCTTTTTCTAATCTTGATGATTTAATATATGATCTTGCTTGATCGGATGTTATTTTAACGCTTTTCAAAATTGACAAAGAAATGATTTTATCATCCTTTTTTAAGGACATGCCTTTAATTCCTTTAGAAGATCTACCTTTAAAAAGTCTAAGGTTTTTTGATTGAACTCTTAAAGATTTTCCATTCTTTGAACTTAATAAAAAATCATCATCATCATCTAAAATTTTAATTCCAACAATTGAATCATTATTTTCTAATTTCATTGCTATTTTTCCACTTTGTTGAATACTTTCAAAATCTAAAAGGCTATTCTTTCTTACTTTACCGCTCGCAGTAGCGAATATAATTTTCATTTTTTTCCATAAAGACTCATCACTTGGTAAAGGCATAATTGATGTGATTATATGACCTTCTTTTAATGGAAGAATACTATGAAGAGCCTTGCCTTTTGACTGATTTGAACCTTCGGGAATTTTCCATGCTTTTAATTTATAAACTATACCTTTTGATGAAAAGAAAAGAATAGGCGTATGAGTGTTAGCAGTAAATATTTGACTTACAAAATCTTCGTCTCTGGTAGTTATTCCTGTTTTACCTTTACCACCTCTTTTTTGAACTCTAATTGAACTTAAAGGACTTCTTTTAATATATCCTTTGTTAGTAATAGTAATAATCACATCTTCTTTTTGAACCACATCTTCAATATCAAATGTTCCTACTTGATTTATAATTTTAGTTTTTCTAGAAGTTGCAAATTTTGCTTTAATATCTTTTAGCTCATCTTTAATCTGATTTAACAGTACACTTCTGTCATTGAGAATTTTTTTATAATTAACTATAAGTTTATAAAGTTCGCTAATTTCTTGATTAATTTCCTCATGACCAATTGCAGTAAGTTTTTGAAGTCTAAGTTCTAAAATTGCTCTAACTTGATAATCTGATAAATGATATTGATCTTTATTAGATAAATCACTGACGTCCAAAACATCCTTATTTATTTTTGATTTTTTAAAACTCCATTGTTTATTTTGAAGTGTAATCTTTGCTTCATTTGGGTTTTTAGATTTACGAATAATATTTATAATTTCATCAATATTTTCTATTGCTATAAATAATCCAATTAGAATGTGAACTCGATCTTTAGCCTTTTTTAAGTCAAATAATGTTCTTTTAATTAAAACTTTTTCTCTAAATTCTACAAAAACTTTTATAAATTGTTTTAAATTTAGTAACTCAGGTTTACCGTTAAGGATTGCAAGAGTATTAAATCCAAATGATGACTCAATTGGAGAGTATTTATAAAGTTGATTTATAATTACTTCGCTTGATACTCCTCTTTTTAAATCAATAACTATTCTTACGCCTTCCTTATTAGATTCATCTCTTATATCTGATATGCCTTCAATTTTTTTTTCTCTTACCAAAAGAGCAATTTTTTCTATTAGTAAAGATTTGTTAGTTTGGAATGGTACTGACTTAATCACTATAAGAGTTTTGTCTTTTTTTTCTTCCTCTGTATCAATTTCACCTCTTATTTTTATTGATCCTCTTCCGGTTTTATATCCAGTTTTTATTGCTTCTTTTCCAATTATCAAACCTCCAGTAGGAAAATCAGGGCCTGGAATTAACTTAATTAACTCATCAATGGAAATTTCATTATTATCAATATAAGCAAGAGTACCATCAATAATTTCTCCAAGATTATGAGGTGGAATATTTGTTGCCATTCCAACAGCTATGCCACCTGCTCCATTTACTAACAAATTAGGAAATTGAGTTGGAAGTACGGTTGGTTCTAATTCAGTATCGTCATAATTGTTTTGATAATCAATTGTATTTTTTTCAATATCTGCAACTAAATATTCGGAAATTTTAGCTAATCTTGTTTCAGTGTAACGCATTGCAGCAGCTCTATCGCCATCCATAGATCCAAAATTACCTTGGCCATCTAATAATTTTACACTCATAGAAAAATCTTGAGCTAATCGAACTAAAGCATCGTAAACTGCCTGATCGCCATGCGGGTGATACTTACCAATTACATCGCCGACTACTCTTGCTGATTTTCTAAATTGTTTTGACCAATCATATCCACCTTTGTACATCGCATAGATAATTCTTCTATGAACAGGCTTTAATCCGTCTCTTGCATCAGGTAGTGCTCTACTTATGATAACGCTCATTGCGTAGGATAAGTATGAGGTTTTCATCTCATCTACGATTTGAACTGAGCTATATTTTTTATTGATTGAATTTTCTTGATTTAAATCTTCACTCATGAAGTAAATTTAAAATGGTACTTTATCGTCAGGATCTTGAGATATATCGTTCATATCATCCGAGGGTAATTGACTACCTTCTAATTTTTTACTGTCTCCGGATGAAGAACTTTTTCCATCTAACATTGTAAGAGATGAGTTGTATCCTTGCAGAACTATTTGAGTGCTGTATTTTTCTTGTCCGTTACTATCAGTATATTTATTAGTATTTAACTGACCTTCTATATAAACTTGGGCTCCTTTTTTAAGATATTTTTGAACAACGTTAACTAAGCCTTCATTAAAAATAACAACTCTATGCCATTCTGTTTTTTCTTTTTTTTCTCCAGTATTTTTATCTTTCCAGCTTTCTGAAGTTGCAACACTTAGTCTTGCAACGTTTTTTCCATTTTGCATTTGTTTGATTTCAGGATCATTTCCAAGTCTACCAATTAATAAAACTTTATTTAAGCTTCCTGCCATAATATAGATCTTTTTTTGAAGTAAGAATTACATGTTTATTATATCAGACTAATCAAATTAAAAGAATAAAATTTACTAAAAAGATGAGTAATAGTGTCACAAAAATCGTTATCAAAGGTGCTAAAGAACATAATTTAAAAAATATTTCATTAGAGATTCCAAGAGACAAATTAATAACTATAACAGGACTGTCTGGCTCCGGAAAATCATCTTTAGCATTTGATACAATCTATGCTGAAGGTCAAAGAAGATATGTTGAAAGTTTATCAGCTTATGCTCGTCAATTTTTAGACCGTATGAGAAAACCAGATGTTGATCTGATTGAGGGTCTATCACCAGCAATATCGATAGAGCAAAAAACTACTTCAAAAAATCCAAGATCAATTGTTGCAACAGTAACTGAGATTTATGATTACATGCGAGTTTTGTATGCTAGAATTGGCATTCCCTATTCACCTTTCACCGGAAAACCTATTAAATCTCAAACAATTTCAGAGATGGTAGACCGTATATTAGATTTACCAAAACAATCTAAAATTCAAATTTACGCTCCTGTAGTTAGAGGGCGAAAAGGTGAATATAAAAAAGAATTACTAGGATATAAAAAAAGAGGTTTTCAGAAAGCAAGAATTGATGGAAAGATTTACGAAATTGATAACTCACCTACTTTAAATAAAAATTTAAAACATGACATAGAAATATATGTAGATAGTTTTATTAATGATAAAAAAGAACAACAAAGAATAGCAGAGAGTATTGAAACCACACTATCTTTATCAGATGGACTTGTTTATGTGGATTTTACAAATGAGAATCTTCCAAAAGAATTTAAAAAAAATGAAAAAATTATATTTTCTTCAAAATTTGCATGTCCCGAGAGTGGGTTTACTATTGAAGAAATAGAACCAAGATTATTCTCTTTCAATAGTCCTTATGGTGCATGCCCAGAATGTGAAGGCATTGGAGTAGATCTTTATATTGATCCAAAATTAGTAGTTCCGAACGATAAAAAATCTTTAATTGATGGAGCAATTATACCATGGGCTTCAACTTCGACATTGTATTATGCTCAAACATTATCTTCTTTGGCTAAACATTATAATTTTTCTTTAGAAACTCCATGGAAAGATTTACCAAAAAAAATCCAAGATATTATTTTATATGGATCAGGCGAAGATGAAATTAAATTTTTTTATGATGATGGTTATGAAAAATATTCAAACAAAAAATCATTTGAAGGTGTAGTTACTAATTTAGAAAGAAAATATTTAGAAACTGATAGCGATTGGAAACGAGAAGAGATTTCTCAGTTCCAAAATGAAACAGAATGTGAGCGATGTAAAGGAATGAGACTTAAAGAAGAAGCACTTTCGGTAAAAATAAATGAATTAAATATTAGCGAGGTTTCAAAAATGTCTATTCAAAGTGCTTACGAATGGTTTTCTAATCTTCATAAATATTTAACTGAAAAAGAAAATAAAATTTCTTTACATATTTTAAAAGAAATTAATGAAAGATTAAGTTTTTTAATAAATGTGGGTCTTGATTATTTAAATTTATCAAGATCATCGGGAACATTGTCTGGAGGAGAATCTCAAAGAATAAGATTAGCATCACAAATAGGTTCAGGTTTAACCGGAGTTCTTTATGTTTTGGATGAGCCGTCAATTGGATTGCATCAAAAAGATAATATAAAACTTTTAAATGCCCTTAAAAGATTAAGAGACTTAGGTAATACAGTTATAGTTGTAGAGCATGATGAAGAGGCAATGCTTAACTCAGATTATATTATTGATCTTGGACCTGGCGCTGGAACTGAGGGAGGTTATATTACTGCTACCGGCACACCTTCAGAAATTAAACAGAATGAAAATAGTATAACTGGACAATATTTGTCTGGAAAAAAATATATTCCTATTCAACAAATAAGAAGAAAAGCAAAAGATGGTAGATATTTAACTCTGAGTGGAGCTACTGGAAATAATTTACAAAATGTTACAGCTAAAATTCCTCTTGGAACTTTTACCACAGTAACAGGTGTTTCTGGCAGTGGAAAATCAACATTTGTTCTACATACTCTTTATAGAGCATTAAATTTAATGATTAATAAAACCATAACAAAAAATATGCCAAAACCTTTTAAAGGTATCCAGGGCTATGAGTATTTAGATAAAATAATAGATATTGATCAATCTCCTATTGGCAGAACCCCAAGATCTAATCCAGCAACTTACTCTGGAGCATTTACAGTTATAAGAGAATGGTTCGTCAATTTGCCAGATTCAAAAGCAAGAGGTTATAAACCAGGTAGATTTTCTTTTAATGTTAAAGGAGGAAGATGTGAAGCATGTGAAGGTGATGGAGTAATAACTTATGAGATGCATTTTTTACCTGATGTTTATGTTCAGTGTGATGTTTGTAAAGGAAATAGATACAATAGAGAAACTTTAGAAATAAGATTTAAAGATAAAAATATTGCTGATGTTTTAAATATGACAGTTGATGAAGGGGTCATGTTTTTTGAAAATATTTCATCAATTAAAGATAAGCTCTTAACTCTTCAAAAAGTAGGTCTTGGCTATATAAAAATTGGACAACAAGCCACTACTTTATCAGGAGGAGAAGCACAAAGAATTAAACTTGCAAAAGAGTTATCAAAAAGAGCAACAGGAAGAACAATTTATATACTAGATGAACCTACTACAGGTTTACATGTTCATGATGTCAAAAAATTATTAGAAGTACTGCATACTTTTGTAAACAAAGGAAATACAGTAATAGTCATTGAACATAATTTGGATGTTATTAAAACAGCAGACTGGATTATAGATATGGGCCCAGAAGGAGGTGTAAAAGGTGGAAAAATTATTGCTGAAGGCACTCCAGAGGACATTTCTCTTATAAAAAACAGTTATACAGGCGAATTTTTAAAGAAAATTTTATCTAAAAATCTTTCAAAAAAGATTGCTTAAAAGAATATTTTATATGTTAATATTACATTATGGGAATCAGTAATATTCTTCAATCATTACCAAAGACAATAATAACTTCTGTTATTGCAACTTTAATTTTTTTTGGAGTTTTGTTTTATATTAACGATGGTTGGTCAAACGATAGATATTTTTGGAGCGCTATATTTAGATACTTACACGTCTTGTCCGGGATTATGTGGATAGGATTGTTATGGTATTTTAATTTTGTGCAAATACCAAGTATGCCAAAAATTCCTGACGAACAAAAACCTGCAATTGGAAAAGTAATAGCTCCAGCAGCTTTATTTTGGTTTCGTTGGGCTGCACTTTCAACAATTATTACAGGTTTAATAACAGCTTATTTAAATGGTTATGTTCATGAAGCCTTAGCCTTTAAAGGAAATCCAAAAAATATAACAATTGGAATTGGTATGTGGCTTGGAATAATTATGGCTTTTAACGTTTGGTTTATAATTTGGCCAAATCAAAAAAGAGCTTTGGGAATTGTTGAATGCGATCCTGAAACCAAAACTAAATCAGCAAGAATGGCAATGTTAATCTCTAGAACTAATACTTTTTTGTCTATTCCGATGCTGTTAACAATGGTAACTGCTCAAAATCTTTATTAAGGCGTATTATCAATTTTAACTGACCAATCTCTCTTTACTTTAAAAAACATTACTATTGGTGAGGCTATATAAATTGAAGAATAAGTGCCTATTATAATTCCAAAAGTAATAGCAAAGGCAAACCCTTTCAGAACCTCTCCTCCAAAAATTAATACAGCAATAATGGACAATAAAGTCGTTCCAGAAGTTTTTAATGTACGAGAAAGAGTATTATTTAAAGATTCATTTACCAAGATTGACAATTCACTACTGCTATCTTTCTTTAAATTTTCTCTAATTCGATCATAAATGATAACAGTATCGTTAATTGAATAACCAATAATAGTTAATAATGCAGCCACAATTGTAAGATTAAATTCTAATCCTAAAAGAGAAAATACTCCAACTGTGATTATAACATCGTGAAATAGAGCAGCTATACCACCAAAACTGAACTGCCATTCAAATCTAAACCATAAATAAAAAAACATTGCAATAAAACTTAATAAAACAGAATAAATCGCTGATTTAATTAATTCAGATCCTATTTTAGGACCTACTGACTCAACTTTTCTAATTGAAATTTTTTCATTTAAATCCTTTTCAATAGAACTTTTAATATCACCTGGTGAAACACTATTATCTGTTGAAATCAGAAAATCATTTGCAGATCCAAATTCTTTAACTGAATAGTTGTTAATTTTAAGTTTTGATAAAGAATTTCTAAGTTTTTCTATTTCAATTTTTTTTTCTAGTCGAATTTCGATTGTTGTTCCGCCTTTAAAATCAACTCCAAAATCTAACCCTTTCGCAAATATTAAGATGATGGAAGTTATAACCAAAAAAGTTGATAGTATTAAAAAAAAATTTTTGTATTTTAAAAAGTTAAAATTTGTCATTTATATATTTATAATCTTATCTTTATTAGCCATAAGATATTTAGAAACCATTAATCTACTAACTGTAAAAGCTGTAAAAAATGAAGTTATTAACCCAACACAAAGAGTAACAGCAAAACCTTTTACAGGTCCGTTCCCTAAATAAAATAAAATAATGCCTGCAATTAATGTTGTTAAATTTGAATCAATGATAGTTAATAATGATTTTTTATAAGCAATATCAAAAGCAATAATATTTGATTTTTCAATCTTTAATTCCTCTTTTGCTCTTTCGTAAATTATTACATTAGTATCAATTGCCATACCGACAGTGAGAACAATTCCAGCTATACCCGGCAAAGTTAAAGTAGCGCCAAATAAAGACAAAACTGAAATTAGGATTACAATGTTTAATAAAAGTGTAATGTTAGCGAATAGTCCAAATAATTTATAAGCGTATATAATATAAATGAATACCAATAAAAAACCTGCTATAAATGAAATTATTCCATAACGAATAGAGTCTTTACCTAAATCAGCACCAACTGTTCTTTCCTCTATAATCTTCATGGGCGCTGGCAATGCACCAGCTCTTAGTAAAATAGCTAATTGATTAGCCTCTTCTACTGTAAATCCTCCAGATATTTGACCGCTTCCAGTAAGTATCGGCTCTCTAATAACAGGAGAACTTAATATCTCGCTATCTAAAATAATCGCAAGGGGTCTACCGACATTATCTTTGGTAGCATTCGCAAACTTTTTAGCTCCTACATTGTCAAATTTAAAACTAACAATAGATTGATTTGTTTGTCTATCAAAACCTGGTTGAGCATCAATCAAATTTTCACCTGAAACTATTAATTTTTTTTCAACTTCGATAAAGGAATTATCAGCTTTATTTTTAATCTTTTCAAAACCAAGGCTATCAGCTGAGCTTTGGTTAGTTTTTAAAAATTTAAAATTTAATTGTGCAGTTTTTCCAAGAATATTTTTAAAAATAGACGGATCAGACAATCCTGGCAATTCAACAATAATTCTATTGTCCCCTTTTTGTTGTATAGTAGGCTCTTTAGTTCCAAGTTGATCAACTCTTTTTCTAACAATTTCTACAGATTGATTAATTACATCATTTTTTAGTCGTTTAATATATTCTTCGGTAAATTGTAAAATAAATATATCTTTTTCAATTTTATAGAAAAAATCTTTAGAATTATCTGTTACATTATTATTTTTTATTCTAGAAAAAATACTAATATTATTATTATTTTCATCAATAATAGTAGTAACAATATTTTTTTGAGAAACATTCTTTATTTCAAAAATGATTTTATTATTAGAAATAGTTAAATTTTTAATATCTAACTTTTTTTCATTAAATTTTTTTTTTAGATCAGATACTTTTTCTTCTAATTTTTTGTTAATTAAAGGATTTATATCAATTTCTAATAATAAATAAGACCCACCTTGAAGATCTAAACCTAAATTTATTTTTTTATCTAAAAAAAAATTAGTTTTATAAGCAAAATTAAAATTTCCTAAAAAAATATAAAAAAAAATAACAATAGATGTAAGTATAAATCCAATTTTTAATCTGGAGAAATTTAACACTACTAACTTAATTACTTTCTGATTTAGATAAAACTTGTGTAATAGTTGATTTTATAATTTTAACATTAATATTATCAGCAATTTCTAATTCTGCTTTCTCTTCATCTATAATTCTTGAAATTTTTCCTATGACTCCACCAGCTGTAACAACAGTATCACCTCTAGTTAATTTTGAAATCATAAGCTTATGCTCAGCAACGCGTTTTTGTTGTGGTCTAATTAGCAGAAAATAAAAAATTACAAATATTAATATTAAGGGAATAAATTGTGCAAAACCTGATCCTGACATATTCGCTTGGATATACTAGATGATCTTTAAATACAATTAATTTTTTATTTTAATTGAATTAAATTTTTTTTATCCCACCCATATAATTATGTAAAACTTGTGGAATATTAATGGATCCATCTTCGTTTTGATTATTCTCAATTATTGCAATCAAAGTTCTTCCTATAGCAAGACCAGAACCGTTTAGTGTTACAACGTAGTCAATTTTTTTTTCTAAATCTTTAAAACGTGCCTTCATTCTATTTGCTTGAAACTGTCCGCAAGAAGAACAACTAGATATTTCTCTATAATTATTCTGAGAGGGTATCCATGCTTCAAGATCATAAGTTTTTTCTGCACTAAAACCAATATCTCCAGAGGACAGTAACATTACTCTATATGGTAATTCTAATTTTTTTAAAATTGTTTCAGCACAATTCGTAAGTCTTTCTAATTCAATATTTTTATCCTCTGGTTTCACAATACTTACTAATTCAACTTTATAGAATTGATGTTGTCTCATCATTCCTTTTGTATCTTTGCCGGCAGCACCCGCTTCTGCTCTAAAACAAGGAGTGGCGGCAACATATCTAAGGGGTAAATCTTCATAATTTAGTATTTTATCTCTAACAATGTTTGTAAGTGAAACTTCAGCAGTAGGTATTAACCAAGAACTAGTATTTAATGAAAATTGTTCTTTAGAAAATTTTGGTAATTGTCCCGTTCCAAACATAGATTCTTCATTAACAATTATCGGAACATTCATTTCTAGATATTCAAATTCTTGAACATGTGTATCAATCATAAAATTAATTAATGCTCTTTCTAATTTAGCAATATTACCTTTTGTTATGACGTATCTAGCACCAGAGATTTTTGTTGCCGTATCAAAATCTATTAAATCTTTTAATAAACCAATCTCATCATGTGATTTAATTTTAAAATTAAAATTTTTAATATTACCATATTTTCTTATTTCTTTATTACTTTGGCTATCTTGCCCTACTGGAACTTCATCTAAATGAATATTTGGTAAATTATGAAGAATATTATTTATCTTAGATTTTTGTTCACAAAGATCTTTTTCATAATTTTCTATATCATTTTTAATATTCAAAACTTTTTTTGACAAAGATGAAAATTGCTGACTTTTTTTATCTTTAGAAGTAGATAATTCCCTTGATATGTTATTTCTCTCTTCTTGTAATTTTTGTTGTTTATCTAAAATCTGTCTAATAGAGGAGTCTAAAAAAATAATTTCATCAATTAATTGATCTGAATTTTTAATAAATCTTTCTTTATATTTTTTTTTATAAAGAGATGGATTTTCTCTTAAATTTTTAAGATTTATCATTTTTGTTTTTTTCTAAATATTTAATAATTAAAATAGATATTTCATATAAAAGCATCAATGGAATTGCTAATCCTATTTGGCTAATTGGATCAGGAGGAGTAATAATTGCAGCAACAATAAATATAATAACAATAATATATCTTCTTCTTTCTGATAAATATTTAGAGTCAATAAAACCAATAGTTGCTAATAAAATTAACAAAACTGGTAATTCAAAACTAAGTCCAAATGCAATCATAAAAACCATTATTAAAGAAAGATATTCACTGACTCTAGCTTCTAATTGTATAGGCATACTTGTCTGAGTGCTCAGAGTTTCAAACGATAAAAAAAACTTAATAGCTAAAGGCATTATAAAATAATAGGCTAATAAGGCTCCGGTCAAAAAAAGAATAGGCGTAACAATAATAAAAGGCAAAATAGCTTTTTTTTCGTTTTGATATAATCCTGGTGCTATAAATTTCCATAATTGTATCAAAAAAACAGGAAAAGAAAAAAATAGAGCAGAAAAAAAAGATAATTTTAAATAAGTAATAAAAGTTTCTTGTAAAGCTGTAAAAATTAATCTTTTAGTACCTGCTTGATTTTCTCCTAAAGCTTTAACGTAAGGTTGTAATAAAAAATCGTATATTTTATCAGCATTCATATAAGAAATTATGAATGCAATTACAAAAAAAATTAGACTTTTAATTATTCGAGATCTTAATTCTAAAAGATGTTCGGTAATACTTGATTGATTTTGATCATTATTATCACTCATAAAAATAAAAAATTAGGATTTGTTTGATTTTTTTTTATTTTCATCTTCAGGATTAATATCTATTATTTTTTTTATATCTTTTTCTTGCTCTTGCACTATATCATCAATTCCTTTTTGAAATGAATTAACATAGTTTTTAATTCCATTTTTTATTTGAATAAACTTTTTAAGAACTATTGGAAGATCTTTAGGTCCAATGACTATAATTGCAACTAGTATGATAACTAAAATTTCTGACCACCCTATTTGTGGCATAAATTATTTTAGTGATTTGGCTTTGAATTTTGATCTTTATCTTTAGGATCTTTATTATCTGATGATTGGTCATCAGACATACCTTTTTTGAAACTTTTAATGCCTTTAGCAACGTCACCCATTAAATCAGATATTTTTCCTCGGCCAAATAAAAGGACTATTACTATTACAACAATAATTATATGCCAAAAACTAAGACCCATATTCAAATTTATATATTAAATATTATTATTTACAAATAATTAATTATCTTTTTGATTTAATGTTCCAGAAAGCATGTCATCTATATTGGTAAAAATGTCTTCTTTAGATTGTTTTTCTAAATCATCATTAGCAAACTTATTAGTTCCAAAAATTGATCTATCCAAACGACTATCAATTAAACCAGCGGAAGCTAACTCTTCAGAATTTGGTAAGTCTGATAAAGATTTTAAATTAAAATGACTTAAAAAAACATCAGTTGTCACATAAAGTAAAGGTTTACCAGGTATTTCTTTTCTTCCTTGAGGTTTTACCCAACCAAGTTCAAAAAGTATTTCTAAAGTACCGGTGCTAAAAGAAACCCCTCTAATTTCTTCAATTTCAGAACGAGTCACAGGTTGATGATATGCAATAATAGCTAAGGTTTCAATTGTGGCTTTTGATAATTTTCTTTGTTGAACAACTTCGCTTGCAATCTTTTTTGACAAATTTTCAGCTGTTCTAAAAGACCATTTGTTAGAAATTTCATAAAGATTCATACCTCTTTCACTAAATTCAGTTTGTAACTCTTTTAAAATTTTTAAAATATCTACATTTACTTCAATTTTAGATTTTATTGTTTCTATATCTAGCGGCTCATCCGCAGCAAATAAAATTGCTTCCACTAATCTTTTTGCTTCTTTATTTTTATTTAACATTATTATCTAGCTTTTATTAAAATTTTATCAAAAATTTCTTTTTGCATTATTGATAATTTACCCTCTCTAACTAATTCTAAACTACCAGCAAAAGTTCCTGCTAATCCTGATTTTTTTAAATTTTTTGAACCAAAAAATAAACCTGGCACTAAGTCTTTAATATCTCTCCATTCAGTCAACTCTTTAAGCAAGCTTGTAATTTTTTTTATTGCTTCTTCCATAGTATAAACTGGTAACTTCGAAATATTCATAATAGAAAAATTTTGTTTTCTTTTTATTTCGGCATAAGCTTTGATTAATTCATAAAGTGAAACAGAATATTTTGATGTTGAAATTTTTTTAATGCCTTCTCGAATACCTTTTGTAAAAATATCTCTTCCTAATTGTTTTTGAGATATAAGTTTATCTGATAAAAATCTGATTGCTTCTAATTTTCTTAATTGTAATTTAAGTTTTTCAGCCATTTGAATAGCTGAAAAATCGTCTTCAAAATCGTCCGGTAATAATAATCTAGACTTTAAATATGCTAGCCAAGTTGCCATAACTAAAAAATCAGCAGCTAATTCTAAGTTTTTTTTTATATTGTTTATAAATTTTAAATATTCATCAGCTAATTGAACAATAGAAATTTTCATAAGATCAACTTTTTGAGATTTTGCTAAATCCAAAAGTAGATCTAGGGGGCCCTCGTAATTATCTATGTTAAGATTAAATTTATCCTCTGATTGTTCAACTTTATTGGCTGAAATAGATTTTAATTCAACAATACTATCCATTTAATTTATTTAACTGATTCTTTAGTTAAATTTATTAAAATTTGCTTTAATTTTTTGAGTTATTTTATAGGTAAAATTATCAATTTCTGGCACAACTAAAGATAATTTCTTCATTTCATCTATCTTACCGCTACAATGTAATAATAAATTACAACCAGCCTCTAGGCTTAATCTAGCATTTTTAATAATTCCACCCGATAATGCTTTCATACAGATATCATCTGACATTAATATTCCTTTAAAATTTAGATAATTTCTAATTATTTCGTTAATTATTTTTTTTGATTGCGTAGCACATTTAACTGGATCTAATTTCTCATACAAAATATGAGCAGTCATTGCTAAATAACTGTTAACTTGTTTAAAAGTTTTAAAATCATTCTTTTTTAAATAGTCCAAAGAAAATCGTACTTTAGGTAAATGATAATGAGAGTCTATATTAGTACAGCCATGCCCTGGAATATGCTTTGTAACGGTTTCAATTCCAGAATTTTTATAAAAATTTATTAAATGTTTAGATAATTTTATAACTATATTATGTTTTTGAGAAAAAGCTCTATTTCCAATAACACTTTTTTTATCTTTGTTAAATAAATCAAGAACTGGGACTGTATTTATATTTATTCCACAATATTTTAAAATAGAACTATTTATTTTAAGAAATTTATTAAATTTTGAATAAAATATCTTATTATTACAAATATCACCAAAATATTTTGCACTATATCTATCAAGATTAATAATTTTTCTAAAACGATTAACCTTGCCACCTTCTTGATCAATTAATATTGGAAAATAATTATCTTTAAAAATATTTCTTATACTTAATGTTAAATTTCTAACTTGTTCTAAGTTATCAATATTTCTTGAAAATAATATTATCCCCCATGGTTTATATTGTTTAAAAAAATTAATTTCTTGTAAATTTAATTTATAACCACTAATTCCAAATATAATTGCGTATGTTTTCAAATATTTATTTAATTAACTCCCAGTATTGTTTTTGCTTATAAATCTTTTTAAAAAATTCTTCGTTATCTATCCTTTTTTTGAAATCAGAAGATGAAGTAATTTTATCTAATTTATCAATATAAGAATTTAAGTAAATTAAATAACTCTCTCTTTTTTTATCTACATTTTTAATAAATGTATTGGAGTTATAATAAAATAAACAAATAATTATAAAAAAAAGTACAAGAAAAAAAGATATTAAATTTAATAAATTATTTTTCATTAAATTGATCACATCTCGACAGGAGCGGTTACATTTAGAATATCTAATCCACTTTTTAAAACTAATTGTATTTTTTTAATTAAAAATAATCTTGCAGACTGAAGTTCTGGACGATTATCATTTAAAATCTTTAAATTATCATTCTCATTTCCAGAGTTCCAATATGTGTGAAATAAACTTGCCAATTCATATAAATAAAATGGTAATCTGTGAGGTTCTAAATGATATGCTGACAACTCTAAACACTTTGGCCATTCAGCTATCTTCTTAATTATATCAATTTCAATTTCTTGATTAAGTAAATCTAAGTTTAATCCATTTTCATTAATAATTTGATATTTATTTTTTTTAAATAAAGAACAAATTCTAGCGTAGGCATATTGAACGTAAAATACAGGATTTTCTTTGGAATGATCAGTAACTAAATCAAAGTCGAAATCCAACTGAGAGTCATTACTTCTATATATCATCATGAATCTTACAGAGTCTTTACCCACTTCATTTATAAGATCATTTGCAGTAATAAAATCTCCTGCTCTTTTGGACATCTTTAATTGATTTCCAGATTTAAATAATTTTACTAATTGACAAACTTTACAAATAATTTTCTGTTTATTTTCTGATAATGCTGAAACACATGAAACTTGTCTCTTTAAATAACCACCATGATCAGCTCCAAGTACGTTTATCAATAAATCAAATTTTCTCTCAACTTTGTTAAGATGATAGGCAACATCATTTGCAAAATATGTCCAACTACCATCTGATTTTTTTAATGCCCTATCAGTATCGTCTCCAAATTTAGTAGACTTAAATAAGATTTGTTTTCTAGGTTCCCAATCTTCAACTTCATTTCCCTTGGGTTTATCTAGAATTCCTTCATAAACATAATTTTTTTTCTTTAAAATATCTAAAGCTTTTTCAGTTAAATTTTGATTAACAATATAATTTTCTGAAACAAAATTATCGTGAATAATTCCAAGTTTTTTTAAATCGCTCTTTATTAAATTCATAGCTTCTTCTATGCATAAATCTTTAAGATCGTTAAAAATTAAATCGTAATTATTAAAATTAGAAAACTTATTTCTTTTTATAATAATTTTAGCTATGTCAATTACATAATCACCGGGGTAAAGATCTTGATCATTAGGAAATAAAATTTTATCTTTAATTTCTAATATTCTAAAATAAACTGATTTTACAAATTGGTTAATTTGATTTCCATAATCATTAATATAGTACTCTTTAAAAACTTCATTTCCGACAAAACTCAATAGATTTGCTAAAATGTCGCCAAATACAGCTCCTCTACAATGACCTACATGCAATGGACCAGTAGGATTTGCAGAAACATATTCAATTAAAATTTTTTTTGGTTGTATATTTTGACTCTTTCCAAAATTAAGATCTACAGACTTCAAAAAATCATACCAAAATGATCTATTAAAAAAAAAATTTATAAATCCAGGTTTGGCCACCTCAATTTTGACTATTTCATTAAATTTACCTTCCAGAGCTTTTTTTATAATGATTGCAAGATCCATCGGACTTTGATTGTTTTCTTTTGCAAAAATCATTGGCGCATTAGTGCTAAGATCGCCATGGGTATTTATTTTTGGAATTTCTACTGAAAAATTATCAAATTTTTTGGGTAATTTTATAATTTTTTTTTTTTCTAAATTTATAAATAGATCAGTTAGTTTTGTTTTATAATTAATAAAAATATTCATTTTATTTTATTATATAAATCAATAGCAAACTTATCTGTCATACCTGCTATAAAATCTGAAACTGATCTTTCAAGTCCCCATTTTTTTTTATGGTTTAAAGGTATAAATTTTTTATTATTTTTAATTAAGTATATATATAAAGTTTTTATTATTTTCTCTGCTTTGTTTGTCATTTCTTTTACTGATTTATTTTCATACATATTTAATTTTAAAAATTCACGAATTTTATTATTTACATTAATAAGTTTTGGTGAAAAACTAACTATAAAATTATCAGAGTTGTAAACATCTTCAATTGTTTTTATCTTTAATTTTTTTAAATTTTTTTGAGTATGTAGAATTAAATCTGTTACCATAAAATTTATTATTGATCTTATAATTTCATTTCTCAGTAATTTTTTATTTTTGAATTGTTTATTTTTTTTTTTAATAATCTCCCCAATAATAGGCAAATCTTTAATATCATTAATTGAAAATAAACCCGCTCTAATACCATCATCAATATCATGATTATTATAAGCAATGTCATCTGACATAGCGCTAATCTGAGATTCTAATGAAGATTGCTTATAAAAATTAATTTTTTTAATTTTATTTAAATTTGGCAAAAGATCTAAATTATCTTTTATTAAATAATTAGGACCATTATGCTTAACAATACCGTCAATTGTATTTATTGACAAATTTAAGCCATCATAATTTTGATAAGCTTTTTCTAACTCGGTAATTAAACGTATCGAATGAATATTATGATTAAATCCCCCATAATCTCTATTGCAATAATCTAAAATTTTTTCTCCAGCATGTCCAAATGGTGGGTGACCTAAATCATGAGCTAAACTTACAGCCTCAGATAAATCTTCATTTAGTTTTAAATATCGGGATATTGATCTTGATATTTGAGAAACTTCTAAAGTATGAGTGAGTCTTGTTCTGTAATGATCTCCTTCATCATATACAAAAACCTGAGTTTTATATTTTAACCTTCTAAACGAAGTTGAGTGTATAATTCTATCTCTGTCTCGCTGATAAGATGATCTATATAAGTTTTTTTTATCACCAAACTGTCTTCCTAAGTAATTAGAATTATTAGAAGAAAACCTAATTAATAACTTATTGTAATTATCAACTCCGGACATATATTAATAATAAAAATATAATTGAATGACTAATAATTTTACCATTACAGACAAAGCTAAAAAAAAGATAGAAAATCTTTTAAAAAAAGAAAATATTAATAAGTTTTTTAGAATTGAAGTCAAAGGTGGTGGTTGCTCTGGTTATAAATATCATTTTTCAACAGATAATAAAAAAAATGAAGACGATATAATTTTTGAAAATGTTCTAATAGATAAAACTTCTTTCACTTTAATAGAAGGATCGATGCTTGATTTTTCCGAAAAATTAATTGAAAATACTTTTAAGATTATAAATCCTAAAGCCACATCATTATGTGGATGTGGTAGTTCATTTTCTCTTTAATGATTATAAGTAGTTGGAATGTTAATTCTATAAGAGTAAGATTAAATCACCTTATTGAATATCTAAAAAAAAATAAACCGAACTTTTTACTGCTCCAAGAGATCAAAACTGAAAATAAAAATTTTCCATATTCTGAAATAAAAGAATTAGGTTATGAAAGTGAAGTGCATGGCCAAAAATCATACAATGGCGTTGCTATTATTTATAATAAAAAAATAAATAATATAAATTTTAATATTATTAACGATGAACAACAACAATCGAGAACTATTTCTGTTGATATTAATTATAAAAATGAATCAATAAAAATTATTTGTGTATATGTTCCTAATGGAAATCCTGTTGATACAGATAAATATCAATATAAAATAAAGTGGTTAAAATCTTTCGAAAATTTTTTAATTAATCAAAATAAATTAAAAAATAAAATTATTATTGGTGGAGATTTTAATATTATTCCAAATGATATAGATGTTTACAATCCTGAAGATTGGGAAAATGATGCTTTATATAGAATTGAAATAAGAAAGTTTTTTAGAAATATTTTAAATGAAGGTTTCGAGGATGCTTTTAGGTTAATTAATAAACATCCAAATAATTATACATTCTGGGATTATCAATACGGGTCTTTTGAAAAGAATAAAGGATTAAGAATAGATCATTTTTTATTGTCAAAAAATATCAGTCACTTAATTAAGGATGTAACTATTGATAAATATTTAAGAGCGTTAGAAAGACCTTCAGATCATGCTCCTATAAAACTTACTTTGGCTTAAACTCTTCCATAAACATCTTTTAAACGAATAATATCATCTTCACCTAAATAACTACCAGTTTGGACTTCAATAATTTTTAAAATGCTTTTTTGTCTATTCTCAATTCTATGAATTGCACCTTGAGGAATAAAAATAGAATCCGATTTATGTAAAATTATTTTTTTTTTATTTAAGGTAACATTTGCTTTGCCTTCAACCACAACCCAATTCTCAGATCTATATTTATGTTTTTGAAGACTGAGAATTGCCCCAGGTTTAACAACTAATTCTTTTACTTGAAAATTTTTTCCAACAAATATATTCGTAAATTGTCCCCAAGGTCTTTGAGTTGTTGTGTGTTGATCTATAATTTTTGGAAATTTTTTATGAATTATAGGATAAATATTTTTAAGATCATTATTTTTTAAATCTGAAAGGAAAAGAACATCATTATAATCAACGGCAAGAATATTTTTTAAATTGCTAGCTACAATAGTTCTACTGGAAGAAATATAAGAATTCTTAACTTTATTCTTAAATATATTTCCTTTTATATAATTATTATCTTTATCCTTCTTTTCAATTTCCCATTTTTGTATCCAACTACCCACATCTTTCCAATCACTTAAAAGTTTTGCAGAGAATACGTTATTGGATTTTTCTAAAATAGCATGATCAAAAGAAATAGATTTTATTTTTGAATAATATTTATTTTCTAGTTCAACAATATTTTTTGTAAATTTTGCATTGATATAAGAATCACAAACTTGTAGTGCTAATTTAGTTTGCAAAACAGAAAATTCATTTAATAATGCTGATTTATTTGAAAGAAACATTCCAGAATTCCAAAGATAATTATTATTTTTAATAAGTTTTTTTGCTCTACTTAAATTTGGCTTCTCTATAAATTTAATAACTTTGTTAAATTTTTTATTAATTTTTTTTGAATATAAATAACCATAGCCAGTTTCTGGATAGTTAGGCTCAACACCAAAAATAAAAATTTTGTACTTATCTAAATTACTAGAAAGTTTTTTTATTTGCCTTTGAAATACAATTTTTTTTCCAATTATATGATCAGAAGAAATAATTAATATGGGTTGGTAAAAGGTTAGATCATCGTCATTTATTGCAGCTAGAATTGCAGCTGCTGTGTTTTTTTTATCAGGTTCGACAAAAATTTTACAATCTATATTTTTTGTTTCTTCTTTAATTTGTTCTAAAAAATTAGAATTTGAGCAGATGGTAATAGGATCAAAATTTACTCCTGTCACTCTATCTATTGCATGTTTTAATAAGCTTTTTCCATTAATTTTAATAAATTGTTTTGGATTTTTCTTTCTTGATTCAGGCCACAATCTAGTACCTTCCCCACCACATAAAATAATAGGTTTGATTTTCATTATAATAAAAATAACAAAATTATTGGTATAGAAATTGCCGAACCAATTGTAGATACAAAAACTGCTGTGCCAATTTCTTGATGATAAGAATTGTTTTGAGCAGCAATTAAATAAGTTAATATAGCGGCCGGCATTGACGCTTGTAATATAACAACTTTTGCAACGTTACCATCAAGTTTTAATAAATATACAACTAACAATCCAATAAATGGACCTGAAATAAGTTTAAAAAAACCAAGGATAAATCCAATTTTTAATTTTTTAATATTAATTTTACTAAGCGAAATACCAAGTGATAGTAAAACTAGAGGTATAACAAATCCTGATAAAATTTTTGTAATACTATTAAAAATAGTTGGCATTTCTATTTTATAAAATAATACAATAAGAGAAAAAATTAATGATAATAAAACTGGGCTTAAAATTATTTTTTTTAAAGAATAAACTCCAGATGAAATTGAAGAATTTGCAGTGAAGTGGCTCACCATAACTATTGAAGCAAAACCAGCAGCCAACGCTAATCCTTCATTTCCAAAAGCTAATAATGATAAAGGAATTCCCATGTTTCCGGTATTTGGATGCATTAATGGAGTTGTTAATTTAATAGATGGAAGTTTAAAAATTTTAATTAACAAATAACCAGATAAAAAACCAATGCTCAAAACTAAAAAAGCAGAAAAAAAAATTTGAAAGTATATATTTATAGTTAAATTAGATCTTGTTAATGAATCATAAATTAAACAAGGAAGTCCTATATTTGCTACCAGCTTTGTTACTGCTACAAGATTAAAATCTTTATTATATCTGTTCCATAGATAACCAATGAAAACTACAAAAATAACTGGAAGTATTATGTTTAAAATTGTTATAAACAAATATTCCTCAAATATCTGCGTAACAACTATTTTCTTTAAAACTACCTGGATGTGTTACTGCGCCATCTTTTGAAGAACCAACAGACTGAGCGTATTTCCAAAGTGTTCCTGATGAAAAATTAGGTTTAATGTTTTTCCAAGATTTTTTTCTTTTTTGTAACTCTGAACTAGGAATTTTAACATCTATAGTTCCTTTATTAGCATCGATAATTATTGTGTCTCCATTTTTTAATAATGCTATTGGACCACCATTAAATGCTTCCGGTCCAACATGCCCAACGCAAAAGCCTCTAGTTGCTCCTGAAAATCTACCGTCAGTTATTAGAGCTACCTTTTCTCCCATACCTTGACCATAAATAGCCGCAGTAGTAGATAACATTTCTCTCATTCCTGGGCCTCCTCTTGGTCCTTCGTATCTAATAACTATAACATCTCCTTCTTTGTATTTTCGGTTCTGAACTGCTTTAAAAGCTTCTTCTTCACTATTAAAACATAAAGCTTTCCCTATAAACTTTAACGTTTTCATACCTGCCACCTTAACAATTGCTCCTTCAGGCGCTAAATTTCCTTTTAGACCAACAACCCCTCCTGTTTTTGATAGTGGTTTGTTATAAGGTCTCATAACATCTTGATTGTTATTAAATTTCACACTCTCTAAATTTTTTTTCATTGTTTCTCCTGTAACGGTTAAACAATCGCCATGTAAATAGCCTCCGTCCAATAAAGTTTTAAGTAGCATTGGCACTCCACCAGCTTCAAACATATCTTTTGCAACATATTTTCCACCTGGTTTTAGATCTGCTAAATAAGGAGTTTTTTTAAAAATCTTTGCTACATCCATAAGATCAAATTTTATTCCACATTCATTTGCTATTGCAGGTAAATGGAGTGCAGCATTAGTAGAACCTCCAGTAGCTGCAACAATAGTTGCTGCGTTTTGTAATGATTTAAGAGTAACAATGTCTCTTGGACGAATATTTTTTTTTAATAAAGACATTACAGCTTCTCCACTTGCGTAAGCATATTTATCTCTTTCTTCATACGGAGCCGGAGTACCTGAAGAATATGGTAAAGCTAAACCTATAGCTTCAGAAACACATGCCATAGTATTAGCAGTAAACTGCCCTCCGCAAGCACCTGCGCTTGGACATGCATTAATTTCCAATTCTTCTAACTCCTCATCTGACATTTGCTTATTGGAGTGCTTTCCAACAGCCTCAAAAACATCTACAACTGTAACATCTTTTCCTCTAAATTTACCAGGTAATATAGATCCTCCATAAATAAAAACACTTGGTACATTCAATCTGCACATCGCCATCATTAGTCCTGGTAAAGATTTATCACAACCTGCCAAACCAACTAATGCATCATAACAATGACCTCTTACAGTTAATTCTGTTGAGTCTGCAATTATTTCTCTAGATATTAAAGATGATTTCATTCCTTCATGACCCATTGCAATTCCATCAGTAACTGTGATTGTGCAAAACTCTCTTGGAGTTCCATTATTTTCAAAAACACCTTTTTTTGCCGATTGAGCTTGACGCATTAAAGCAATGTTACAGGGTGCAGCCTCATTCCATGTTGAAACAACACCCACAAATGGTTTTGCAATATCATCTTTTTTTAGATTCATCGCATAATAAAAAGATCTATGAGGTGCTCTATCTGGGCCTATTGTAGTATGACGACTAGGTAATTTTGATTTATCAAATTTCATAACTAATTTTTAATAGATATAATACTTTCTAATTGATTTAAATCATTTACTAATCTCTTTAAAATATCTTTTTCCTTATCAATTACATCTTTAGGAGCTTTGTTAATAAAAGCTTTATTAGAAAGTTTATTTTTTGCAGAATTGATACTGTTTTTTATTAAATCTATTTTTGTTTTAACTTTGCTAATTTGATCTTTCAAAGAAATTTCTGTTGCAAATTTAATTAAAATAGCATCACCATCTAAATAGATTGGCAATATGTTTTCATTTTTTTCATTTTTACTAAAATAATTTTCAATTCTCGAAGCTTTTTTAAAAATTAAAGAATTTCTATCTAAAAAACTTTTTTTATCATGTGGCAAATAATCAATACAAACATCTACAAAATTTCCAGGTGAAACTTGTAAAATAACTTTTGTAGATCTTATTAAGCTAATAAGTTTAATTAACCAGTTAACCAACTTAATTTTATTATTTTTTATTAACTGAATTTTATTATTAAAATTATAATTTATTAAAGGACACTTTAATAATTCAAAAAATTTTAACTTATTCCAAAGTTCTTCAGTAACAAAAGGTATAAATGGATGGAGCGTTAAAAGAATATTTGAAAAAACAAGACCAAATACTTTTTTTGTTTCTTTTATTTGTTTTTGATTATTTGAATAAAAAATTGATTTTGAAAATTCTAAATACCAATCACAAAACACATTCCATACAAAATTATAAATTTCTTTAGAAGCCTCATCAAATCTAAAATTTTTTATATAATTATCAATATTACTTTTAGTATGAATGTACTCATTAATAATCCATTGATTAATTTCTAATTTAACATTTTTACTATCAATTTTAATATCAAGATTGCATTTATTAAAATCACAAAATTTAGAAACATTCCAAATCTTTGTTAAAAAATTTCTATACCCTTTAACTCTTTCCTCTGAAAGTTTTACATCTCTACCTGGAGAAGCCATAGACATTAATGTAAATCTTAAAGCATCTGCTCCGTATTTATTAATTAAATCTAAAGGATCAATTACATTTCCTTTTGATTTAGACATTTTTTGACCATGCTCATCTCTAACTAATGCATGTATATAAACTTTATCAAAAGGCACTTTTTTTGTTACAAAAAGTCCCATCATCATCATTCTAGCTACCCAAAAAAATAAAATATCAAATCCAGTTACTAAAACAGATGTTTTGTAAAATCTTTTCAAATTATAAGTTTTTTTTGGCCAACCTAAGCTTGCAAAAGGCCATAAAGCTGATGAAAACCAAGTATCTAAAACGTTAACATCTTGTTTAATAATTGAGTCTTTCTTTTTATAAAATCTATCAGCTTGTGCTTGTGCATCGCTTTTATCCTTTGCAGAAAAAATTTTTCCATCAATACCGTACCAAATCGGAATCTGATGACCCCACCAAATTTGTCTAGAAATGCACCATGGTTTAATATCTTTTAACCATAAATTATAAGTTTTAGTCCAAGACTCTGGAAAAAAAACAGTTTTTTTATTTTTTACAGCAGCTAAAGCTTCGGTAGACATTTTTTTAACATTTAAAAACCATTGCTCAGTTAGATACGGCTCAATTATAGTATTTGATCTATCACCATATGGTACGTTGTGTTTTATTATTTCTTCTTTTTCTAAAGCGTTAATTAATTTTAAATCTTCAATTATTAATTTTCTTGCTACGAACCTATCAAGACCTTGATATTTTTGTGGACAATTTTTATTAAGTTTTCCATCTTCATCAAAAATATTAATTTTTTCTAGATTATGTCTTAGTCCCACCTCATAATCATTAAAATCATGCGCAGGAGTAATCTTTACCGCTCCAGATCCTTGATTAGGATCAGCATAATCATCTGCGATTATTCTAATTTGCTTATCTATAATTGGAATTTTTGTATATTTAGATATTAATTTTTTATATCTTTTATCTTTAGAATTTACAGCAACCGCAGCATCTGCAAATATTGTTTCTGGTCTGGTAGTAGCTATTGATATATATTCATTTTTATTGATAAAATACTTAATATAATAAAGTTTACCTTCAACTTCCTTTTGCACAACTTCTAAATCAGAAATCGCAGTTTTTAATACTGGGTCCCAGTTTGTTAATTTAAAATCTTTATAAATTAGTTTTTTTTTATGTAACTCTAAAAATACTTTTACTACAGCCTTAGACATTTCATGATCCATAGTAAATCTAGTTTGCGACCAGTCACATGAGGAACCTAATTTTTTAAGTTGATTAATAATTAAATTGCCAGAATGTTCTTTCCAATTCCAAACTTCTTCTAGAAACTTTTCTCTACCTAATGATTTTTTCGATTGATTTTTTTCATTTAGTTTTTTTTCTACTACTAGTTCTGTTGCTATTCCAGCGTGGTCAGTACCGGGCTGCCATAAAGTTTCATAACCTTTTAATCTGTAAAACCTAATTAATAAATCTTGTATAGAATTGTTAAGAGCATGACCCATATGCAAGTTACCTGTTACATTGGGCGGGGGTATTACAATAGAAAAATATTTTTTTTTATAATTTCTTTTAGGCTCAAATAATTTATTTTTTTCCCAAAAATTATAAATTTTATCTTCAATTTCTAAATGATTATAATTTTCCTCTAACATTAAAAATTAAATTCTTCTTTATCAATATAATTAATTAAAATAGGTGCATTTGCGTTCATAATTTTTAATTTTTCATATCCGTCTATTTTTTTATTAAAAAGATAAATGCTTGATGAAGATTGTTCCATTAAAATACAAACTAATTTTCCGTTAGTATTTAATTTATCCAGTAAATTTACAGGGTCAGCATTTACTGTTCCATTGATAATAATTTTATTAAATTTAATGTTGGATAAATTTAGTTTTCTATAATTAGAAAATAAAACATTAACATTTGTGTATTTATTTTTCTTTATATTTTTAGTTGTTAAATCGGATATATTTGCGTCTTGTTCAATCGAGTAAACAAATTTAACTAAATTTGCTAATATAGAAGTTGTGTATCCTCCTCCAGAACCTACTTCTAAAATAATATCTGATAAATCTAGTTTTAGAATATTTAAAAATTTTGCAAAAATAAGCGGTTTTAAAATAAAACTATTCTTTGAGATTTTTATATGATCATCTATGTAAGATAAATTTTTTAGTGAATCAGGTAAAAAATCTTCTTGTTGAACCTTTTCAAATGCCGTAATTAAATTTTCATCTATAATATTATTGGGCCTTAATTGGCTCTCAATCATATTTAATTTTCGAGTACTATGTTGCATAATATTTGCGAGTTTAGAAAACTAAATATATATACACGATAGCTATTAGAAAATAATACAGAAAAAATAGGGCCACGTGGCGGAATGGTTACGCAGAGGACTGCAAATCCTTGTATCCCAGTTCGATTCTGGGCGTGGCCTCCAAAT